>DASYLM010000200.1:0-4226 GCA_036009565.1 Pseudonocardia sp. | reverse complement strand
GTCACTGGCCGACGACCGTGTCGCCGCCCTCGATGGACTGGGCGGTGGCGGGATCCAGTGCCGGCGCCGGCCGCAGTGCACCGCCGGCGTTCACCAGCCCGGTCACCTGGCCGTTGGAGTCCTTGACCCAGCCGGTCGTGGCGGCGGGGGTCTTCGACCGGTACAGCCCGGCCGGCGCCGCGGTGGGTGCGGCGGTGTAGGTCCACGACTTGCCGCCGGCGGACACGGTGCCGGAGAGTTTCCCGCCGCTCAGCGAGCCGGTGAGCGCGTTGGCGCCCCGGCCCTTGGCGTCGAGCTTCCCGCCGGCGCTGCTGCCCCGCGAGAAGGGTCGCAGCGCGGCGGCGCGGGAACGATGGTGTGATCCCCCCAGATGGGTGGTGCCGTCCCCCGGCCCTGGGTGGGCTCACCCCACGCCTTCCCGTTGATGAACAGAAAATGAATGAAAGGCAACGCGGAACCGAACGAATTCCGAGGTCCATTCTCGCGCTGGACAGGGCCGCGAATTATCGGAATGGAAGGGTCGGCAACTCGGCTCGGGCTGGACGCCGCTCGCCGCCACGGGCCGGTGAATGGATGTTCTCGTTCTTTTGTCGGTCACCCACATGATGCACCATGTTTGGATGTTCTTCATCGGTGCGGGGGCCGACGAAGTGACCGATGACCACGAAGGTTATGTGGCCGGCCGCTATCGTGACGGAGTTCGAAGCGATATCTGGACCGACGTGAGCCGCTGCACGAGCGGCACGTTCACCGGTTACCTGCCGGCGTGCGAATGCGGGTGGCAGGGCGCGGACCGGTCCGCCACGCCCGCCGGTTACGCGGCCTGTCAGCGCGACTGGCTCGACGAGCACTTCGCCCCGACCGTTGCGCCGCGGCGACGTGCCGACCTCGGCAACAGGTTCGCGGCCACCCTGACCGACGCGGACTTCGACTGGGGACGAGGGCTGAACCAGCTCCTCGCCAGTCACGCCTGGGCGGCGGCCGGCGGCGGTCGGCTGCTCGACTCGGCGGCAACCTGGCGCTCATAGGGGCGGGCCCGCGCCCGCCGGGCCCGGCGCCCCGCGGTCACCTGCCGGCGAACATTGCCTCGGCGCGGAGCTTGGCGGCCGGCCCGTAGAGTTCGCGCGCCCGGGCCGGGGTGATCGTCTCGGCACGCGGCCTCGGTTGGCCGTACAGGTGCTGCCGCAGCACCCGGCCGGTCATCGGCGCGTAGCCACGCAGGACCGCGAGCTTGGCTTTCGGCGAGCCGGTGGCGCGGATCGCCGCGCGGGTAGGGGCCAGGATGGCGCGGTCGACGGCGGCGGACTGCTCGAACCTGCCCATCTGGCGCATCCACCTCGGCAGCGTGGCGATCGTCGAGCGCGCCATCAGCCGGCTGCCGGCCCACAGGGAGAACTTGCCCTGCGCGCGGGGCGTGCGCAGCAGGTAGTGCATTGCCCGCTCCGCGCGCTCGGAGGAGCACAGTCGCGGCCGCACCTCGGCAAAGTACTCGCGCACCTGGGCCCGGGAGTTCGGCACGTCGGCCGGCTTGCAGGTCTGCAGTTCGGCGGCGACGACGCAGTCGTCCCAGTACCGTTGTTCCCGCTCGGCGGACAGTGGTCCGGGGCCGTACATCTCGTAGCACTTGAGGACCGAGTGCCAACCGGTCACGTGGATCCACAGCTGCGAGGCGGGGTTGTTGGCGCTGTAGCGCTGGCCGCTGATCGGTTCGATGCCGGTCGCCTTGGCGTGCACCCGCATCAGGATCTCGGCTGCCTCGATCGCGGTCCGCCCGTCCGCGACCGCCACGGTCAGGAAGTAGGCCAGGGTGCGGTCGAGGCGCCCGCGCGGATCGCTGTAGATCCCGTACATGTCCGCGACCGCGGCGGCCAGGAACGGGTCGAAGTGCTCGAGCACCACCGAGCGCTGGAACCCGAGCAGGGCGGTCGGTGCGGTCCACACCTGCCAGCTCGGCGAGTCCGGGCCGAAGAACCCGTAGTCCTCCCACTCGCGGCGCGGCTGGTCGGCGCGGGCCTTGGAAGTCGGCATCACATGCTCCTCTGCGCGGGCCACCAGGGTCAGGCTTTCATCTCGTAACGGCCACTGAGTGCGGCCACCCGCCGCCTGGTGTGCACCTTGCCTCCACTGCTGCTGCCGCCGCGGGACCGGCTCGCCGACGAGCTTTTGCTACTGTCGCGTAGTAATCGCGTAGTAATAACGGCAATATCCTACGGTAGAGTAGCTTTGTCCAGTGGGGGGCGAGCGGTATCGCCCAGGACAACCCCGGAGGTGCCATGACCGGTGACATGATCACGGCGCCCGACCCGCGGCGGCAGCGGCGCACCTACGCCCCGCGCGTGCCAGCGGCGCAACGCCGCACCCAACTGCTCGACGCGGCGCTGCGCCTGGTCGTGACGCGGGGACACAACGCGGTGACCATGGATGCGGTCGCCGAGCAGGTGGGCGTCACCAAGCCGGTCATCTACGGCCAGTTCGCCAGCCGCGGGGAGCTGCTGGCCGCGCTGTTGCGGCGCGAACAGGAACAGGCCCTTCTCCAGCTGCGCGCGGTACTGCCCGACGGCGCCGGGCAACGCCTCGCCGAGGGGCCGGGGGAGCTTCTCGCGCAGGTGCTCGCCGAGTTCCTCGAGGCGGTGCGCGACGCCCCCGACCGGTGGCGCTGCATCGTGATGCCGATGCCGGACATGCCGGTCCAGTTCCACGCCGCCCGCGAGCAGGCCAGGACGATGGTGCTCGCCCGCGCGGAGACGATCGCCCACCGGGTGCTCGGCGGCCTCGGCGGCCCGGCCGGGCTCGATCCGGAGATCGTCGCGCACACCCTGGTAGCCCTGTTCGAGATGGCCGCGCGCCTGGTGCTGACCGACCCGGAGCACTTCGACCCGGACCGGTTCGCCACCGCGGTCCGGGCCGTGATCGGGCTCACCCGCCCGGTCTGACCGGTATCAGGCGGGTCCGCTCGGGTGATCTTTGGCTCCGCATTGTCGCGATGGCGCGGTCCCTGCGAGCCTTCGACGATGGCCGATGGGAAGAAGAGTGCCGGGTCCGCGCCGCCGTTGTCCGGAGTTGCACCGAGGCTCGGGGACCTGCTGCGGGCGCCCAGCGGGCCGGTGGACCTCTCGGCGATCGACACCGCGGGGACACCCGGCTTCACCGGCGCCGGCAAGGCGGACGCGAAGTCGTTGGCGAAACCGATCGGGCGACAGTTGGCCGAGCTGCAGGAGATGCTCTACGCCGAGGGTCGGGCCGGTGGCCGGCGCAGCCTGTTGCTGGTGCTGCAAGGCATGGACACGGCCGGCAAAGGAGGCACGGTCAAGCATGTCCTCGGGTTGGTCAGCCCGATGGGTGTCCGCTACCACAGCTTCGGCCGGCCCTCGGTCGAGGAGCGCGAGCACCACTTCCTCTGGCGGGTCAGGCGGCAGCTGCCTCCGCCGGGGATCATCGGCGTGTTCGACCGTTCGCACTACGAGGACGTTCTGGTGGTGCGGGTTCACCAGCTGGTTCCCGACGAGGAGTGGTCGGGGCGCTACGACGTGATCAACCGTTTCGAGGCCGAGCTGGCCGGCTCGACCCGGATCGTGAAGTGTTTCCTGCACATCTCCGCCGACGAACAACGCAAGCGGCTGCGGTCCAGGCTGGATGATCCGGCCAAGTACTGGAAGTACAACCCGGAGGACGTCACCGAGCGCACGTTCTGGGCGGACTACCAGCGCGCGTACTCCGACGTGCTGGACAGGTGCAACACCGAGGCCGCGCCGTGGTACGTCGTGCCGGCGGACCACAAGTGGTACCGCGACTGGGCGATCAGCCAGCTCCTCGGCGAGCAGCTGCGGGCGATGGCCCCGAGCTGGCCCGCCGCGGCTGACTGGGACCCCGATCAGGAACGCGCGAGACTCGACGGGGCCCAGCCCTGAGCTCGCCGGCCCCGCCGACGGGGAACGGCCCCCGCCTCAGCAGTGGTTGGGCACGTTGCCGTGCTCGTCGCCCTTGAGGTATACCGTGTTCACGTAGCCGGCGCCGCCCTGGTCGAGCTGGAGCTTGACCCAGTTGGCCCGGGTGACGTTCTGGACGGTGACCGGGTCACCTTCTGCCCAGCACTGGGCCTTGTACGAGTTGTCCCGGACGACGTGGCTGACGACGGGCCTGGCGTCGCTGGGGCCCGCGTGGACATCACCGGCCGACACCGCGGTCACGGTCGTGGTCCTCGCCGGCGGCGGGGCAGCATCCGCGGT
>DASYLM010000199.1:0-4917 GCA_036009565.1 Pseudonocardia sp. | reverse complement strand
GCCGGAGACCAGCCGCTGCTTCTCGGCCTCCGGGATGCCCAGCCGGTCGTAGGTGTTGCGGATCTCCTCGGGCAGCTCCTCCCACGTGGCCGCCTGGGCCTCGGTGGAGCGCACGAAGTACTTGATGTTCTGGAAGTCGATGCCCGACAGGTCCGAGCCCCAGTCCGGCATGGGCTTCTTGCCGAACAGCGTCAGGGCCTTCAGCCGGCGCTCGAGCATCCACTCGGGCTCGCTCTTGCGGCCGGAGATGTCGCGGACGACGGCTTCGCTGAGTCCACGCGTGGCCGAGGCACCGGCGACGTCGGCATCCGCCCAGCCGTACTTGTACCGGCCGAGGGCGTCGATCTGCTCGTCCTGGGTCAGCGGCACGTTGGCCACCGGCTGCTGCGTGCTGGTCATGCGGGGGTCCTCTCCCGGTCGATCGAGGGGGTCGGTGCAGTGCTGGCGCCGGCCGTTCCCGGCCTTGCGCGACCAGCAGGTACAGGGCGTGCTGGGGCGGCTTTGTTCCCCGCGCGGAGGGTGAGCCGGCCCGGTATGTGGGTGGTGCAGATTCCGTCGCCGTGGGCGATCGTGGCCAGACGCTGGACGTGCGTGCCCACCAGCCGGCCGATCACCGCGGTCTCAGCCTCGCACAGCTGGGGGAACTCGGCCGCGACGTGTGCCACCGGGCAGTGGTGCTGGCAGAGCTGACCACCGCTGGAGATCGCCGAGGCGGTCGCCGCGTAGCCCTCCGTGGTCAGCGCCAGCGCCAGCACCTGCGCCCGGTCGACGGCCTCGCCGTCGGCACCGGCTGCGGACTGCGCGCTCGCCACGGCGGTCGAGCAGCGCTGCTCGAGACCGGCCAGCTGCTGCTCGGCGACCGCGCGGACGGCGTCAGCGCCGCCCTGCTCGGCCACGAACCGCAGTGCGGTGAGCGCCAGGTCGTCGTAGGCGTGCGGGAAGGCCGAGTGCCCGGCGTCGGTGAGGGTGAAACGGCGGGCCGGACGGCCGCGACCGCGGGAGCCGGCGACCGCCCGCTGGGCCTCCCGCTCGGCCACCCGCCCGGCGGCGACGAGGAAGTCCAGGTGCCGGCGGACCGCCGCCGGGGAGATGCCGAGCAGGGCGGCCAGTTCGGTCGCCGTCTGCGGGCCGTGCTCGAGCAGCAGGGCGCTCACACGGTCCCGCGTGCGCAGGTCGTCCGCCGGGGCATGCCACGTCCCCGGACCGGCTGTCGCCGGGGGGACGGCCGGTGCCGCAACGGATTCCACAACACGATTGTGTGCTTAATCGGGGAGCCCGCAAGCAAGGTCGCCCTTACCTACGGGCTCCCCGAGACCGGCGTCACACCTCGGCGGACGCCGGGACCTCCGCGACGGAGTTCGGCTCGACGTCGGTGACCTGGAAGTCCAGGGCACCGTCGACCACCGTGACCGTCACCCGCTGACCGGCGTGCAGACCGCTGCCGAGCACCAGGCGGGACACCGGGTTGTCCACCTCACGCTGGATCGCGCGGCGCAGCGGCCGCGCACCGAAAGCCGGCTCGTGGCCCCGCTCGGCCAACCAGGCCACCGCTTCGGGGCTGAACTCCAGGGCGATGTCCTGGGCGGCCAGCCGGCGACGGGTCTCGTCGAGCAGCAGGTCGGTGATCCGGGTCAGCTGCTCGGCGTCCAGCTGGCGGAACACCACGATCTCGTCGATCCGGTTGAGGAACTCCGGCCGGAACGCCTCCCGCAGCCGCCGCATCACCGCGTCCCGCAGGTCGCCCTCGCGCTCACCACCGGCGGTGAAGCCCAGCGGACCGCGGTGGTTGGCGATCACGTCGGAGCCCAGGTTGCTGGTCATGATCACCACGGTGTTGGTGAAGGAGACCGTGCGGCCCTGGGAGTCGGTGAGCCGGCCGTCGTCCAGCAGCTGCA
Organism: Pseudonocardia sp.; assembly: GCA_036009565.1. Classification (GTDB taxonomy): domain Bacteria; phylum Actinomycetota; class Actinomycetes; order Mycobacteriales; family Pseudonocardiaceae; genus Pseudonocardia. Next base: position 3,022 of record DASYLM010000199.1, on the reverse strand, counting down.
GCAGCGTGTTGAACACGTCCGGGTGCGCCTTCTCGATCTCGTCGAACAGCACCACCGAATACGGGTTGCGCCGCACGGCCTCGGTCAGCTGCCCGGCATCCTCGTAGCCCACGTACCCGGGAGGCGAGCCGACGAGCCGGCTGACCGTGTGCCGCTCCTGGAACTCGCTCATGTCCAGCCGGATGATCCGGTCGGAGTCGCCGAACAGCGCCTCCGCCAGCGCCCGGGCCAGCTCGGTCTTCCCGACGCCGGTGGGGCCGAGGAACAGGAAGCTGCCGATCGGCCGGTCGGGGTCCCCCAGCCCCGCCCGGGAGCGGCGGATCGCCTCGGAGACGACGTCGACGGCCTCCTGCTGGCCCACGACGCGCTCGTGCAGCACGTCCTCCAGCCGCAGCAGCCGGTCGCGCTCCTCCTCGGTCAGCTGGGCGACCGGGATGCCGGTGCTCCTGGAGACCACCTCGGCGATCTCCGTCGTCCCCACCTCGGGGATGCCCGCACCGCCACCGGACCGCGCCAGCTCCAGCTCGGCGGTGGCCGTGGTCAGCTCGTCGCGCAGCGTCGAGGCGCGCTCGTACTGCTCCTCGGCGACCGCCTGGTCCTTCTCCCGCCGCAGCCGCTCCACCTCCTGCTCCAGTGACCGCAGGTCGGTGGTCGGGGTCTTCATCCGCAGCCGCACGCGGGCGCCGGCCTGGTCGATCAGGTCGATGGCCTTGTCCGGCAGGTGCCGGTCGGCGATGTAGCGGTCGGAGAGCTCCGCCGCCGCGACCAGCGCCTCGTCGGTGAACCGCACCTGGTGGTGCGCCTCGTACCGGTCGCGGAGCCCGCGCAGGATCTCGATGGTGTCCAGGGTGCTGGGCTCGGGCACCAGGATCGGCTGGAAGCGCCGCTCCAGCGCCGGGTCCTTCTCGATGTTCCTGCGGTACTCGTCCAGCGTGGTGGCGCCGATGACGTGCAGCTCACCACGGGCCAGCGCCGGCTTGAGCATGTTGCCCGCGCCGGCCGAGCCCTCCGAACCGCCGGCGTTGACGACGGTGTGCAGCTCGTCGATGAAGACGAGCACCGAGTCGCTGTTCTCCCGGATCTCGTCGATCAGCTTCTTCAGCCGCTCCTCGAAGTCACCGCGGTAGCGGGTGCCGGCCACCAGCCCGGTGAGGTCGAGCTCCACCAGGCGCCGTCCGCGCAGCTGCTCGGGGACGTCGCCGGAGACGATCTGGGCGGCGAGGCCCTCGACGATCGCGGTCTTGCCGACGCCGGCCTCACCGATGAGCACCGGGTTGTTCTTGTTGCGGCGGGACAGCACCTCGATGGTCTGCTCGATCTCGGCGGCGCGGCCGATGACCGGGTCGATCTTGCCGTTGCCGGCCAGCTCGGTCAGGTCCCGGCCGTACTCGTCCAGGGTCGGGGTGGCCGACGGCGACTGCTCGCCGCCCCGGCCGTTCCCGCCCGTGGCCGCGACGCGGGGGGCGCTGCCACCCGCCGCGGCACGCTGCAGCGCCTCGGGCGTCACCCGGGCGCCGTGCAGCACCCGTCCGGCGCCGGACTCGGGGTTCAGCGCGAGGGCGAAGAGCAGGTGTTCGGGGCCGATGTAGGTGGAGCCGCTGGCCCGGGACACCTGGTGGGCGTCGAGCAGGGCACGCTTGATGGTCGGGGTCAGCACGGGGGGCTGCTCCGCCGGCTCGCCGCGGCGCAGCTGCGCGTCGAGCTGGCTGCGCAGCCGGTCGGGGTCGACGCCGGCACGCGACAGGAGGGTGCGGGTCGGCTCGTGGCCGGCCAGCGCCCAGAGCAGGGCCTCGCCGTCGAGGTCGGTGACGCCCCAGTCGGCGGCCTGCCGCGCCGCGGCGGCGACCACCTCGCGTGCGTGGTCGGTGAGCAGCTGGGTGATGTCCACCCGCTGCGGGCCCCGCCGCGCGCCGCCGGGGCCCAGGAACGCCTGGAAGAAGTCGTCGAACGGGCTCGCCCCGTAGGGTCCGCCGGGGAAACCACTGGTCATGGGAGAAGTCACTCCTCATCGGGTGTCGGTGCCGGTGCTCACCTACCCACCGGGACGCCGCGCACCGGTCGGCGGGACATCGATCCGCCGGGTCTGCGCGTGTCGGGTGGGTCGCCGTCCGGCTGGTTCCGCCGGGCCGCGGGGGCACTCCCGGTAAGTAGCATCAGCGGGGTGCCGGTTCTTCCCGCGGTCGTCCGACCCTCCGTCGTCGCGCCCATCGCGCTGCTCAACGTCGTCGCCAACGGCCTGATCGTGGTGACCGGGGGCGCCGTCCGGCTCACCGGCTCGGGGCTGGGCTGCCCCACCTGGCCCGAGTGCACCGACGGCAGCATCACCCCGACCCCCGAGCTCGCCGGGCACGGGCTGATCGAGTTCGGGAACCGGATGCTCACCTTCGCCCTCGTCGTGGTGGCGTTCGCCACGGTTGCGGCGGTGTTCCTCTCCGTGCGCCGGGACCTGCGGCGACTGGCGGTCCTCAGCCTGCTGGGCATCCCCGCGCAGGCGCTGCTCGGCGGGGTGACGGTGCTCACCGGGCTCAACCCGTGGACCGTCGCCGCGCACTTCCTGCTGTCGATGGTGCTGGTGGCGATCGCCACGGTGCTGTGGCTGCGCTCCCGGGAGCCGGGGGTCGGGCAGCTGCTCGTCCGACGTCCGCTGGCCGCGCTGGTCACCGGCATCGCCGCGGCCGTGGCCGCCGTGCAGGTGTTCGGCACGGTGGTGACCGGCAGCGGCCCGCACAGCGGCGACCCGGATGCCGGCCGCACCGGCTTCGACCCCGAGCTCGTCAGCCAACTGCACGCCGACGTCGTCTTCCTGCTCATCGGGCTGACCGTCGCGCTGCTGGTCGCGCTGCACGCCACGGACTCCCCCGGCCGCGCCCGCCGCGCCGCCCGTGACCTGCTCGCCGTGGAGCTGGCCCAGGGCGTCATCGGCTACGTGCAGTACTTCACGCATCTGCCGGCGCTGCTGGTGCTGACGCACATGGCCGGCGCAGTGCTGATCACCGCGTACACGGCCCGGCTGGTGTGGGCG
>DASYLM010000198.1:0-2576 GCA_036009565.1 Pseudonocardia sp. | reverse complement strand
AGGTTCGCCGGGTCGCGCTCGGCCAGCACCTTGATGGTGGCTCCGCCGACCTTGATCCCGTCGCCGACGACCGAGACGTCCTCGGGCAGCTTGCCCAGGATGCTGTCGTACTTGAGCAGGTGCGCGAGCGTCTCGGGGGTGGTCAGGTCGTTGACCGCCACGACCTCCATGTCCGCGCCACTCGCGGCAGCCGCCCGATAGAAGTTGCGGCCAATTCGGCCGAACCCGTTGATCCCGACCCGTACCGTCACTGAGGACCTCCCAGACCGTGTTGCCCAGCCAGGCCGGTCGGCCCAGCGGCACCGTCGGCCGCGCGTGCGCGCGGCCACATGTCAGGGTGAGCCTATCGGCCGACGCGCGCCCCTCCGACCCCGCCGTCCGCCCGGCCGCGACGGGCCGGGCAGACGTCGCGGACGTCTGCGGCTGCCGTTACTGCGCCAGCATGTCGTCGGTGACCACGGACTCGGTGTCCGGGATGCCGAGGTCCTTGGCGCGCTTGTCGGCCATCGCCAGCAGCCGCCGGATCCGCCCGGCGACCGCGTCCTTGGTCATCGGCGGGTCCGCCCGCTGGCCCAGTTCCTCCAGGGACGCCTGACCGAACTCCAGCCGCAGCCGCCCGGCCACCAGCAGGTGCTCGGGGGCCTCGTCGGCGAGGATCTCCAGGGCCCGCTCCACCCGGGCGCTGGCGGCGACCGCGGCGCGCGCGGACCGGCGCAGGTTGGCGTCGTCGAAGTTGGCGAGCCGGTTGGCCGTCGCCCGGACCTCGCGGCGCATCCGCCGCTCCTCCCAGGCCAGCACGGCGTCGTGGGCGCCCATCCGGGTCAGCAGTGCGCTGATCGCGTCGCCGTCCCGGACGACGACCCGATCGGTGCCGCGGACCTCGCGGGCCTTCGCCGCGATGCCCAGCCGGCGGGCGGCGCCCACCAGGGCCATCGCCGCCTCCGGTCCGGGGCAGGTGACCTCCAGGGACGACGAGCGCCCTGGCTCGGTCAGCGACCCGTGCGCCAGGAAGGCGCCGCGCCAGGCCGCCTCGGCGTCACCGATCCCGCCGGAGACCACCGACGGCGGCAGGCCCCGTACCGGACGACCGCGCTGGTCGACCAGCCCGGTCTGCCGGGCCAGGCCCTCGCCGTGCTTGGCGATCCGCACCAGGTAGCGCACGCCCCGGCGGATGTTGCCGCCGGCGAGCACGCTCACCCCGCTGGTGTAGCCGTACACCTCGCTGATGTCGCGCCGCAGCCGCCTGGCCACCGAGCCGGTGTCCAGCTCGGCCTCGATGACCACGCGGCCACCCACGATGTGCAGGCCGCCGGAGAAGCGCAGCAGCGCCGTCACCTCGGCCTTGCGCTCAGAGGTCTTCGTGCACTCCACGCGGGAGAGCTCGTCCTTCACCATCGCCGTCATCGCCATCAGCGGTGTTCCCTTCCCCCTGTGTGCCGGCCGGTGCACCGGTCCCCGGGCCCAGCCCTCCCCCGTCCGCTCACCGCGCGCCGACCACGGAGGCCAGTGCGGCAGCGAGCCTGGAGGGGTCGTGCCGTGGTGCACCGTCGGGCGAGGCCACTGGTGCCAGCACCAGTTCCGCACCACATCCCTGCACAGCAGACAGCAGACCACGCCGGTCAACAACCGCAGCGGCATCGGCGATGACGGTGTGCAGCGACACGCCTCCCAGATGGGCCAGCAGCACCCGCAGGTGCTCCTCGGGGGAGAAGCCGTCGGTCTCCCCCGGCTGGGGCTCCAGGTTGAGGACGACGACCACCCGCGCCGACGTCTCGGCCAGCGCGCGCCGCAGCCGCGGGACCAGCAGGTGCGGCAGCACGGAGGTGTACCAGGACCCCGGCCCGAGGCTGATGATGTCGGCCTCGGCGATCGCCTGCAGCACCGCGGCGGGCACCGGCGGATCGGCCGGGGACACCCGGATGTCCTGCACCCGGCCGGGGGTCGAGGCGATCGCCACCTGGCCGCGGATCCGTCGGGTGTCCTGCGGGTCGTCGGGGTCGACGCTGGCCACCGTGGCCACCAGGTCCAGTGGCACCTCGGCCATCGGCAGCACCCGGCCCTGGGCCTCCAGCAGCCCCTCCAGCGTGCGGAGCGCCCGTACGCTGTCCCCACCGTGCATCTCCGTGAGCCCGGTCAGCATCAGGTTCCCGACCGGGTGTCCGGCGAGCACCCCGCTGCCGCCGAAGCGGTGCTGCAGCAGCTGGGCCATCTCCTGGGTGCGTGGCTCCTGACCGGCCAGCGCGGCCAGCGCCATCCGCAGGTCCCCGGGGGGCAGCACCGGCATCTCCCGGCGGATCCGGCCGGACGAACCCCCGTCGTCGGCGACGGTGACGACCGCGGTCAGCTCGCGGGTGAGCCGGCGCCAGGCGCTCAGCGCGGCGGCGAGCCCGTGGCCGCCACCGAAGGCCACCACGCGCAGCCCGCCGGCCGACCGCCGGTCCCCGGTCACCGGGACCGGTACGGGGGGCGGTGCGGTCATCCGCACCGGTTCGTCGGTGAACCCGTCGGCGTCCACTACTCGCGCCCCAGGTCGCGGTGGCGCGCGGTGGCCGGGACGCCCTCGGCGGTGAGCCGGC
>DASYLM010000197.1:0-14174 GCA_036009565.1 Pseudonocardia sp. | reverse complement strand
GAGCAGTTGGACCAGGTAGCGCACCCCGTACAGCCGGTAGACCCGGCCCGGCTGCACCGCGCGGCTCAGCAGCCGGGGCACCGTCACCATCACCGCGATCCCGAGAAGTAGCAGCCCGAAGAACAGCCCGCAGGAGAGCCGGACGACCGCCAGGTAGAACGACGGGTTGGCGAGTGTCTCCTCGCCCTGCACGATCACCGCGTTGAGCCGGGGCACCCTGGTGAACACCAGAACCGTCAGGGTGACCAGCACCGGGCCGACGCCGAAGAGCCCGAGCAGCTGCATCAGGCTGAACGCGAACCGGCGCAGGTCGCTGCACGGGCCCGCTCCGATCCCCCGGTAGTCGGCCAGCGCCGGCCGCGCGGGGGTGCCGTGCCAACTCCGCCCGGCGGGCACCCGCTGACCGGCGCTCAGCGATGAGCTGTGCCCGAGCTGGGCGCCGTGACCCATGGCGGTGCCGATGTCCAGCACCGTCTTCTCGCCCACCACCACGTCGTGGCCCAGGTTGACCGGGCCGGTCTGGATCACGCCGCGGATCGCCCGGTACCCGGTGAACGAGCAGTCCCGCCGGATCACCGTGCCGTCCCCGACACTGATCAGGTCGGTGACCACCGGCACCGTGCGGGAGAAGATGGCCACCTCCTTGCCGATCTTCGCCCCGAGCGCGCGCAGGTACCACAGATAGAGCGGCGAACCGGCGAACAAGACCAGCGGGTTGGTCCGCACCAACCAGCTGACCAGCCAGAACCGCAGATACCGCCAGCTCCACAGCCGGAACTCGGTCTCCGTCCACCGTCCCACCAGCAGCCACTTCGCCACGATCGGCAGCAGGCAGAACACCACGGAGGTGAGCAGGACGAACACCAGCGAGCGCTCGTAGAGGCTCACCACGCCCTCGGCGACGGACAGCCACTGGTAGCCGACATCGACGATGAAGCCACCCAGCAGCACAAACCCCACGAAGAACAACAGCTGTCCCGCCCCGCACAGGAGGTAGCCCGAGCTGCTTCCCCGGGCCACCGAGCCGACGCCCCGCTCGGGAGCCGCGCCCGGCTGGGGCGGCTCCTCCGGTGCGGTGCTGCCCACCGTCGCCGCCAGCTCCCGGACGGTGGGGTTCTGGTAGATCTCCTTGATCGAGATCGAGGGCAGGTCGGCCTGTTTGCGGACCCGTGAGGCGAACTGCGCCAACACCAGCGAGCTGGTCCCGAGCTCGGTGAAGAAGTGGCTGGTCACCGAGACCTGATCGACCCGCAGCGTGTCCGCGAGCGCCGAGGCCAGCCGCCGCTCGAGGTCGTTGGCCCCGGCGGTGTACGCGCCGCCGGTGGCGCGGCGGCGGGTCGGAGGCGGCAGGTTCTTGCGGTCGGCCTTGTCCTGCGGGGTGAGCGGGATGGCGTCGAGGTGCTCCAGGTAGGCCGGCACCATGTACGCGGGCAGCCGCTCGCGGAGCTGGGCGTAGACCATTTCCTGGTCGATCGGCCCGGTGTCGGTGCGCAGGCTGTAGTAGCCGACCAGCTCGACGGTCTCCGGCCCCGTTCGGTAGGTGTCCACCACGGCGGCGGCGATGCCGGGGACCTGGAGCAGCACCGACTCGATCTCGGTCAGCTCGATGCGGTAGCCCCGGATCTTGACCTGCAGGTCGATCCGGCCCTGGTACTCGATCTCACCTTCGGTGTTGATCCGGCCCAGGTCGCCGGTGCGGTAGATCCGCCCGGACGGGTTGTCCGGGATGCCCAGGAAGTCCGGGATGAAGGCCCGGTCGGTCAGCTCGTCGCGGTTGAGGTAGCCGCGGGCGAGCCCGATGCCGGCGATGCCGATCTCACCGACCTGGCCGCGGCCCAGCGCACGGTACGGGTCCTCGGCGTCCAGGATCACGATGGCGTAGCTGGGCAGCGGCACGCCGATGGTGACCGGCCGGTCCGGGTGCAGCTCCGTCCAGGTGGCCGTGACGGTCGCCTCGGTCGGCCCGTAGACGTTGAGGAACCGGCGGCCGGGCCGGTGCCAGCGGGCGATGAGGTCCTGCGGGCAGGCTTCCCCCGAGACCAGCAGGAAGCGCAGGCCCGGCAGGTCGTCCTCGACGGTGGCCAGCAGCGTCGGCACGCAGCACATCGCGGTGACCTGCCGCTCGGTCAGGAACTCGTGCAGGTCCTGGCCCAGCAGGCTGCCACCGGGCGGCTTGGGTACCAGGGTGGCGCCGGAGGCCCACGGCACCCAGATCTCCTCGAACGAGAAGTCGAAGGCGATGGTGAGGCCCTGGTAGACCCGGTCGTGGGCGCGGATGCCGTACACCTCGGCGGCGACCCGGACGAAGTTGCAGATGCTGGGGTGGTCGACCGCGACGCCCTTGGGCCGGCCGGTCGAACCCGAGGTGTAGATGATGTAGGCGAGCTCGTCGGCGGCCTCGCCCCGTTCGGCGTCGGTCAGCCGGTCCTGGCTGTGCCTCTCGATGAGTTGCGCGGCCTCGTCCACCAGGACCAACCGCGCACCCAGCTGCCCGATGCCCTCGACCCGCCGCGCGGCGGACGACGCGGCCAGCACGACGGTGGCCCCGGCATCGGCGACGATGTAGGCGATCCGGTCGGCCGGGAAACCGACGTCCAGCGGCACGTACGCGGCGTTGATCTTCAATGTGGCCAGCATGCCGATGTAGGAGTACACCGGGCGGTCGAACAGCAGGGCGATGCGGTCCCCCGCGCGGGCGCCCTCGGCGAGCAGGTGGCGGGCCAGCTGGTTCGCGCGCCGGTCCAGCTCGTCATAGGTCAGCGTGAGGTGCCCGCCGTCCACCGCGAGGTGGTGGGCATCCCCGTGCCCGCGGAGCCAGTCGCACCGCTGCTCGAAGAGGTGCTCCAGCCGCTCCCCCGCGGTGGTGCGCGGTTGGTTCGCACCGCCGTCGGCCACCAGCACGCGGTCGGCACGGGGATCCGCGACGGTCCTGCTCGAACTCCTCGGCGCCAGCTTCGGCGCCCGGGTGGGTGTCTCTCCCAGCACGTGTCTGATCCCCTTCGGTCCAGGCCGCTCAGGCCGTGACCGGGTGCGTCGGAGCGGCCGATACGCCGGCGGCGTCGGCCAAGATCGTCAGGCCCTTGTCGAGGATCTCGTCCGGGGTGGTGAGGGGCGCGAACACCTTGACCACCTCGTCGTGCGGCCCTGCCCGCTCGATGATCAGGCCGTTGGCGGCGCAGGTGCGGCTGATGCGCTCGGCCAGTGCCGGGTCGACCTGGAGACCCTGCATCATTCCGCGCCCCTTCAGGCCGGCACCGGGGATCCCGCCGGCGATCGCGGTGAGCCGCCGGGTGACCAGCTCGGCGCGCCGGGCGATGTCGCCGGCGAAGGTGCCGTCGGCCCAGAACTTCTCCAGCGCCACCCGGGCGGTGACGAACGCGTGCCCGTTGCCCCGGAACGTCCCGGTGTGCTCCCCGGGTGCCCAGACGTCGAGCTCCGGCCGGATCAGCAGCACGGACATCGGCAGCCCGAAGCCGGACAGCGACTTGGACAGCACGACCAGGTCCGGTGTGATGCCGGCGGGCTCGAAGCTGAAGAACGTGCCGGTGCGGCCGCACCCGGCCTGGATGTCGTCCACGATCAGCAGTGCGCCGTGCGCCGTGGCCAGCTCCGCCAGCCGGCGCAGCCACCCGTCGGACGCGACGTTGAGGCCGCCTTCGCCCTGCACCGTCTCCACCACGATCGCCGCCGGGGCGTCCAGCCCGCTGGCCGGGTCCTCGAGCATCAGGGCCAGCTGTTCGGCGGTGTCCACGTCCGGACCGAGGTAGCCGTCGAACGGCAGCCTGGACACTCCGGACAGGGCATTGACCGGGCCGCCGCGCATCGCCGAGTTCGCGGTCGCCGCCAGGGCGCCCTGCGAGAGCCCGTGGAACCCTCGGGTGAAGGAGATGACGTTCGTCCGCCCGGTCACCTTGCGGGCCAGCTTCAGAGCCGCCTCGACCGCGTTCGTGCCGGTCGGGCCGGTGAACTGGACCCGGTGATCCATCCCGCGCGGTGCCAGCACGAGGGCTTCGAAGCTCTCCAGGAACGCCTGCTTGGCATCGGTGTGCAGGTCAAGACCGTGCGCGATGCCATTGGCCGTGATGTAGTCGAGCAGTGCGCGCTGCATGTCCGGGTCGTTGTGCCCGTAGTTCAATGCGCCCGCGCCAGCCAGGAAATCGAGGTATTCGCGTCCATCGGTGTCCCACACAACGGTCCCGAGCCCGCCGGCAAGAACCGCGTCGAAGTTACGGCAGTAACTCCGGACAACCGATTCCCGGCGTTCGAAAATCTCGCTGGCAGTCACCAATTCTCCCCTCAATACAGCCGCGGACCGTTGCGGGTGTCGGGGCGTGCGGTCCGTGAATAGCGGGTTGCCCGTCGCGATGTCGAATCGTTACATTTCTCCATCCGCGACATCGTCGATCGCGCCAACCCGCACCAAAGAACCGATTGAAGCACCACCGGTCCCGCCCGGTCCAGGGCAATACAAATGACTGCCCGATCGGTTGACGGAAAGCCGAAGGCGGCGGCGGACGGTCACGAACTACCGGGGTCAACAAATTGCGGACCCCGGCTTACGCAGTTCACCCCTGACACATGCGATGACCCAGGACACAGAACTGGGCCGGTACCGAGATCAAACAGAAACGAGCCTTGAGCTATGGCGAATCAAACCGCTCTCGTACCGCCACATCCCTTTTTGACACAGCGCTACGATCATTCGCCCCGGGGATGACCCGATAGAGGGAATCGGCCGGGTCGCGCCACCTGGAGTCACCTCGCGGCGCTACTGGCGGTCGACTACCTGCGAAGACCCGTCGCCGGTGCCGGCTTCGGTGCCACCGACGGGCAAGACCCGGGGGACGCGGTCCGGGGCGGCCGGCCCGTCCCGGTATCCTTCGGCCCGAACCGGCACGGCTACCTCACGGATAGCCGGGTACACCCTTTTCGTAAACCCCGAGAGAACCGACCGCGGGTCGGCGAGGGCGAATGTTCGGCCACGCTCCCGGGATCGGTAAACGGCGGTGAGCCGCCCCGCCGCGGTACGACGCCGGCGTGTCGCCGAGGCGATCGGAACGCGTGACCGACCGCGCGGAATGAGGTTGGCTAATCAGCCCGACCCGGGGCACATCCGACTTTTGGTCAGGTACCCGGGCTCCGACCACAAGCGCCCGGTGGACACTCCGATCCGGACGGCGCCGACACTTCCGGGAAAAGCTGGCGGGGCGCGCCCTTTCCCTCGACATCCCTGCTGGGGAACCGGAGTCACCTGAAGGGCCCTGCGCTTCGCGTCCAGGAGCGGCCCGAGTAGTCATGACGGACGTTGGCCGCCCGAGAGGGCGCCGCGCGGGCCGCCGCCGCCGCAACGCCGAAGTCCGATCAATTCTGATGATCGGCCGTACCCGCCCAAACTAGCTGGTCGGGCCCAGGTGCCGGGCAGCGGCTCGGTCTGTGGTCGGGATGGAGCCGCGGCGGTCACAGCCGGTGGTCGAATCAGGCTGATGACCTGAGGAGCGGGCTGTGTCGAGGTCAACCTGAGGTCTGGTTCTCGGCGAAAAATTCCGGACTGACGTAGGTCTCGGTGACGATGGACGCACCAGCGTCGACACCGCCCTGTCGGTGACGCAACGTCACCCCCAGCGTTACGGCGATGCTGGTGACCCGAGGTCGCGCACCGCGACCTGGAATGGGACATCACCTGGAATGGGACAGCACCCGGAATGGGACAGCACGGGGACCGGCCGCAGCCAGTGCTGGAATTGTCGGCCCGCGGTGGTTGCACACGGGTCCGACAGTCGTGTCGTCCCGGTCCACTGTGGATCGGGTTGACGTTCAAGGTCACCGACCGGCCCGCCGGGGTGCGGCAGACAAGCTTCACCGGCCTCCGTAGCCAGCACGAGAGGCCGGTGAAGCTCAACCGGAACGTGACCGGGTGGACGAGCTCTCACTGCCCACCGGTCACGGACCGACCAGACGATGTCTCACGGTTGGCGGGCGCCGCCAACTACAGGCGCCCGGCCAACTCCTCATACCACGCCGACCTCGCGGGCGGCGCTCTTCGGTACACCGCCGGTCGACCGGCGGAAACAGGTCCTGGTCAGATGACCTGGACGTTGTCCGCCTGCGGGCCCTTCTGGCCCTGGCTGGTCTCGAAGGACACGCGCTGTCCCTCCTCCAACGACTTGAAACCACTGCCGCCGATGGCGGAGTAGTGCACGAAGACGTCCTTACTGCCGTCGTCGGGGGCGATGAAACCGAAGCCCTTCTCGCCGTTGAACCACTTCACGGTGCCCTCAGTCATGATTTCCCTTGTTTCCTGGTTGCGGCGCTGATCGTGCAACTTCACGATCACAAGGACGCCTCATCCCGGCGACAGACAACCACACTCGTCACCGGGCGGCCCATCCGGGCGGCACAAACCGGCAACGACGGGCTCGGAAACGGGTCCGAAACGCCTTCGTCGAGGGTGATCCGGGCCACTAGAGTGACCACTGTGGGGGACGGATGAGCCTGGACGTTCGGCCGCTCACCCGCGCTCGGGCCGCCTCGCACCCCCGGCCGCTCTCCCGGCTGCGGTCCCTGCCGGTCGCCGGGCCGAGCACCCCGGCACGGCTGCTGCGCCTCGGCGCGGTGCTGGTGGTGGGCTGCCTGCTCACCGCGGCGGTCAGCCTGGGCAGCGGCCTGTCCCGACAGTCCGCGACGGCGGAGGGCGACGGCCGGGTCGCGGCGCTGAGCGTGGACGCCGCCGAGCTGTACCGGTCACTGGCCGACGCCGACGCGATGGCCACCAGCGGGTACGTGGCCGGAGGGGTGGAGCCCGCCGCCGTCCGCGCCCGCTACGACGACGACCTCGCCCAGGCCGCCGGCCGGCTGGTGCGCGCGGCGGGCGAGCTCACCGCGGCCGACCCGGGCCGACCCCTCGTGGCCACCGTGGCCGGGCAGCTGCCGGTGTACAGCGGCCTGATCGAGACCGCCCGGTTCTACAACCGGCAGGGCCTGCCGCTGGGGCAGTCCTACCTGGGCAGCGGCTCCCGGCTGATGCGCGAGACCGTGCTGCCCGCTGTCGAGCGGCTGCGCAGCCAGCAGAGCGTCGCGCTGGCCGACGACTACGGCCGGGGCGGCGCCATCCCGTTCGCGGTGTTGCTGGTCTGCGGAGCAACCCTCGCCGGGCTCCTCGACGCCGGGATGCGGGAACGGCGCCGCACGAAACGGACCGTCAACCCGGGGCTGGGGGCCGCGGCCGGCCTCCTCGTGCTGGCCATGCTGTGGTGGCTCACCGCCACTGTCGTCACCGATGCCAGGCTGGACGCGGCGATCCGGCACGGCGGCGCCACCACGGCCCTGGACGACGCGCGGGCGGCCGTCCTGCAGGCCCGCAGCAACGAGAGCCTGGTGCTGGTGGCCCGCAGCGGGGGCAGCGCCTCGGACGCCGGGTTCACCGGCCAGCTCACCAGGGTGCTCGGGACGGACGGCACCGGCGGGCTGCTCGGTACCGCCGCCGCCGGCGCCGGCCCGGACGGGGCCGCGGCGATCGACGAGGTGCGGGCGGCGGCGCGCCGCTGGCAGCAGGCCCACCAGCGGGTGCGGGAGCTGGACGACGCGGGGCGCTACACCGACGCGGTCGCAGCCGCGATCGGCACCGACCCGGCTGGCTCGCGCGCCACTTTCGAACGCCTGGACGCGGCACTGGCCGGTGCGCTCGGCACCCAGCGGGCCGCACTCGACGCGGACGCCGGCTCCGCCAGCGGCGCGCTGACCGGACTGGCCATCGGCCCGATGGTGCTAGCCCTGCTGGCGGGCGTGGCGGCGGCGGCCGGCATCGCCCTGCGGGTGCGGGAGTACCGGTGAACGGCGTCGCGGCCCGCCGGCCGCTGCTCTACCTCGCGGTGGGCTGCCTGCTCGCGCTGCTCAGCCTGCTGCTGCCGACGTCGGGTGGTGGCCGGGCTGATGCCGGGGCCACGCCCGCCGCGGCTCCTGGGGTGGCCGCTGGGGTGCCTACCGCGCCCCCGGCGGCGCCGTGCGGCCAGATCCGGGACAGCCTGCGCCCGAGCGGTCCACCGCCCGCCCCGGGAGCGTTCCCGCCGGGGTCGACGATGGCGGCGATCGTCGCCAGGGGCCGGCTGATCGCCGGGGTGGACCAGGGCAAGTACCTGGCCGGCTACCGCAACCCGGCGACCGGGGACCTGCAGGGCTCGGACATCGACCTGGTGCACCAGATCGCCGCCGCGCTGCTCGGCGACCCCGCCAAGGTGCAGTTCGTGGTGCTGGACATCGCGGACCGGGCCGCCGCGATCGAGCGCCGCCAGGTGGACCTGGTGGTCGACCAGTTCACCGTCACCTGCGCGCGGCAGCGCACCGTGGAGTTCTCCAGCGCCTACCTGACCGCGGCGCAGCGCATCCTGGTCCCGGTCTCCGCGAACGTGCACGAGGTCGAGGACCTGGCCGGCCAGCGGGTCTGCACCTCGCGCGGCTCGACCACCGAGGGCGTGCTGCGCGCGCTGCCGCTGCACCTGAACGTGCTGTCCCTGACCGGAATCCCGGACTGCGTGGTCGAGCTGCAGCACGGCCGGGTGGCCGCGGTGTCCAGCGACGACGCGATCCTCGCCGGGCTCGCCGCCCAGGACCCGCAGACCCGGGTGGTGGGCCGGGCGCTGGACAACGCCCGCTACGCGGTGGGGATGAGCCCGGCGTCGCCGGATCTGGTGCGGTTCGTCAACGGGGTGCTGGAACGGGCCAGGGCGGACGGCAGCCTGGCGGCCAGCGACCGGCGCTGGTTCGGCGCGCTGAACCCGGTACCGCAGCCCGCCGCCGCCCGCTACCGCGACTGAACCCCCAGCTCTGCGTCGGTGGGGGGCGGGGTGAGCTCCTCGGGCTTCTCGCTGGGCACCAACCGGAGGACCGGGGTCGGCGCCGGGGCGCCGGCGGTGAACGCGTCGGCCTGCGCACCGGCCCACCGCTCCGCCGTCCCGAGCAGGTCGCCGGTGCGCTCGTTCACGGCGTTCCGCCGTCCCTTGGTCAGCCGGTAGGAGGGCAGCGGGGCGGCCGCGCCCGGTCCGGCGAGGTCCCGGTACGGCGTCGCTCCCGGCGGATCGGCCGAGTAGCCGCCCCGGAAGCTGCCGACCCAGTGCGACAGCCCCGCGGTGGCCGTGCGGAAGCGGACCCAACGCTGGTTCTCCCACCCCGGCGCGGGCTCGACCCCGGGCGCCGGGCCGGCGAACCGGTCCACCAGCTTCGCCGCGCCGGCCTGCCCCCTGGCGGCCAGGCTGGCCACCACCGGGGGCTCCATGTCCAGGTTCAGGCCGCCCTCCGCATCGTCGTGGTAGATGGTGACCACCCGGTCGCGGTAGCCGGGCATGCCGAGCAGCGACTCGTCCACCCAGGAGCGGGCCGAGTCCAGGATCGCGCCACCGAACGCCGCCAGGCCGCCGAGCCCGGTCGTCGGCCAGCTGGTCCAGCGGCGCAGCAGACCGGCCTGGTTCACCACCGGCAGGCTGGTGTTGTCCGCCTCGCACCCCGACTTCGCCTGGCCGGCCGGGAACGGTGCCAGGTCGATCGCGAAGGTCGGCCGGACCGGCAGCGGGCGGTCGAAGAAGTGCACCGGCAGGTTGCTGCAGATCCCGCCGTCGGAGAACCAGTTGACCGCGAACCGCCGGCGCGCGACCGCGTCGACGGCCGCTTCAGCGGGACTGTTCTCGTGCTCCGCCCGCCAGCGGTCGGCGGCCTTCGACGCCAGCTGGTTGGACTCCAGGCTGTAGTCCACCGCGTGCAGCCCGACCGCCTCGATCAGCAGCGGGAAGCTCAGGCTCATCCGCGTTGCCACCACCACGGGCAGGTCCTCGGCCGGCGGCAGCGGCACCAGTGGCAGCGCCTGGGCCCTGAGCAGCGCGGAGTCCCACTGTTCCGCGCGGGCACCGGTCACCGCGGGCGGGTGGTCCACCATCCACTGGACCACGTCCGCCGGGAACAGGGTGCGGAACCCGGCCGGGTCGAAGAAGTACTCCTGGTTGCGCCACGGCATCGCAACCGGCTGTCGGCGGGTCAGGTTCGTGGTCATCATGCGCAGCTCGCAGCCCCGGGAGGCCAGGTCCCCGAAGGTCAGCGGCGGGGCATCCGGCGCGCGTCCGGCCAGTTGCTGCAGCGTCCGGTGCAGCCACGGGGTGAGCGCCTCGGCGGTGCGGAAGCGCCGGGTGCCGGGCATGCCGGAGCACAACCCGAACCCGTGGTCCGGCAGCACCGCGCCGACCCGCCGCAGGGCTCCGACGGCGGCCCCCGAGAGGCCGCCGCCGACGAGCAGGAGCACGCCGGCCAGCACGGCCGCCAGCCGGGCCGCGCCGGCACCGGCCAACCCGACCGCCAGGACGACGATCCCGGGCGCCGCGCCGATGACCGCCGCGCCCGCGAACGCCCACAGCAGGGCACGCAGCACCGCGATCAGCCGCCCGACGCCGGACCCGCCCGCCCCGGCGGTCACCACGGCGAAGAGCCCGGCGGTCCGCGCGTCGGGTTGGAACAGGCGGAACAGAACGGAGCCACCCACCCCGGACTTCGCGGTGAGCCCGGTGGGCACCTGTTCGAGCGCCTCGAAACCGCCCGCCGCCCGCCCGTACTCGGCGGCGGCGGCCGCCGCGGCCGCGATCGCCCCGGCCGACGCCCCGCCCACCGACCGCAGCCGGTAGACCTTGGCCAGCTCGCACACCGCCAGCGGATAGATCACTCCGCTGGTGATCCCACCCTTCATGATCACGTCGCAGTCCAGCGGCGGATCAGCCGGATACCTGCCCATCGCCACTCCGGACTCCGTTCCCGACGCATCAGCACCGGTCAGCACCGGTCAGCACCGCCGACGATCATCACACCGCTCGGCCTCCCGTCGCACAAGCAGGCTCGCCCTACGTCCGCCGCCCGTGTCCCGTCGGCCAGTTCGAGAGGTCATCGCGAGGGTGTAGAGCGGCACCGTCAACCGGTTCCGCAAGCTGTCGGTCATGATGCGCGGTACCCCGGCGCAACCGGGTCCGGGTCGGCCACCACGATCGGCGCGACCATGATCAATAGCGTGAGCAGCCGCACCATGGGCACCCCCCGCCACTGGACCGCGGCGAAGTGTGTGCCGGGGCAGACCGCGTCCGGAAGCCACCGGTCCCCTTAGCGGACCGTAGTTTGCGGTGGCCAGAGGCCCGCGCGGACAAAATCACTTGCTATCGGAACCGGGAAACTGAAGATATCCTCAGGCATCCTGGACCGGCGACGAGTGGCCCGCGAGGTGGGACGTGGACCGTGCAGCTATCGAGATCGACCGCGCTGGCGGCGGCGCGGGGCCCGACCATCGGGGCATTCCAGCTTCGCAGGGTGGCCGGGGCGTGCTCGAGGGCGCGTTCGAGTTGTTGGACGTGTTGTCACGGATGCCCAGCGGCGCGGGGCTGTCCGGGTTGGCTCGCGACGCCGGTCTGCCCAAGGCCACCACGCACCGGCTGCTCGAGCAGCTCGTCGCCCTGGGCGCGGTGCAGCGCGACGAGCAGCGGTACTACGTCGGCGGTGCGCTGGCCCGGCTCGGGCGCTCCTGGCAGCCACACCCGGCGCTGCGGCGGGCGTCGCTGTATTCGTCCCGGACGCTGGCCCGGATGACCGGCAGCGCGGTGGCCGTCTGCGTGCTCGAGGGCACCTCGATCCGGGTGGTGACCTCCGCCGGCCGGATGGGCAGCCCGTCCCCACGGATGCACTCCGAGGACGAGTTGACGGTGCGTACCGCGGTCGGCCAGGTACTGCTCGCCGCCCAGCCCGATCGGGACCCGCCGGTCGGCTTCTCCCGCCCGGAGTGGAAACGGGTGCGGGACACCCTCTCCCAGCACGCCGCGGTCGCGGTGGACCACCAGGACGTCCTGCCCGGCGTGTACTGCGCGGCAGCCGCGATCCCGCTGCCCACACGGGGCCAGGTGGCCTCGATCTGCACGATGTTCATCAACCGCACCCCGCCGAGGGACCTGTCCGAGCTGATGCTGCGGGCGGCGCGGGAGACCACCCGTTCGCTCGCCTGCCAGTGACACTCCCCCGCGACGGAACACCTGGTCAGAGGTCGTAAGTGGCGAATGGTCCGCGGGGACCACCCGCCACTCACGGAGTGTGGACCAGCGTGATGGTGGTCCAGGCGCCGAGCCTGATCTGGTCGCCGGCACCGATCGGGACCGGGGTGTTCGACGGGATCAGGGCGCTGTGCACGGTGGCGCCGACCGCGGTGCCGTTGGTGGAGTCCAGGTCGACGATCTGCCAGCCGCCGTCCGGCTGGGACAGCAGCACGGCGTGCAGCGCCGAGACGCCCGGGTCGAGCGGCGGGCCACTCAGGTCGATGTCCGGCTCGATGCCGCGGGACCGGCTGCGCCGCCCGATGCTCAGCCGTGACCCGGCCAGCGTGAAACGGCGCTCCGGGCAGTACAGGGGGAACGCCAGGCCCGCCGCGTCCGGCCCCTCCCGGCCGCGGACCACCTCGAACCAGTCCCGATCCGCCCGCACCACCGCCGACCAGCCCGACCGCGGGGCCCTGGCATCGCGGGCATCGCGAACGTCGCGGGCATCGCGGGCACCTGGTGCGGCGGACGGCACGGGCAGCGCGCTGTCGTGTCCGCAGTCCTCGCAGAACCGCCCGTCCCGGGCCGCGCCGCAGCTCGCGCAGACCTGGGGTGCCGGCGCGGCCGGCGTGGCCGGCGCGGTGGACGTACTCGCCGGAGTCGCCGGAGTCACGGCGGCGGCCATGGGCGTGCCGCAGACGTCGCAGTAGTCCTCGGTGTCGGACCGGTGCCCGTCCGGACAGGTGGTCGCCGTCACGAGGCGCCCCGGAAGCGCGCGGTCCGGGTCGACCGGGTGTCCAGCGTCATCTCGTCCACGTCGTCGACCTTCTTGCGCAGCCGCACAGTGCCGGACGGCGCATCCAGCACGTCGACGACCTTGGACAGCAGCCCGGCGGTGTTCTCGTTGCCCGACTCGTGGGCCAGCGCGACCGCCCGCCCCAGCCGCGCGGTCGCGGTCGGCTCGTCGCCCGCCTTGCGCGCCGCCAGGCCCCCCTGGATCGCGTCGGCCAACTCGGCCTGCCCGGTGTAGTGCGCGACGCCCCGGCTGATCCCCGAGGACAGCGAGGTGTCGTCCGTCCACACCGCCGTGACCAGACCCTGGCCGAGCACCTCGGTGGACCCCGCGCGCACCAACTGGACCCTTCCGGCCAGCATCTCCTCGCCGACGCCGCCCGCGTTGACCGCGACCCCCACGTGGTAGTCGCGGCTCTCCGCGCCCCAGGAGCCGAGCGGGTAGTCGCCGCGCTGTGGGCCGGACTCGGTGCGCCGCCCGGTCAGGTCGGCCACCGTCGGCGCCACCTGTTTGACGAACCGCACGCGCGCGCCGCGCGGTGTCCACAGCCGCAGCGCCACGTCAGCGGTGTTCTTGCCCATCGCGGCCGCCGTGATCGCCCGGAAGTCGGCGGCCAGGTCGGCCGGATCGGCCACGATGTCGACCGTCCCGAGCAGCGCGGCGGCGATGGTACGCAGCTCCTCGACCCGCCAGTCGGTACCCACTCCCCGGCAGTCACAGGTGAACAGCCCGCGCACGCCGTCCAGCGCGGCCGCGAACACGGACCCGTGCTCGCCGTTCTGCCCGTCGGTGAGCAGCAGCGCGTGGCGCAGACCGCCGGGGTGTGCGTCGGCGAGCCGGCCGACGGCGGACAGCCAGCTGCCGATCGCGGTCCCCCCGCCGGCGCGCAGGTTCGCCACCTCGCTGTTGGCCTCGGCCCTGGTGCGCGCGTCGGCGACCGCCGTGCCACCGTCCCCCGGGTACACCTGCACGGCCATTCCGACGCCGGAGATCACCGCGAACGACACCCCGTCGCGCAGCTCGCCCAACGCCGCCGAGGTCGCCTGCCTGGCCGAGCGGATCTTCTCGCCGTGCATCGATCCGGAGGTGTCCACGACCAGTACCTCGAGCGCGTCACCCGGCGCCGCTGCGGGACCGCCGGTCGCGGTCACCGTGACCACCGCGTCCACCTCGGTCGCGCCCGCCGGCAGGTGGACGTTCTGGTCGACCTCGACGGCGAAGGACGGCTCCGGTCCGGTCATGCTGGCTCCTCTACGTCGGTACCTCGGCGGGGGTCGGCACCGGGATGACGATCACGGTGATGTTGTCCCGGCCGCCGGCGTCCAGGGCGATCTGGGTGA
>DASYLM010000196.1:0-30760 GCA_036009565.1 Pseudonocardia sp. | reverse complement strand
ATGGGCGCGCCGGTGCTGACGCGAACCGGACGGTTGCCGTGCCGCCCTCCCGACCGCCGCGGGGTACGGGGACACCGCGGCCGCCGAGCTCCGGCTGGTCGCCTGTGGCGGTGACTTCGACCAGAGCAAGCACAGCTACGCCGACAGCGTCATCGCTTTCGCCACCATCACCTCGGTGGCCTCAGCAGTGGCCTGAGGGGACTCCGCGCGGGTGCCGTTCGCGGCACCCGAGCGGAGTTCTCGGGCACGCTCTAGTGTCGTTGATCGTGACTATCTGCGAGCGCGTGCGGTGGGCCACCATCCGGTCGGTGGCCTGATGGATCTGGGGATCAGCGGGCGTACCGCGGTGGTGTGTGCCTCCACCGGCGGGCTCGGTGCGGCGGTGGCCAGGGCGTTGGGTGCCGAGGGCGCGAACGTGGTGGTCTCCGGCCGGCGCGATGAGCTCGCCCGCTCGATCGCGGCGGAGCTGCCCAGTGCGGTCGGGGTGGCCGTCGACCTGACCGCCGACGGTGGCCCCGAGGCGCTGCTGGCCGCTGCGGCGCAGGCGTTCGGCGAGGTCGACATCCTGGTGCTCAACGGTCCGGGGCCCAAGCCGGCGACCGCCTCGCAACTGGACCCGGAGACCACCGCGCGAGCCGTGCACGACCTGCTCCTGGTTCAGCAGACCCTGGTCAACGGGGTGCTGCCCGGGATGCGTGCGCGTGGCTGGGGTCGGATCGTCGCAATCGCCTCCAGCGGCGTCGTCCAGCCACTGCCCAACCTGGCACTGTCCAACATCGGGCGCACCGCGCTGGCGGCCTACCTCAAGAGTCTGGCCACCGACGTCGCCGCCGACGGGGTCACGGTGAACCTGGTGCTGCCCGGCCGGATCGCCACCGACCGGACCGCGTCCCTGGACCGGGCGGTGGCGGAGAGCTCGGGGCGCTCGATCGAGGAGGCGCGGGCGGCCAGCGAGCGTGGCATCCCGGCCGGGCGGTACGGGCGGCCGGAGGAGTTCGGCGCGACCGCGGCGTTCCTGTGCGGCGCGCCCGCCTCCTACATCACCGGCACCGCGGTGCGCTGCGACGGCGGAATGGTCGGGGTGCTGTAGGACACCGCCGCCTCAGCCGCCCACCCGCATCCAGCCGAGCACCGGGGTGGACTGCAGGAACACCAGCACGCACATGGCTAGCAGGAACACCGCGCTCCAGCCGAACACCCGCCGGAACAGGAGTCCCTCGGCGCCGACCTCACCGACCGCCGCCGTACCGATCGCCAGGTTCTGCGGCGAGATCATCTTGGCCATGACGCCACCGGAGGTGTTCGCGGCGCCGAACAGGATCGGGTTGGCGTGGAGCTGCTCGGCGGCCGTCACCTGCAGCTTGGCGAACAGCGCGTTGGAGCCGGCGTCCGTCCCGGTGACCGCCACGCCGAACCAGCCGACCACCGGTGACAGGAACGCGAAGAACACGCCGGCCTGGGCGAGCCAGAGGCCGAGGGTGGAGATCTGGCCGGACAGGTTCATGATGTAGGACAGAGCGAAGACCAGCAGGATTGTCAGGATGGCCCAGCCGAACTGGCGCAGCGTCTCGAGATAGGTCCTGGCCGCCACAACCGGTCGGAGTCGCAGCACGATCGCGCTGATCAAGCCCGAGACGAACAGCAGTGTGCCGGTGGCCGCCAGCCAGTTCAGCTTGTAAGCCACCGACACCGGCTTGCCGGCCTGCGACAGGACGTGCAGCCCCGGCCAGTTGAACGTGACGGTCGGGGCGTTCAGCGCATCGCTGATACCCGGCAGCTGGGCGAGCGAGAACAGGACCACCACCACCGCGTACGGGGCGAACGCCACCAGCACGTCCCTGCGGGAGTCGCCGCCCGGCGCACCCACCCGGCGGGTGAAGGCGGGGTCCTCACCGGCGCCACCCGCGATGACCTTCGGGGCCTGCACCCGGACCTGTTTGGGCCGCCACACCTTGTTCAGCAGGATCACCGCGATGGCGGACACCAGCGCGCCGAAGATGTCGCAGAGCTTGTAGTTGACGAAGTTGGAGAACACGAACTGCGCGATGCCGAAGGAGAGCCCGCAGGTCAGCGCTGCCGGCCAGACCTCGCGTACGCCCTTCCAACCGTCCACGATGCCGACCAGGACGAACGGCACGAAGATCGCCAACAGGGACACCTGACGGCCGGCCATGGCACCGAAGTCGGCGGCCGGCAGGTCGGTGACCTGGCCCATGATGGTGATCGGGTTGCCCAGGCCGCCGAACGCGACCGGTGCGGTGTTCGCCACCAGCGCGACGGTCGCGGCCTTGAGCGGACTGAAGCCGATCGCGATCAGCATCACCGCGCAGATGGCGATCGGCGAACCCCCGCCGGCCAGCGACTCGAGCAGCGCGCCGAAGGAGAATGCGATGACGATCGACTGGATCCGCCGGTCGTCACTGATCGCCGCGAAGGACCGCCGCAACACCGCGAAGTGCCCGCTCTTGACGGTGAGGTTGTAGATCCAGATCGCGTTGAACGTGATCCACAGGACCGCCAGCACACTCAGTGCGGCGCCGAAGGCGCCCGAGTTGAGAGTCTCGCCCAGCGGCATGTGGTAAACGCCCATGGCGATCACGGTGGAGATCAACAGAGCGGCCGTGCCGGCCCAGTGAGCCCGCCACTTGAAGACCCCCAGAGCAACCAGCAGGGCGAGCAGCGGGAGTGACGCGAGCAGCGCTGACAGTGTCAGTGAACCGGTCGGATTCAGGTTCTGGGTGTACACCGGGCCCCTCCGGACGACGCTGTTCCGGACTCCGCAGATTCACGAGTGTGAACGAGAGTCAGGTATGCGAACCAATGGTGACACTTGGCGCCGCCATGCGAAAGAGGGGATGTGCCCCGGACACGCCTCGACCCGGCCGGCCGGCCCGGCTGGCTCGCCGAGTTCAACCGTGGTGGCCGCTGGACGCCTCGGCGAGCCGGCTGTGGTTGAACTCGGCGCAACAAGACCGTGAGGTGGCTCGTGTCGGGTGGCTGGTCAGCGCGGGCGGTGGTCCACCAGGCGGTGCAGCTTGCCGAGGGAGCGCTCCAGAGTGTCCGGCTCGATGACCGAGCAGGTCACCGAGATGCCGACCGACTCCTTGACGGCCCGGACGAGCGCCGCGGCGGCGGCGCGCCGGTCCGGCCCGGTGTCGTGCCGCGCCTCGACCCGCACCTGCAGCGCGTCCATCCGACGGCCGGTGGTGCCGGAGGACGCGTGGATGCGGCGCACCCGCTCCTGGGACCGTTGATCAGCTCGGCGGCGTCGAGCAGCTCGCTCGGCGGTGGGTCACCGAGCCGGGCGGGCCCGGCGGTGGGCCCGGTGGTCGGCCCGCAGACCTGGGGGCTGCGCTGCCGGCTGGCTGCATCGGGGCGTCATCTCCGTTCGTGTACCGACCGATCGTTCGGTTGAGCGCGTGCACGTTGGCACGGTGCCGGCGGTCCGGGTAGGCCCCGCGAGCCGAGCGGCCCGTGGTGGCTTCGTGAAAGTTGCCCGGCGGCGGGTGCCCGGGCCGTAGGAAGGGGGGTGCAGGTCACCCTCTCGGGACGAACCGTGGACCCTTAGCGTGGTGGTCGGTGGATGATCAGATCCGCGAGGGGAGCGTGCCATGGACGACAGCGGGTCCTCGGCCGGCGCGGGGAAACCGGCTACGGCACCGGACCCGGCCGCCTCGGCGGATCCGGTGGCTGTTCCGGGCTCGGGGGTCGCACCCGGCGAGGCCGGCGACCCCGAGGTGGCCGCCTCGGGTTCGCCGGCCGCCACCGGTGCCGCCACGGGGCTGTCCCCGCTGTTGGTGCTGGTGTTCGCGGTGGCCAGTGGCGCCGCGGTGGGCAACCTGTACTACGCGCAACCACTGCTGGACATGATCGCCGGTGACCTGCGCATCGGGCAGGGCCCCGCCGGGTTGCTGGTGACCGCCACCCAGGTCGGCTACGCGCTCGGGATCATGTTCATCGTGCCGCTCGGCGACGTCCGCAACCGGCGCCGGATGGTGCCGCTGATGATGGGGCTCTCGGCGCTCTCCCTGGCCGCGTGCGCCGCGGCCCCCGGCTTCGTGGTGCTGCTCTGCTCCCTGGTCGCGGTCGGCCTGACCACCGTGGCGGGGCAGATCCTGATCCCGTTCGCCGGCGACCTGGCCGACGACTCCAGCCGTGGCAAGGTGGTCGGGATCGTGGTCAGCGGCGCGCTGACCGGCATCCTGGTGGCTCGGATCGTCAGTGGGTTCATCGCGGGCGTGGCCGGCTGGCGGGTCGTCTTCCTCTGCGCGGCGGTACTGATGCTGGGCCTCTCGGTGACTCTCTACCGGGCCATCCCGGCTGCGCCCGCCAAGACGGCGCAGCCCTACCGGGCGCTGCTGCGTTCGGTGCTCGTGCTGGTGCGCCGGGAGCCGACGCTGCGGCTCGCGATGTGTTACGGCGTGATCTGCATGGCCACCTTCACGATCTTCTGGACCGC
Source organism: Pseudonocardia sp. (assembly GCA_036009565.1). Classification (GTDB taxonomy): domain Bacteria; phylum Actinomycetota; class Actinomycetes; order Mycobacteriales; family Pseudonocardiaceae; genus Pseudonocardia. Next base: position 26,301 of record DASYLM010000196.1, on the reverse strand, counting down.
CCTGACCTTCCTGCTCAGCGGGCCGCCGTACCGGTACTCCACGGCGGCGATCGGGCTGTTCAGCCTGGCCGGGTTGGTGGGGTCGATCGCCGCGCAGGGGGCGGGCCGGCTGCACGACCGGGGCTGGTCGAAGCGGGCGACCGGGGTCTTCTGGCTGTGTGCGATCGCCGCGTGGGCGGTCTGCGGGTTCGGCCGGTACTCCCTGGTCTGGCTGCTCATCGGCATCATCGTGCTGGACGTGGCCACCCAGGGGCAGCGGATCCTGAACCAGGCGCAGATCTTCGCCATCTCCGCCGGGGCCCGCAGTCGGGTCAACACCGCGTACGTGACCGGCAACTTCGTCGGCGGCGCGCTCGGCTCCATCACCGCCTCGGCGCTCTGGGTGGCCGGCGGGTGGACCGCCGTGAGCGCCGCCGGTGCCGCGCTGTCCGCGGTGGCGTTCGGGCTGTGGCTGGTCACCACGCTGTTGTCCCGACGCTGAGCGCGCCGTGATCGGCTCCGGCAGGATGACGGGCGGGTTCCCGGTCACCACAGGAGTGAGGACGGCAGCATGCAGCTCGGGGTGGTCTTTCCGCAGACGGAGCTCGGCGGCGATCCGGGCGCGGTGCGCGCCTACGGACAGGGCGCCGAGGCGCTGGGCTTCAAACACCTGCTGGCCTACGACCACGTGGTCGGCGCGGACCCGGCGGTGCATACCGGCTGGAACGGTCCGTACGACGTGCACACCACCTTCCATGAGCCACTGGTGATGTTCGGCTTCCTCGCCGCGATCACCGACCTGGAGCTGGTCACCGGCATCCTGATCCTGCCGCAGCGGCAGACCGTGCTGGTGGGCAAGCAGGCCGCCGAGGTCGACCTGCTCTCCGGTGGCCGCCTCCGGCTCGGCGTGGGCCTCGGCTGGAACCAGGTGGAGTACGAGGCACTCGGCCAGGACTTCACCACCCGGGGCCGGCGCCTGGACGAGCAGGTGGAACTGCTGCGGCGGCTGTGGACCGAGCGGACGGTCACCTTTGAGGGGCGGTTCGACCGGATCACCGGCGCGGGCCTGGCGCCGATGCCGGTGCGGGCGCCGATCCCGATCTGGATCGGTGGCCTCTCGGAGCGGGCCTACCGCCGGATCGGCCGCCTCGCCGACGGCTGGTTCCCGATGGTGCCGCCCGGCCCGGCACTCGACGAGGCGCGGGCCGTGGTGGCGGCCTCGGCGACCGAGGCCGGCCGGGATGCCGCCGCGCTGGGTATGGAGGGGCAGGTGCCCTGGCGCGGCGACCTGGACAAGGCCGCGGCGCTGGCGGGGGAGTGGGAGCGGGCCGGCGCGACCCACCTGTCGGTCAACACCATGGGCGCCGGGCACGCCGATGTGGACGCCCACCTCGCCGCACTGGCCGACGCGGCCCAGGCTCTGCGGTGACGGCGTCGTGAGTCGTTGGCTATGACCTTGCCTCGGCGCGTCGGTGTCGACAGGGTGGCGCGATGAGCGGGACGAGCGGTGAGGCGCGCGACGGGGTGTCGCTGACCAACCTGGACCAGCCGCTGTTCGACGGCGCGGATGCGACCAAGCGTGACCTGGTGGACTATCTGGACGCGGTGGCGGACCGGATCATCGCCGCGATCGGGGACCGCCCGCTCTCGGTGGTCCGGGTGCTGCGCGGGCAGGCGCCGTTCATGCAGAAGAACCTGCCGAAGTACACCCCGGACTGGGTGCAACGGGTGCCGCTGTGGGCCGAGACCTCACACCGCGAGGTGTTCTACGCACTCTGCAACGACCGCCGCACGCTGCTCTGGTTCGCCAACCAGCGCGCGGTGGAGTACCACCCGACCCTGGTCCGGGTGGGCCGCCCCGACCGCGCCACGCACCTGGTGCTCGACCTCGACCCGCCGGCCGCGTCGCCGGCGGCATTCGGGCAGGCGGTGGGCGCGGCGCGGCTGGTCCGCGAGGTGTTGGGCCAGCTGGGGCTGACCGCGGCGGTGAAGACCAGCGGCGCGAAGGGGGTGCACGTGTTCGTGCCGGTCACCCCGGAGGCGACCCTGGAGGAGGTGGCGGCGGCGACCAGGGCGATCGCCGCCAGGGCCGAGCGACTGGACCCGGCGCTGGCCACCACCGCGTTCATCCGGTCCGATCGGGGCGGCAAGGTGTTCCTCGACTCCACCCGGGCCGGCGGGGCGACCGTCGTCGGGGTGTACAGCCCACGGGTGCGACCGGGTGCGCCGGTGTCGTTCCCGGTGCCGTGGGACGAGCTCGACCAGGTGTCGCCGGCCGACTTCACGGTGCACACGGCCGCCCGGCTGCTCGGTGACGGTGACCTCTGGGCCGAGGCGATGCCGGCCGCTCAGCCGCTGAGCGCGGAGCTGATCGAGGAGGGCCGGGCCATCCCGATCGCCCGGGTGCAGGCGATGCACGAGGGCAAGCGGCGCGCCAGGGCCCGCCGCGATTCGGGCTGATCAGGGCTCGCCGGTCGGTCACGGGCCGGTCGTCAGCTGGGGTGGCCAGTCCTGGGCCAGCGTGACCAGGTCCTCCTCGATCCGGGCGGCGGTGCGGGCCAGCTCGCCGGCCCATTCCGGCAGCCGAGCCCGTTTGTACCGCGCGGTCGGCATCGCGAGGGACACCGCCGCGATCGCCGTGCCGGGCGCGCGGAAGATCACCCGGCCGACGGCGGTGACGCCCGCCTCGGTGCCCTGGTTGTTGACCGCGAAGCCCTGCCTGCGGATCTGGCGCAGGCCCCGGCGAAGTGCATCGAGATCGACATCGCTGTCCGCGTACAGCGCCTGGAGCTCGTCGTCGGTGCGGTGCGCCAGCAGGGCCCGGCCGCCCGAGGCCAGGTGCGCGGGCAGCATCCGACCTTCCCGGTCGCCGACCCGCAACACCGCGGCGCATTCGACGGTGGCCACGAACCGCGCCTGGTCGCCCAGCAGGATCATCAGGTTGACCGTCTCCCCGGCGCGGCCGACCAGCTCCGCCAGGTGCGGCACCGCCGCCGCGCGCAACTGCGCCACGGGCTCGACGTCGGTGGGGGTGCGCAGCACCGGGCCGGCCAGGTAGCGCCGGTCGAGGCCCTGCTCGGCGAAGTCGCGGTAGACCAGCATGGCGAGCAGCCGGTGCGCGGTGGAGCGGGCCACCCCCAGGCGCTCTGCCACCTCGGCCACCCGCAGCGGGCCTTCGTGCCGCAGCAGGATCGCCAACCGCAGCGCGTGATCGACGGAGTCGATGCTGTAAGCCGGCTTGTTCTTCATGCCAGAATATTATGTCCCCGTCTTCGGAACGTACGTAGCTTCGCGGGTATGACCAGCTCACCCGTCACCCTGCGGGCTCCCGACGCGCCAGGCCAGCCGGTGCCCTCGCCGGAGCTCGACCAGCTCTACCGCGGCTTCGAGCGGGAACTGCTGGTGCCGCTGTGGACCGAGATCGGCGACCTGATGCCGACCAGCCCGCGCCCGGCGGCCGCCGCGCACGTGTGGCGCTGGCAGCGGCTGCTCGAGCTGGCCCGCCGCTCCGGCGACCTGGTGCCCGTCGGTCGCGGCGGTGAGCGGCGGGCGATCGCGCTCGCCAACCCGGGTCTGGGGGGCGCGCCGTACGCCACGCCGACGCTGTGGGCGGCGATCCAGTACCTCAACCCGCGCGAGGACGCCCCGGTGCACCGGCACACCCAGCACGCGTTCCGCTTCGTGGTGCAGGGCGAGGGCGTGTGGACGGTGGTGGACGGCGACCCGGTGGCGATGCGCCGGGGTGACTTCCTGCTGACCCCGGGCTGGCGGTTCCACGGTCACCACAACCAGAGCGACACCCCGATGGCCTGGCTGGACGGGTTGGACATCCCGTTCGTGCACACGGTCGGTTCGGCGTTCTTCGAGCTGGGGCCGGACGCGGTGGCCGACCACTCCACCCCGGCCCGGTCCCGGGCGGAGCGACTGTGGGCGCACCCGGGGTTGCGACCGGTCTCGCAGCCGGGTCCGACGCCGAGCTCGCCGATCGCGGCGTACCGGTGGGAGCACACCGACGCCGCGCTGGCCGACCAGCTCGCACTCGAGACCGACGGCTACCCGGGTGTGCTGGAACCCGGCCACGCCGCCGTGCGGTTCAGCAACCCGACGACCGGTGGCGACGTGCTGCCGACCATGCGCGCGGAGATGCACCGGCTCCGCGCCGGCACCCGGACCGCCACCCGCCGCGAGGTCGGTTCGGCGGTGTGGCAGGTGTTCGACGGCGCCGGCCGGGCGCGCCTCGGCGAGCGGGAGTGGTCCGTCGAACAGGGCGACCTGGTCGCGGTGCCGTCCTGGGTGCCGCTGACCTGGGACACCGAGACCGGCCTCGACCTGTTCCGGTTCAGCGACACCCCGATATTCGAACGGCTGCACGCGGACCGGGTCCAGATCGGGGGCGAGTAGGCATGCGGCTGGCGACGCTGCGCACCCCGAACGGCAACCGCGCGGTGCGGGTCGAGGGGGACACCGCGATCGAGCTGGGCGCACCGGACGTCGGGGCGCTGCTGGCGCTGCCCGACTGGCGGGAGCGCGCGGTGGCGCGGGGGCGCGCCCGGCACCCGCTGGCCGAGGAAGCCCTGGCGCCGGTGGTGCCGCGGCCCGGGAAGATCTTCTGCGTCGGGCTGAACTACCGCACGCACATCCTCGAGATGGGTCGCGAGCTGCCCGAGCACCCGACCCTGTTCGCCAAGTTCCCGGAGGCGCTCGTCGGGCCGGCCGACCCGGTCGCACTGGACCCCGCCTCCGCCGCGGTGGACTGGGAGGCCGAGCTGGCGGTTGTCATCGGCGCCCCGGTACGGCGGGCCGACGAGGCGGGCGCCGAGGGTGCGACGGTGCAGTCCTCGGACACCGCCGACCTGGTGTTCGACCCGGTGGCGCTGGTCCGCTACATCTCCCGCATCGTCACGCTGAACCCCGGTGACGTGATCGCCACCGGCACCCCGGGCGGCGTCGGCCACGCCCGCACGCCGCCGCGCTACCTGACCGACGGGTCCGTGCTGGTCACCGAGATCGACGGCATCGGGCGGCTGAGCAACGTCGCCCGCGCGATCACCGCAGCGGCGGTATGACCGACGTCGTGGTGGTGGGCGGTGGCATCGGCGGGCTGGCCAGTGCGCTGGCGCTGACCAGGGCCGGTGCCGCGGTACGGGTGCTGGAGCAGGCGTCGCGGTTCGGTGAGGTGGGCGCCGGGCTGCAGATGGCACCGAACGCCACCCGCATCCTGCGCTCCTGGGGGCTGCTGGACGAGGTGGTGGCGCGCGGCGTGCTCCCGCGCCGGCTGGTGATGCGCGACGCGGTGGACGGGGGTGAGCTCAGCCACCTGGACCTGGCCGACGTGGACCGCCGCTACGGGGCGCCCTACGTGGTGATCCACCGCAGCGACCTGCACGCGATCCTGGTGGAGGCGTGCCGGGCGGCCGGCGTCGACCTGGTCACCGACGCCGAGGTCACCGAGGTGGAGCGCGGCGACGGGCAGGCGGTGGCGGTGAGCACGGGGCGCCGCGACGCCGCTGCGCTGGTACTCGCGGCCGACGGGCTGAACTCGGCACTGCGCGGGCGGCTCAGCGACGATGACCCGGTCAGCTCGGCCTACGTCGCCTACCGGGGCGCGGTGCCCACCGAGAACATCGCCGACACCGCCGACCTGGCGCTGGACGACGTGGTCTTCTACGTCGGCCCGCACTGCCACCTGGTGCAGTACCCGCTGCGCCGCGGCGAGATCTTCAACCAGGTCGCGGTGTTCCGCTCGCCCCGTGCGCTGGCCGGCGAGCCGGACTGGGGGACACCGGACGAGCTCGACGCCGCGTTCGCCGGTACCTGTGACCTGGTGCGCGCCGCGTTGCCGAACCTGTGGCAGGACCGGTGGTGGCGGATGTTCGACCGCGAGCCGATCACCAACTGGGTGGACGGCCGCCTCGCGCTGACCGGGGACGCCGCGCACCCGATGCTGCAGTACCTCGCGCAGGGCGCCTGCCAGGCACTGGAGGACGCCGACTGCCTGGCCGGCATGGTCGGCAAGCACGGCGGCCAGCGGGCCGTGGTCGGCAAGCACGGCGGCCAGCGGGCCGGGGACGGCGGCGGCACCGAGGGCGGCACCGACTGGGATGGGGCGCTGCGCGGCTACGCCGAGGTGCGCACGGTCCGCACCGCCCGGGTCCAGCGCACCGCGCGGGACTGGGGCGAGCTGTGGCACTGCGACGGGCTGTTCCGCTCGGTCCGCAACGCCATGCTCGCCGACCGGGACCCGGGCGACTACCGCTACATCGACTGGCTCTACGGCAGCTGACCCAACTCGCCACTCACGAACCGCAACTTCTGGTTGTCCCAGCTGATCAGTCTCCCGACCGGAACCAGGGCGACGATGGCCGAGTCGCCGGCGTAGTGCCGGACGGTCGCCTCGGGGAGCGTGCGCTGGTCACCGGTGCCCCGGTCGGCGTACTTGGCGGCCCGGGTGGCGAACACCTCAGCGCGGCTCGCTTCGTCGGTGACCAGCCGGGCGGTGGCCGAGAACGACACCGCCCGCAGGTTCCGCCACCGGTCGCCGGACTCGACCAGGAACGCGGCCCTCGGATCGGCGCGGATCCGGGCCACCTTGCTGCTGCCGGCCGGCGTGCGGAAGTAGACCTCACGGCCCAGCACGACGAACCAGACCGGCAGGGTGACCGGGAACCCGTCACGGTGCAGCGTCGTCACGATGCCGGTGAGAGCCGAGTCGAGGAACGCCCAGGCCTCGTCCTCGGAAAGTGCAATTCCCATCGCCGGTCCCACCCATCGGTCGCGTGCTCTCAGGTGAAGAAGACCGTGATGGCCCGTTCCGGGCACTCCCCGGCGCCCCGGAACGCGGCCTCGCCCTCCTCGTCGGTGACGGTGAACTCGCCTGCGACGTTGTAGCCGAGGTCGTCGAGGTGGTAGATCTCCGGCGCGACGGCGGCGCAGCGGCCGTTGCCCTGGCAGACCTCGCGGTTGATCTTCACGCGCATGGTTGCCTCTGGTGTTCATGGGCCGGCAGCGCGCCGAGGCGGACCAGCTCGGCGCGGCAGGCGGCCTCGTCGGTGAACAGGATCGGCGCGATACCCAGCGCCGCCGCCGCGTCGACGTTGCGCGGCAGGTCGTCGACGAACGCGACCTGCTCCGGGTAGCGGTCCACCCGCCGCAGCAGTTCGAGGTAGATCGCCGGGTCGGGCTTGCGCACGCCGACGTCGCTGGAGTCGATCACCACACTGAACAGCTCGAACGGGAAGGACCCGCGCCAGCCGGCCGCCGCCACGTTGTTGGTGACCAGCGCGGTGGGGCAGTACCGGCGGACCTGTTCGACCAGCGCCAGCATGGCGGGGTTCAGCCGCTCGCCCGCACCGGCCGCGGCCGCCAGCCGCCGGATGTCCAGCCGCTGGCCGTGTGCCCGCTCGGTGGTGACGCAGACGTGCTTGAAGAAGTCGCGGGCGGTGGTCTCGCCGACCTCGAGGCGGGCCATCTCGGCGCCGTCGCGGAACTCGCGCACCAGGGTGTCCGGCGGCAGTCCGAGCTCGCTCTCGTAGTCGCGCAGGCCGCCGAACGCGCTGTGGGTCAGTACCCCGCCGAAGTCGAAGGCCACCGCCGTGACCGGGCGGGTCGAGTCGGGCATGGCACGCTCCTACGGTCCCGGCGAAAATCGGTACATCGAATAAATCGACTTAATATGTACCGTATAATTTCGTCGTAAGCTAGTGCGCGGAGGGGTGGCGGCGGGGAGTACCGCCTAGGAGGTCGCCAGCCGGCGGGCGAGCCGTTCGCGCACCGCCGAGGTGGCGCGCTCGTCGGACACCAGGTGCTCCAGCAGGGCCTCGATCACGTCGCCTCGGGCGATCCCGCGTACCTGCAGGCGGTGCGCGGTGTCGCGGCACCAGTCCATCAGCAGGCGCTGCATCGCCGGGGCCAGCTCGATCGGCAGTTGGACGGCGCGCTCCGGGGAGGCGCTGTTGATCCCGGTCGGCCTGGTCTCCAGAGGTACAGCAGTCACAGCCACATCCCAGCAATGGTCTAGCGGGTATTCCCCGAGGTCCACCGCAGGGCTCCCTCAACCTTACGCGACGGCGACCCGCGATCCGCCCGGCCGGGCCTGGGACAAGCGTCACCAGGCCCGGCGGGGGGCATCGGAAAGGGGCCGCGGTCACGAAGGGTCGTACGCGGGACAGGGCGGTATCAGGGCGGAGTCAGGACGGCCGGGTGAGCTGGGCCAGTCGGTTGCGGGTAGGCCAGCGGACGTCGTAGGCCCAGCCCAGCTTCTCCAACGCCCAGATGACCCGGGCGGACATGTCGACCTGTCCGCGCTTGACGCCGTGCCGGGCGCAGGTGGGGTCGGCGTGGTGCAGGTTGTGCCACGACTCGCCCATCGACAGGATGGCCAGCGGCCAGACGTTGGTTGCCTTGTCGCGGCCCTCGAAGGGCCGCTTCCCGATCATGTGGCAGATCGAGTTGATCGACCAGGTGACGTGGTGCAGCACCGCCGCGCGGACCAACCCGGCCCAGAAGAACGCGGTGAGCGCGCCCCACCACGACATGCTGATCAGCCCGCCGAGCAGGGCCGGGGCGAGCAGGCTGACCGCGGTCCACAGCGCGAACTGCCGGCTGATCCGGACGATGTCACGGTCGGCGAGCAGGTCCGGGGTGAACCGGGCGGCATTGGTCCGTTCCGGGCCGAACAGCCAGCCCATGTGGGCGTGCCAGAATCCCTTGGCCAGTGCGCCCGGCGTGGTGCCGTAGAGCCACGGGGAGTGCGGGTCGCCCTCCTTGTCGGAGAACGCGTGGTGGCGGCGGTGGTCGGCGACCCAGGTGATCACGTCACCCTGCAGCGCCATGCTGCCGGCGATGGCCAGCGCGTTGCGCAGTGCCCGGTTGGCCTTGAAGCCGCGGTGGGTGAAGTAGCGGTGGTACCCGACGGTCACCCCGAAGCCGGACAGGTAGTAGAAGCCGACCGCCAGGCATACGTCGGTCCAGGTCAGCCCCCAGCCCCAGGTCAGTGGGACGGCGGCGATGAGCGCGGCCATCGGGACCATCGTGAAGATGCCCACGATGAGCCGCTCGGCTCTGGGTCGGTTTCCGTCTAGGACCGGTTTGGCGCCGGTCACGGGCTCGGTCGTGGCCTGGGAAGTCATCGTCCGCGGTTCTCCTCGGTCTGGTCGATCGGTCCGCCGCAACGCCGCGGCAATGGGCACGGCAAGGGACACGGTGGTGCGCTCACCGGCGGATGCGCGCGGTCGAGTTCGAGCAGGTGGAGTGTTGGCCACGAGAGGTCCCAGGGCAGGCGGGTGAGGCGCGGTCACCGGGGACTGGGGCGATGGCGATGAGTGTACGGGCCGGGGGCTCAGCCTGGGCGGTGCGATTTCCCGCTGAGCAGTCGTCGTCTCGCATCGAGTGGGATGGTATTCGGGGCGGATGTGTGGTGCGTGTGTACGCGTGATCTTGCTCGGCACCTCCGAGTCGCGGTGAGCCGAGGCCTGCTCACTTACCGCTGAATCGGCCCCGCCCGTACATCGGCGTTCCGGCTCCGCCCGGCGCACTGTGGGTGCGCGCTTGAGCGGCCTTGGCGGCGCTGCCCGCGGGGCACATGCAACCCCGCTCCAGCCCGCGGTCCTGGCTCGCCCGGCAGTACCGGATCGCGGTCGCGTCGTGCACCGAGATGTCGTGCGCACAGGCGGGGCAGACCTGCACCAGAGTGTCGCCGTCGGCCGGCTCGGAACCGGCGGATTGGTTGTCGAACTCAGTTGTCATGTCATGCGTCCTGACTTCGCCGGCGCAACCGGCGAGGACGTGGAACTCCTGGCGCGGCACGTCGGAGAAATGCTGTCGGACCAGGCCCACGCAGCCTACGCGGCCAGCGCCGGAAGCTACAGCTGTGGCAGCCGGGAACCCGGTGAACGTTTCCCGACCGCACCGCACCGCACCGATGCCGAGCCAGTCATGCTCACCGGTACTCGTGCACCTTCAGATAACCGCCGGCGTCCACCCGCAGCTGCATGCCGGTGACGAAGCGGGACTCCTCCGACGCCAGGTAGACCACCGCGTGGCTGACGTCCTCGGGCTGCACGTAGGGCACCGGCATGGCGTTCATCGCGGGGAAACCGGCCTCGGCCTGCTCGCGGGTCGGCTCGTCGAGGTCGGGGCGGAACAGTCGGTACATCCCCGCGTTGTGCAGCATCTCGGTGTCCGTGTTGGTCGGGTGGATCGCGTTGACCCGGATCCGTTGCGGGGCGAGCACGGTGGCCAGCTCGTGCACGTAGTGCGCCAGCGACTGCTTGGCGAACTTGTAGCCGACCGCGCCCGGGCCGCCCGAGCCGGACGAGGACCGGGGGCGCAGCGCGGACAGCGAGCCGGTCGCGATCACCGAGGCCCCGCCGGCCAGGTGCGGGATGGTCGCGTGCAGCGTGTTGAGCACACCACCCAGGTTGACGTCGACGGTGTCCAGCAGTGACTGCAGCGGCTGCCCGGTGCCGACCGGGGCGATGCCGGCCTGCGCCACCACCACGTCGAGGCGGCCGAACTCACCCAGCCCCCGCTCCACCGCCGCCCGGACCTGCGACGGATCGCGCACGTCGGCGCGCACGGTGAGGATCCGCCGGTCCAGCTGCTCGACCAGCCGGGCGGTCTCCGCGAGGTCGGCCTCGGTGCCCAGCGGGTAGGGCACCGAGTCGATGTCCGCGCACAGATCGACGGCCACGATGTCGGCGCCCTCGGCGGCCAGGCGCACCGCGTGGCTGCGCCCCTGACCCCGGGCCGCCCCGGTGATCAGGACGACCTTGCCCGCCACCCGGCCACTCCCGGTGTTGCTCCCGGTTCCGCCGCCTGTGCCGCTCCCGGTTCCCACACTGCCCATGTCGGACCTCCCGCGCGAGTGCTCGACCGCCGAAATACGGTATAACTTAACGCTATATTGCCGCGCCGGTGCCTGACCCGAGGAGCCCCATGACGGAGCAGCCGTACTGGAACGTCGAAGCGCAGACCCTGCCACCGGACACCCTGGCGAAGCTCCAGACGGAACGGCTGCGGGAGGCGGTCGAGCAGGCCGGGCGGGCGAAGTTCTTCGCCGACCGCCTCGCCGCCGCCGGGGTGCGCGCCGACGATATCCGGCAACCGGCCGACGTCGCGCTGCTGCCCCGTTTCAGCAAGGCCGACATCCGGGAGAGCGAGCAGCGCACCCCACCGATCGGTGACTACCGCCCGCTCGGGCTGGACCGGGCCGTCCGCATCGCGATGTCCACCGGCACCACCGGGCGGCCGACCGCGATGATCTGGACCCGCCGCGACCTCGACGTGGAGTGCGAGCTGTCGGCGCGCAACCACTACCGGCACGGCATCCGCCCCGGCATGGTGGTGGTCAGCGCCCACCCCGGTTACCTCAACGGCGGCCAGGGTCTGCAGCAGGCGGCGTACGAACACCTGGGCTGCCTGCTGGTCTCGATCGGGCCGCCGGACTCGGTGGACGCGGCGGAGCGGGCGCTGCGCTCGATCGCCGAGCTGCCGGTCGACCGCTGGCAGCTGTTCCCCTCGGCATTGCTGCGGCTGCGCGAGGCGGCGGCCCGGATCGGCTTCGACGGGTTGCCGGAGCCCGAGGAGATCGGCCCGCTGACCCAGTACACGAAGATCAGCGCGGGGATGGAGTGCGTGGCGTACCTCGGATCCTCGTGCGGCCGGTCCGACGGCTCGCACCTGGCCGAGGACTACGCGCTGGTGGAGGCGGTGGACCCGGTGACCGGGGAAGCGGTGCCGGACGGGCAGCGCGGCCAGCTCGTGGTGACCTCGCTGGGCCGGGACAACCCGATGCTGCGCTACGACCTCGAGGACGTGGTGCGCATCGACGCCGGCCCCTGCCCGTGCGGGGAGACCACCCGGCGGGGCTTCTGGGAGGGCCGGGCCAAGGACATCGTCGAGGTCGCCGGTCGCCAGGTGTTGCCCATCGACGTCTGGCGCCACCTCGACCCGGCGGCGGAGTACGTGATCATCCGGCCGGAGCGCCCCGCCGACCGGCTCACCGTCCGGGTGGAGGGCGCCAGGGACACCGGCGTCGAGGACGCGCTGACCGAGGCGCTGGGGGTGCCGGTCGACGTGACCTGGGTCGGCACCGGCGAGCTGCCCAGGGCCGCGTACAAGGCTCAGCGGGTGATGCCCGCCGGCTCCTGACAAAAAACCCGACTCGCGCTGACAAAATCCCCGACTCGCGGTGGGTGTGCAGGCGGGCTACTCGAGGAGGTCGAGCACCGAGTCGGCTCCGGGCGAGGACATCAGGTGCGCGTCACCGGCCTCCAGGTGGCGCCGCCAGAGGTCCTCCGCGTCCTGGGCCGCGCCGGCCGCCACCAGGTCGACCAGTCGCGAGTGCGCGCGGTGCGCCTCGGCCATCCGCTCCTGGGTCGCGCCCTCGCCGCCGTGTGCCGCGACGAACCGGTCCGCCTGGACCTGGATGATCCGGTTCGCCACCGAGCTCAGCGCCTCGTAGGTGTGGCAGCCGGTGAGCTGGACGACGAGCTGGTGGAACCGCCCGTGCGCCCGGGCCAGCCGCGGTGGGTTGTCCGCCGCGTCGGCCTCGGCGGCCAGTGCCTCGCGCAGCCGGGTCACGATCTCCGGGGTGGCCCGCTCGGCGAGCAGCGCGGCGGCCGGCGCCTCCAGCATGACCCTGGCCTGGTGCACGTCCTGCACGGTGGCGCCCTCGTACTGCAGCAGCAGCCCGATGTAGCGGGCGACCATCGGCACGGCGGGCGTCCTGATCCGGGCACCGCCGCCGGCGCCGCGGCGGACCACGATCAGGCCCTCGGACTCCAGGATGCGCAGCGCCTCCCGGACCGTGGTGCGGGCCACCGCCATCTCCGCCATCAGCTGGTCCTCGGGCGGCAGCGGGTCGTCCGCGTGGAGCTCGTGCGTGACGATCTTGCGCCGCAGCGTCCTGGCGACGATCTCGGCCGCCTTGGGCAGTTGGACCGCCTCGAGCTTGGTGACCATGCGGGTGCCTTCTGTTCCTGCTGCTCGGGCGGGTTGCCGGACGGATCTACTGGGCGGTGCTACCGGGCGGTGCTACCGGGCGGTGCTACTGGGCGGTGCTACTGGGCGACGGCGCCGCCGTCGACCGGCAGCGCATGGCCGTTGACGAACGACGCCGCATCAGAACACAGCCACACCACCGAGTCGGCGATCTCGGTCGGCTCGGCGAGCCGGCGCATCGGTGTCACGTCGGTCATCGCCTTGGCCATGGCCGGACTCGACTCGGCCCGCTCGATGTTCATCTGTGTCCTGGTGGTTCCGGGGCATACCGCGTTGACTCGAACGCCTTTGCGACCGTACTCGACGGCCGCTGCCCTGGTGAGCCCGACGACGCCGTGTTTGGACGCCACGTAGGCGGCGGCGAACGGTACCGCGACCAGGCCGGAGTACGACGCGGTGTTGACGATGGCGCCGCCGCCGGAGGCCAACATCGCGGGGATCTCGTGTTTCATGCAACTGAACACCGCGGTCAGGTTGATGGCGATCACCCGTGCGAAGTCGGCTTCCTCGATGTCCACCAGCTTGGCCGACGCACCGAGCACGCCGGCGTTGTTGTGCGCGCAGTGCAGGCCGCCGTACGTCTGCACGGCGTAGGCCACCAGCGCCTGGACCTGCGCGGAGTCGGCCACGTCGGCCTGCTGGAAGCTGGCCTCGCCGCCCGCGTCCAGGATCGCCTCGACGGTCGCCTTGCCGCCGCCGGAGTCGATGTCGGAGACCACCACCCGGGCGCCGGCGGCGGCGAAGGCGAGCGCGGAGGCCCGCCCGATGCCCGTCCCGGCGCCGGTGACCAGCGCGACCTTGTTCCCCAGCAGCGACACGGGCGTCTCCTCGGCTCAGTTGGCTGAGTGAGATCGTATCCGAATAATTCGTTCTAAGTTAGAGTGATTATCAGCCGACCCAGATCTGACCCATCAGCTCCGACCCACCAGCTCCGAGCTAGATCCGACCATCCCGATCCGAGGTGCATCCCGATGCCGCTCCAGGACCACATGCAGCTGATCTCCGTGGACGACCACCTGGTCGAGCCGCCGCACGTCTGGCAGGACCGGCTGCCGGCGCGGTATCTGGCGGACGGTCCGAAGATCGTCGAGGAGGAGGTCGAGGGCGGCGGCCCGCCGGCGCACGTCTGGTACTACGAGGGCCGCCGATACCCGCAGATCGGCCTCAACGCGGTCGCCGGCAAGCGCCCGGAGGAGTTCGGCACCGAGCCGCTGCGCTACTCCGACATGCTGCCCGGCTGTTACGACCCGGAGGCCAGGGTCATCGACATGGACCTGGACGGAGTCCAGGCGGCGATCTGCTACCCGTCCTTTCCCGGCTTCGCCGGCAAGGTGTTCCTGCAGGGCAATGATCGCGAGCTCGGCCTGCTCTGCGTGCGGGCGTTCAACGACTTCATGATCGACGAATGGTGCGCGGCGGCCCCGGAGCGGTTCATCCCGGTGGTCATGCTGCCGCTGTGGGACGTGCCGGCCTGCGTGGCCGAGCTGCACCGCACGGTGGCGAAGGGCGCCAAGGCCATCACGTTCTCGGAGAACCCGGTGCCGCTGGGGCTGCCCTCGTTCCACACCGACCACTGGGACCCGCTGTTCGCCGCCGCCGAAGAGGCCGGCATCCCGTTGTGCATGCACTTCGGCACGTCCGGGCAGGCTCCGACCACCGCGCCGGACGCCCCGTTCGCGGTGACCATCACGCTGTTCGGCTGCAACTCGATGTTCGCGGCCGCCGACCTGATGTTCTCCCCGGTCTTCCACCGCCACCCGGGGCTGAAGGTCGCGCTGGCGGAGGGCGGCGTCGGCTGGGTGCCGTACCTGCTGGAGCGCGCCGACTACGTGTGGGACCGGCACCGCTACTACCAGAACGTCAACCAGGACATGAAGCCCTCGGACATCTTCCGGCGCAACATCTGGGGCTGCTTCATCGACGACGTGCACGGCCTGCGCAGCCGGGACGTGATCGGCGTCGACCGGATCACCTGGGAGTGCGACTACCCGCACTCGGACTCGAACTGGCCGAACAGCCGCAAGCGGGCCGTCGAGGTGTTCGCCGAGGTGCCGGACGACGAGGTGCACCGGATCGTGGAGTGGAACAGCCGCGAGCTGTTCTCCTTCCCGCGCGTCTGATGCCCACGCCGGACCCGACCGCGGACGACTGGTCCGACCTGGACCTGCTGACCGTGTGCGAGGCGACCGAGCGACTGGACGCGGAGATCGACGCGGTCGGCCGGGAGATCGCCGCGCTCGCCGAGGACTCGCCGCTGCTGGCGCCCGCCCACCGGCGCCTGGAGCTGCTGCGCCGGGCCCGCGTCCGGGCGGCGTCCGGTACCGCGGTGGTCACCCCGGGACGGGTGCGGACCACGGGCGAGGTGGCGGCCACCCCCGGCCCGCCGTACTGATGGAGCTCGGGCTGGCCGGCGCCTACGGCTGTCGCCAGGGCGCCGAGTTCAACCGCACCGGCCTTGGAGCGCGCGGCGAACCCCGGTGCGGTTGAACTCGGCGAAACAGGGACGTCAGCCGGTGCCGGGGTAGCCGCCGCCGCCGAAGCGGGCGTCCAGTGTGTCGTAGTCGGTACCTCCGCCCCGGGTGGGCAGTGCGTCGACGAACTCCACCAGCCGAGGTCGCTTGTAGCCGGCGAGCTCGCGGCGGCAGTGCTCGATCAGCTGCTCGGCCAGCGCCGCCGGCTCGGCCGTCGCGGTGCTCGCCGAGGGGACCACCACGGCGAGCACCCGCTGCCCCCAGGTGGCGTCCGGCAGCCCGATGACCGCCGCCTCGGCCACACCGCTGTGCCGCCGCAGCGACGCCTCGACCTCGGCGGGGTACACGTTCTCGGCCGCCGACTTGATCATCTTGCGCAGCGGCCCGACGAACGAGAGGGAGCCGTCGGGTTCGCGTCGGCCCAGGTCACCGGTGTGGTGCCAGCCGTGCCGGCGCTTGGCGGCGGTGAGCTCGGGGCGCCGGTGGTACCCGTTCATCACCATCGGGCCGCGCACCGCGAGCTCGCCGACCTCGCCCACTCCCACGGGCACCCCGGCCGGGTCGAGCACCTCGACGGTGGCCAGCGGCCCGGGTAGTCCGCCGACGGTGGGCCGCTCCGGCATGCGGAACGTGACGACGCCGGCCAGCTCGGTCTGTCCGTAGCCCGAGCGCACCCGGGCACCGCGCTGCACGGTGACCAGCTCGTCCCAGCCCGGGGGTCCCGGCGGGGTGCGCAGGCTGCTGAGGTCGTACCGGCCGCCGAGGGCCACCAGCTGCTCCATGGTCGGGCGCTGCAGGAACGCGCTGGTGCACCGCTGCGCCTGGACCAGCTCGGCGAGCAGCTCGGGCTCGACCCGGCGGAGCATCACGTTCCGCCCGCCGGCGTGCGCCACCGCGAGCGTGCGGCGCAGCGTGCCGATGTGGAACAGCGGGCCGGAGTTGAGGAACACCTCGTCCGCGCCGACCCCCTCGAGCAGCCGCAGCGTGGTGATCTGGCTGAGCAGCGCGGTCTGCGAGAGCAGTGCCCCGTTCGGGCGGCCGTCGAACGCCGCCGTGTAGAGCATCAGCACCGGCCCGGCGGGGTCGACCGGCGCCGTGGAGACCGGTTGCGCCGCGGCCAGCAGGGCCTCGTAGCCCGCCGGACCCGGGTCGTCGTGCTGGATCCAGTGGGCCGAGCCGGCCGCCGGGCGCACCGCCGCTACCGCCTCGCCGATCTCCTCCGCCTGCCACAGCACCGCCGCCGGTTCCGCGTCGGCCAGCACGAAGCGCAGCTCGTCGACGCTCTGTCGCCAGTTCACCGGGCACAGCACGGCACCGAGCCGGGCCGCCGCGAACAGCGCCTCGAGCAACCGGTGGCAGTTCTGCCCGAGCCAGAGCAGCCGCTCGCCGGGCGCCACCCCCCGCGAGGCCAGCACGGCGGCGAGCGCGCCGGCGCGGCGGTCCAGCTCCGGCCAGCTCAACCGGTGCGCTCCGCACACCACGGCGACGGCGTCCGGTCGGGTCCTGGCGTGCTCGGTCAGCACGTCGCCGAGCCCGAACCAGTGCGGACCCGGCGGACCCGGGGGAGCAGGGGACGGAGCAGGGATCATCGCCGACCTCCAGCAAGCTCATATCGACCAAAGCGATAGCGAATTATGCACCGATATCCAGGATCGGCGCTCGACCCGGTTGTCCTGGAGTGCTCCAGGTGTTTATTGTTGTAACGAATTATCGAGGACTGTTCGGAGGTAGCGATGTTGCAGGCCCGGCCGGACCACGTCCCGCCGACGCTGGTTCGGGACTTCGACCACGTCTTCGGCGCGGCGTTCATCGAGGACCCGTTCGCGGCCTTCGAGCAGACCCGGGGCGACCGCGCGTTCTGGAGCCCGCACCACGGCGGCTACTGGGTGCTGACCCGGATGGCCGACATCCGGGAGGCCCTGCAGCGGCCGCAACAGTTCTCCAACTGGCCGACCGGCATCCCGGCGCACGTCAGCCGCCGCGAGCGGATGCTGCCCCTGGAGCTGGACCCGCCCGACCACACCGCCTACCGCCGCGTGCTGGCCCCGATGTTCGCGCCCAAGGCGGTGACCGCCCGCACCGCGGCCATCGGGGCGACCTGCGCCCAGCTCATCGACGCGCTGGCCCCGAAGGGGCACTGCGACTTCATCGCCGAGTTCGCACAGCCGTTCCCCACCACGATCTTCACCAACATGCTCGGGCTGCCGGCGACCGAGGCCGACCTGTTCGTCGGCTGGAACAACGTGCTGCTGCACTCGCAGGACGACCCGGAGGCCCGCCGGCTCGCTGGACTGGAGATCAACGGCTACCTGCGGGAGCTGATCGCGGAGCGCCGCGCGGAGCCCCGCGACGACCTGGTCTCCGCGCTGTTGGAGAGCCAGGTGGACGGGCGGCCGATCGAGCCGTACGAGGTGCAGAACCTGACGTTCATGCTGTTCGTGGCCGGTCTGGACACGGTCACCGCGGCCCTGTCGTTCTGCTTCCGCTACCTCGCCGAGCACCCCGAGCACCGCCGCCAGATCGTGGCCGACCCGGCGCTGGTCCCGAGCGCGGTGGAGGAGCTGCTGCGGGTGCACGCGTTCATCAACCCGGCGCGCACGGTCACCGAGGACCTGGAGTTCGCCGGCGTGTCGATGAAGGCCGGTGAGCGGGTGCTCGCGTCCACCGCGCTGGCCAGCAACGACCCCGACGAGTTCGCCGACCCGCTGCGGGTGCGGCTGGACCGGCCGGGCAACCGCCACCTCGCCTTCGGCGCCGGGCCGCACCGCTGCGCCGGTTCGCACCTGGCCCGCGACGAGCTGGCCACGGCGGTGTCGCAGTGGCACCTTCGACTCCCCAAGTACTCGGCGGCGCCCGACCAACGGATCGTGGTGCACGCCGGCGGCGCGATGGGCATCGACCGACTGGAGCTGGTGTGGCCCGTCCCGGCCTGACCGAGGGCCCGGCTCCGGCGGCCGCGGTGGCGGCCGGGGCGCCGGACCGCGCCGAGCTCACCGAGGGCGAGTTCCGGGCCGAGCTGCGCGGTTTCCTGCGCGACCGCCTGCCCGGGCCGGCGCCCCGGGACCGGGTGGCACGGCTGGCGCACCTGCGCGCCTGGCAGGCCACCCTGACCGACGAGGGCTGGGTGGCGCCGGGCTGGCCGCGGCGCTGGGGCGGCATGGGGTTGCCGGCCGCGCTGCAGGCGGTCTACCACCGGGAGATGGCGCTGGGCCGGGCTCCGGTGCCACCGACCAACGCGGTCGGCATCGTCGGGCCGACCATCGTGCGTGACGGCACCGACGCCCAGCGGGAGCGCTACCTGCGCCCGATGCTGCGCGCCGACGAGCTGTGGTGCCAGGGATTCTCCGAACCCGAGGCCGGCTCGGACCTGGCCGCGCTGCGCACCCGGGCGGTCCTCGACGGCGACCGCTACCGGGTCACCGGACGCAAGATCTGGACGACGAACGCGCCGGTCGCCCGCCGGATGCTGTTGCTGGCCCGCACCGGCACCCTCGCGGCCCGCTCGCGTGGCATCACCTGCCTGATCCTGGACATGGCCGCGTCCGGGGTGACCGTGCGGCCGCTGCGGGACATGACCGGCGCCCGGTACTTCGCCGAGGTCAGCTTCGACGAGGTCGAGGTGCCGGTCACCGACCGGATCGGCGAGCACGACCGGGGCTGGAGCTCGGCGCGGGTGACGCTGGGGCACGAGCGGTCCACCTCGCTGGCCGCGGCCGCGCTGCGCTACCAGCGGGTGGTGGGCGACCTGGTCGAGCTGGCCCGCCGCCGGCGGCGGCTCGACGAACCGGCGGTGCGCCAGCAGGTTGCCCGGCTGGTCAGCGGGGCCAGGCTGCTGGAGCTGAACGGCGCGCGCGGGCTCGGCCAGGTGCTGAGCGGGCAGCCGCCGGGGCCGGTGTCCTCGGTCAGCCGGCTGCAGCATGCCGAGTTCGAGCAGCGGCTGCACGAGCTGGCGGTGGAGCTGCTCGGGCCGGACGGGCAACTCGACGCCGCCGACCCCAGGATGCGCTCCGACGGGCGCTGGGTGCGGGGTTTCCTGCGCACCCGGGCCTCCACCATCGGCGCCGGCACCTCGGAGATCCAGCGCAACACGATCGCGGAGAAGGTGCTCGGCCTGCCCGCCGACCGGGAGGAACAGTGACCGTGCCGACCGAGACCGCCGAGCCGACCGAGACCGCCCAGCCGACCGAGACCGCCGAGCTGACCGAGATGTTCGCGTTCGGGCCGGAGCGCGACGAGCTGCGGGCCACCGTGCGCCGGTTCCTCGCCGACCGGAGCCCGGAGTCCGAGGTCCGCCGCCTGATGGAGACCGAGGACGGCTACGACCCGGCGGTCTGGCGGCTGATGGCCACCCAGCTGGGGCTGCAGGGGCTGGTCGTGCCCGAACGGTACGGCGGGGCCGGCTCCGGCTGCGTGGAGCTGCAGATCGCCTGCGAGGAGATGGGCCGGGCGCTGCTGTGCGCGCCGTTCCTGTCCTCGGCGGTACTGGCCACCTCGGTGCTGCTGTTCGCCGGCGACGCCGCCGCCGCTCAGCGCTACCTGCCGGGACTGGCGGACGGCTCGACGATCGGCACGCTGGCGGTGACCGAGGAGTCCGGCAGCTGGGCGGCCGACGACGTGCGGACCGTGGCCACGCCCGGCGGCCCGGCCGATGCCGGGTACCGGTTGGCCGGGGAGAAGCTCTACGTACTGGACGGCACCGTCGCCGACCTGCTGCTCGTGGTGGCCACCACCGGACGGGGACCCGGCCTGTTCGCGGTGGCCCCGGACGCACCGGGCCTGACCCGCACCGCGATGGCCACCCTGGACGCCACCCGCAAACAGGCCCGGCTCGTCCTGGACGGCACCCCCGCCACCCTGGTCGGCGAGGACGGCGGCGCCGCCGGACCGCTGGCCGCGGCGCTGGACGTCGGGGCCGCCGCGCTGGCCGCCGAACAGGCCGGCGGCGCGCGGCGGGTGCTCGAGATGGCCGTGGAGTACGCCAAGGTGCGTGAACAGTTCGGCCGGCCGATCGGCTCCTACCAGGCGATCAAGCACAAGTGCGCGGACATGCTGCTCGAGGTCGAGTCGTCGACGTCGGCCGCCTACGCCGCCGGCTGGGCGATCGACGGCGAGTCCGCGGAGATCGGCGTACTGGCCAGCCTGGCCAAGGCGTACTGCTCCGAGGCGTACCACCACTGCGCCGCCGAGAACATCCAGATCCACGGCGGCATCGGCTTCACCTGGGAGCACCCCGCGCACCTGTACTTCAAGCGGGCCACGAGCACCGAGGTCCTGCTCGGCTCCCCCCGCTACCACCGCGAGCTGCTCACCCAGCGGCTCGGAATCTGACGCGCACCCGACCACTCGGCACCCGAGGAGCCACCCGTGACGACCAGACAGGACGCCGAGGCGCTGCTGCCCAAGGCGACCAGCTTCATCGGCGACGCACCGGCGGCCGGCAGCGCCGAGCAGCGGTGCTTCGTGCACCCCGCCGACGGGCTGGGCTACGCCGAGCTCGCACTGGCCGGTACCGCCGAGGTGGATGCGGCGGTCGCGGCCGCCCGGGAGGCGTGGCCGGCCTGGCGGGCACTGGCGCCGGCCGCCCGCCGCGACCTGCTGTACCGCCTCGCCGGGACCATCCGTGAACACGCCACCGAGCTGGCCGCGCTGGTCAGCCTGGAGATGGGGATGCCGCTGCGGGCCTCGGTGGCCGGAGTCGAGCAGGCCGCCGAGTGGTTCGCGCACTACGCGGGCTGGGCCGACAAGATCGGCGGCGTCACCGTGCCGGCCGCCCCCGGCTCGGTGCACGACTACACCTCGGTCTCCCCGCGCGGTGTGGTCGCCGCGATCATCCCGTGGAACGGCCCGGTGATCGCGGCCGCGCTGAAGGTGGCGCCCGCGCTGGCCGCCGGCAACTGTGTGGTGCTCAAACCGTCCGAGCTCGCCCCGTTCGCCACCGTGCGGCTGGCGGCGCTGCTGGCCGAGTCGGGCCTGCCGGCCGGGGTGCTCGGCGTGGTCGGCGGCGGCCCGGCGGCGGGGGAGCACCTGGTCGGCCACGACGGGGTGGACATGATCAGCTTCACCGGCGGCAACAGTGCCGGGCAGGCGGTCGGGCGGGCGGCGGCGCGGCGGCACCTGCCGGCGGTGCTGGAGCTGGGCGGCAAGTCGGCGTCGATCGTGTTCGACGACGTCGACCCGACCCGGGCCGGCAAGCTGGCGGCGATCCTGGGTGTGGTCCAGAACAGCGGCCAGGGCTGCTTCCTGCCCACCCGGCTGCTGGTGCACCGCTCCAGCTACGACGACGTGCTGCTCGCGGTGGCCGCCGCGGTGGGCAAGGTGCGCCTCGGTGACCCGTTCGCCGCCGGCACCTCGATGGGCCCCGTGGTCGACGGGGCCGCCGCCGACCGGATCCACGGCGTGATCGACGCGGCCCGGACCCGGGGCGACGGGTTGCTGCTGGTCGGCGGCGACCGGGTGCCCGGCGCCGGTTCGTTCGTCGCGCCCACCGTGTTCTCCGACGTCGACCCGGCCAGCCCACTGGCCCAGGAGGAGATCTTCGGTCCGGTGCTCGCGGTGACCGCGTTCGACGACGAGGACGAGGCGGTGGCACTGGCCAACGGCACCCGGTACGGACTCGCCGGCTACCTGTGGACGTCCGACCTGGCCCGGGCGCACCGGGTGGCCGAGCGGCTGGAGGCGGGCTACGTCTCGGTGAACGGGATGGCCGGGTTGCCGCCGGCGGCCCCGTTCGGCGGTTGGAAGGCCAGTGGGCACGGCACCGAGGGCGGCCGGGCCGGGCTGCGCGAGTACCTGCGCACCAAGAACGTGCACGTGCAGCTGTGAGCGCCGACACCGACCTGCTCGCGCTGGCCGGCACCGCCGAGGAGCTGGCGTTCGCGCGGCGCGCGGTGGAGTTCCTCGGCGCACACACCGACCGCCGCTCCGACGTCAGCACGTCCTGGGGCGTCGGGCCGGAGAACCTGGCGCTGTTCCACGAGACGTCCGGGGTGCGGGAGCACGAGGAGTGCGCGGCGGCGCGGGCCTGGCAGCGGACCCGCTGGGACGCCGGCTTCGGGTGGCTCACCGGGCCGGTCGAGCACGGCGGCGCCGGCCTGCCCGCCGGCCACGACCGGCTGTACCGGCTGATCGAGGCCGCGTTCGAGGTACCGGACATGAACCCGGTGCGCATCGGGCTGGGCACCGTCGGGCCGGCGATCACCGCATTCGGCAGCCAGGAGCAGATCGCCCGGTTCGCGGTCGGGTTGTACCGCGGTGACCTGGTGGCGTGCCAGCTGTTCTCCGAGCCGGATGCGGGCTCCGACCTCGCCGGGGTGCGGACCCGGGCGGTGCCCGACGGCGACGGGTACGTGCTGGACGGGCAGAAGGTGTGGACCTCCAACGCCACCTTCGCCGACCTCGGCCTCGCGCTCGTGCGCACCGACCCGGATGCACCCAAGCACCGCGGCCTGAGCATGTTCGTCGTCCCGATGGACACGCCCGGCGTCGAGGTACGGCCGCTGCGGCAGCTCACCGGCGGCGCCAGCTTCACCGAGGTCTGGCTCACCGACGTCCGGGTTCCGGTGGCGAACCTGGTCGGCGGGCCCGGCGCCGGCTGGCGGGTGGCGACCGGCGCGCTGGCCGGGGAGCGCCGCGCGGTGGGTGACCGCTCGCACGAGCTGACCTCGCGCGCCCTGGCGCTGTTGCGCACCCTGGCCGAGCGCGAGGGTCGGCTCGACGACCCGCTCGCCCGGGACGACTGGGCCCGGCTCTACAGCAGGCTGCGCATCGCCCGGTTCCAGCAGCAGCGGATGCAGGCTCTCCCGGACAGCGCACTGGGCGGCGCCGAGCGGGCGGTGGACAAGCTGCTGCTGACCACCAACCTGCGGCTGATCGGGGAGCTTGCCGCCGAGCTGCTCGGCCCGGCGTTCGTCGCGGACACCGGGGCCTGGGGCAGCTTCGGCTGGAACCGCTGGATGATGGGCGCACTCGGCTACCGGATCGCCGGCGGCACCGAGGAGATCCTCAAGACCATGCTGGCCGAGCGGGTGCTGGCGCTGCCGAGAGAGCCGAGATGAGCGACTACCAGACGGTGCTGTTCGAGCTGACCGACCACGTCGCGACCGTCACGCTGAACCGCCCGGAGGTGCTGAACAGCTTCGACCAGCGGATGCTCGACGAGTTCGCGGACATCTGGCGCCGCTGCCGGCTCGAGGACGACATCCGGGTGGTGGTGCTGCGCGCCGCCGGCGATCGGGCCTTCTCCACCGGCGTGGACCGCAAGGCCGGCCGGTTCCGCCACCCGAACCCGTGGAGCGCGGACGACCCCGGGTTCTTCCTGGGCGCCAAGCAGAACCGGGTGTGGAAGCCGCTGATCTGCGCGGTGCACGGGATGTGCGCCGGCGGCGCGTTCTACTGGGTCAACGAGTCCGACGTGGTGATCTGCTCGGCGGATGCGACGTTCTTCGACCCGCACACCAGCTACGGCATGCTGTCGGCGCTGGAACCCGCGGCGCTGGCCCGGCGGATCCCGTTCGGGGAGGCGATGCGGATCGCGCTGTTCGGCCTGGACGAGCGGGTCGGCGCGGAGCGCGCGCACACCATCGGGCTGGTCAGCGAGGTGGTTCCCGGCTCGCGGGAGCAGGTGTGGGCGCGCGCGGCGACCCTGGCCGGACGGCTGGCCGACAAGCCGCCGCTGGCCGTGCAGGGCAGCGTCAAGGCCATCTGGGACTCGCTGTCCATGTCCCCGCACGCGATCCGGGAGGTGCCGCTGATGTACCCGCAGCTGAGCAACCCGGCCAGCCAGACCGAGTTCAGGCCCGGGCCGAGGGTCGAGCCGGAGATCCGCTGAGCGACCGGCCGACCGTGCT
The DNA here is from genome assembly GCA_036009565.1 of Pseudonocardia sp. Classification (GTDB taxonomy): domain Bacteria; phylum Actinomycetota; class Actinomycetes; order Mycobacteriales; family Pseudonocardiaceae; genus Pseudonocardia. The sequence continues at coordinate 2,003 of DASYLM010000196.1, read as the reverse complement.
CGTCGCCGAGCTGACCGGTGGCGCGCCGACGCCGGTGCCGCGGGCCGCGCTGACCGGCTGCCTGGCGTTCATCGAAGGCACCGTGGCGCGCACTGGATCCGCAGCCCGCAGGCGAGCCGGACCCAGATCAGGGACCTCCTCGTCGCCCAGGTGCACGCCACCGTACTGTCGGCCGTCCAGCTCGACCCCGAGATCGCGCTGTCACCCGGGGCGGGCCAGGCGCTGATCGAGCGCCCGGCCCCGCCGCTGCCGGGCGGCTGCGCTCCCAGCCACCCGGGAACTCGATACCGCCCAGGAAGAGGTCTCGCCATGACCCCCGCCGCCGGACCCCGCAACACGCTCGCTGCCGGCGCGCTCGGGCGCGCGGTGACCCGGGCTCTCGGCCCCCGGGGGCTCAACGACCAGCGACGGCTGCGCCAGGAGGTCGACGGCAAGATCGCCGTGGTGACCGGCGCCTCCTACGGCCTCGGCGAGGCGACGGCACGGTTGTTGGCCGGTGCCGGGGCCACCGTCCTGCTCGGCGCCCGCTCCGTCGACCGCCTCGCCGCGATCGCCGGTGAGATCACCGCCGCCGGCGGGTCCGCCGTGGCGCTGCCGCTGGATCTCGTGTCCGAGGAGTCGGTCGCCGCGTTCGCCGCCGGCGTGCTGGACCGGTTCGGCCGGCTGGACTACCTGGTGCACAACGCCGGCAAGTCGCTGCGCCGCCCGGTGCACCTGTCCTACCAGCGGCCGAAGGACCTGACCGCCAGCACCGGGGTGAACTACCTCGGCCCGATGCGGCTGACCCTCGCGCTGCTGCCGGCCATGCGCGCCGCCGGCTCCGGCCACATCGTGAACGTCTCCACCGCCGGGGTGATCCTGCCGGCGATGCCGAAGTGGAGCTTCTACCTCTCGTCCAAGGCGGCCTTCGACTTCTGGATGCGCTGCGTGGCGACGGAGGCCAGGGCGGACGGGGTCACGCTCAGCACCTTCTACGCCGGGCTGATCCACACCCGGATGAGCGCTCCGACGCCGTGGCTGCGCGAGTTGCCCGGGCAGACCCCGGAGCAGGCCGCGCAGGTCGTGGCCAGGGCGATCGTGACGAAGCCGAACACGCTCACCCCGCTCTACGGTCACCTCGCGCCGCCGATGACGCCGCTGGTCCGGGCCCGGGTCGAGCTGCTGCTCGGCCGGCTGGACCGCCGGATCAGTGACAGCCGGGCGTCCCGGGCCGGCGGTGGCCCCGGCGCCGACCACCCCGCTCCCGTCGTGCCGGCGCCCCGGGTGCACTGAGCCGGCGAACGAACTGGCGCGACTGCATAGTGCCTCGGACCGCCGAGGTGGCGGCTGACCTGGGCGTTTCGCTGAGCGACTCGATGTGTCCGATGCTCACGCCGGGGACTCGCGGTCCTGATCGACAGGCCGCCGACCGGCGCTACGCCGGGCGGCAGTCACACGTGTCCCGCTCGCAGGGCGGGGCGTTCCGTCGCGACTGCCTAGGGTGGGTGGCATGTGCCGGAACATCACCACCCTGCGCGGCCTCGAGCCGTCCGCCACGGCCGAGGAGATCGAGGCCGCCGCCCGCCAGTACGTGCGCAAGGTCAGCGGGGTGCAGAGCGCCTCGCCGGCCACCCGCGACCCGGTCGAGGCGGCCGTCGCGGAGATCGCCGCGATCACCACCCGGCTGCTGGCGGAGCTGCCGGCCCGCCGTCAACCGCCGCCCACGCTGCCGCCGCTGCGCCGACCCGAGGTCCAGGCTCGGCTGGCCGCCAAGCGCTGACCGACTTGGCCTCACAGAGTGAGCTGCGACTGTCTGTGCGGTCGTGCTAGTCGGCAGGGCCTGTGGCGCAGCTCACCTACGTACCGATATAATCACCAGCGATTTATCGGTCGACGGAAGAGGACGCTCATGCGCGAAGCGGTGGCCGGGGCAGCGTCGCTCATCTCCGCCCAGGACCAGCTCGACGACGAGATGTGCACCTGGCCCACCGCTCCCGCGCTGCACACCCGGGCCAACGCCGTCG
>DASYLM010000195.1:0-2225 GCA_036009565.1 Pseudonocardia sp. | reverse complement strand
CTGGACGTGTAGCCCTCCGAGCAGACCACCACGACCGCCACGTCGTGGTCCACCGCCTCGGGGATGCGGGCACCGCTGCTCGGATCCAGCCGCCACTCCAGGTGGTTGCGCTCGATCAGCAGCGCGCCGGGGATGGCGCCCTCGGTGTCCCGCTGCCACTGCGGCCGGATGTCCACCAGCAGCGCGCCGTCGGCCACCGCCTCGGCGGCTTCGGCGGCCTCGAGGCGGTGCAGCCGGGCACGGGCGTTCGCCAGCATCTGATCGACGGTCAGGTGTGCGGTCATGCGGTCGCCTTCTCCGGCTCGGTGGTCAGCTCGCTGCGGGTCCTGCGCAGCAGTCCGCCCGGCTCCACCTGGTAGTACGACATCGCGGTCAGCGGCGGCGAGTACGCGTGCACACTCACCGCCGGCGCCTCGGCGGTGTTCATCACGTCGTGCACGTGACCCCGCCCGAAGCCGACGCTGGCCCCGGTGCGCAGCGCGCGGGTGCGAAGCGTGCCCTTGGTCGGCGCCCAGCGGTGCTCGGTCAGCGCACCCCGCACCACGGTCAGCGCGCCCAGCGAGCCGGCGTGGTCGTGCAGTTCGGCGCCCTGCTCGCGCGCCCAGCTGATCAGCCAGACGTCCACGTAGCCGTCGCTGGACAGCAACCGGTACCACCGGCGGTCCGGGTCGACGGTCACCTTGTGCACGCCGGCCCGGACCTCGGCGGCGATGCGCTGGGTCAGCTGGCGGAGTTCGGGAAGGGCGAGCGGCGTCGGGCCGGGGATAGACCGGGTAGACCGGGTGATCACGCGGAGCTCCAGGGTGTCGCGGCAGGGATCGGGGCGGAGAACTCAGCCCCTGCGACAGCACTGGTCGAACAGGTGCGCACGACGGCCGACCCAGAACGGGTCGAGCTGCTCGGCGTCACGCATAGCTCTATTTCACCACAACTTCGGTCAGGTTTGTTACCGGCCCCTTACCGACACGTCACCCGGCCGGTCGGCCCGTGCCGTCGCCCGTGCCGCGCGCCGGCCGGACACGCCGCGGCCGGCCAGACTCGCCGCTGGCCGCGACCCGAGCCGATCGCGCGCCCCGGAGGGCCGATGACATCTGTCATGCCCATCTCGTGACGGTTGTCCGGGGGACGGGAGGGCAGTTGCCGCGACGCTTTCCCGGTGACCACGAACGAGATCGCCGCTATCCACCAGGGGGACGCCATGCACGCCACCGTGAACTCTGCCGCCGTAAACCCTGCCGCCGTAAACCCCGCCGCCGTAAACCCTGCCGCCGTAAACCCTGCCGCTGTAAACCCTGCCGCTGTAAACCCCGCTGGGAAGCACGCCGCCGGCGCACCGAGCCGTGACGCCGGTTCCGGGGCGGCCGCGAAGACCGCCGGTCTGCACCGGATGGTGCGCTCGCTGATCTGGGACGTCGGACTCGCGGTGGCCGCCTACTACGGCGCCCGCGCCCTGGGCTGCAGCGACTACGTGTCGCTGCTGGCCGGCACCATCGCCTCGGCCGGCCGGATCGCCTGGGTCGCGGTGCGCGACCGCCGCCTCGACGCCTTCGCGGTGTTCCTGCTGGTGCTGTTCGGGGTCGGACTCGGGCTCACCTTCCTGACCGGCGACGTCCGGTTCGTGCTGGCCAAGGACTCGGCGACCACCGGGATAGCCGGACTGATCTTCCTGGGCAGCGCCGCGATCGGCCGGCCGCTGACCTTCTACGCCGCCCAGCGGTTCGCCGGCCCGGCCGGTGCGGCCGAGCTGCGCGCCAAGGTCGCCGCCGGGCCCGCCGCGCTCCGGCGCTTCACGGTGATGTCCGCCGGCTGGGGCGCCGGGCTGCTCGCCGAGGCAGTGCTGCGCATCCCGCTGGTCTACCTGCTGCCGCTGGACGTCGCGGTCGGGGCCTCCAACGTGCTGATGGCGCTCGCGTACACCGTCCTGATCACCTGGACCATCCGCTCGACCAAGCGGACCGACCGGCCATGACCCCGCCGGCCCCCGCCTGGCTCCTGATCGACCGTATGGTGGGCCCCGTGAACAGCGGTAATGCCCTCGAAGACGGCACTGCCGACGACCGGGACCGCCTCGTCGATCCGCGCGAGTGGCCGGAGATCAGGGACAGCGGCTACTGGTCCTCGGAGCGGCGCCGGGACCGGATCGGCGCCTCGCTGTTCCTGCTCTGGCTGCTGCCGACCACCCTGCCGGCGCTGCGGCTGGGGCAGCCGGCCGCCCTGGTGATCAC
>DASYLM010000194.1:0-15313 GCA_036009565.1 Pseudonocardia sp. | reverse complement strand
GGAGCCGCCCGGCGCGGGGCCGGCGAGCTCCGGGCCGGCCGGCTCGGCACCGTCGAACGAGGCCGGCCCATCGACCGCGCCGGACCCGACCGGTCCCGGCCACAACGCCCCGGGGGTCAGGGCGGTGCCGGTCTACTACCTCGGTCAGACCTCGGCGGGGGACCGGCTGTACCGGGAGTTCCACCAGGTCCGGACCGGCGCTGGCGAGGAGTCGGGCTCGCCGGCGGTGCGGGAGCTGCTGGCCCGAGAGACCGGGGCCGACCCGGCGTACCGCTCGGCGTGGCCGCGCGGCTGGGCATTGCGCACCCCGGTCCGGCACACCGGCGGCGTGATCACTGTCGACCTGGCCGCCGGTGGTTACCAGCCGTCCGCCGAGCTGGCCGACTGGGCGGTGCGCCAGCTCGTGTACACGGTGCAGGGCGCGCTCGGCTCCGCTGACCCGGTGCGCATCCTGGTCGGCGGCAGGTCGGTGCCCCTGCTCTGGGGCCGGGTGGACATCGCCGAACCCCGGACCCGCGACGACCCCGACACGGTCCGGTCTCCGGTGCAGATCGACAACCCCGGCTACGGCGCACGGCTCGGCCGGACCTTCCGGGTGTCCGGTGAGGCGGCGGTGTTCGAGGCGACCGTGCTCTGGCAGGTGCTGCGCGGGTCGGCGGTGGTCCAACACGGCTTCACCAGCACGGCGGAGGGGCAGAAGTTCAGCCCGTACTCGTTCGAGCTGACCCTGCAACCGGGCGACTACACACTTCGCGTGTACCAGGACGACCCCTCCGGGGGCGAGGGCCGGCCACCGATCAGCGACACCCGACCGATCACCGTGCGCTGAACCGTCTCGCTCAGCGAGGGGCGCGCAGCCCCAGCCGGCGCAGCTCCAGGGCGGCCAGTCCGCGCACCACGTCCGGGTCGTTGCGCCGCCAGCCGGACGCCGGGTCCTCGGTGACCGCGCGCAGTCGGCGTACCGACACCGCGGTGAGTGCGCGCAACGCGAGAAGGTCGGCGTTGCGCTCCCGGCAGGACACGGCCGCGCCGGCCAGCCGTGCGTACCGGATCCGCAGCGGCAGCCAGAGCACCAACGCCGGCAGCGCGCCGACCAGCGCGACCAGAACCGCGGTGCCGGTCGCCAGCTCGGCGATAGTGCTCAGCTGCTGCTCTCCCACGCCGGCCAGCGACCGGCCCGCCGCCCGGCCGGTGTCCAGTGCGGCGGCCAGCTGGGCGCCGACGAACGGAACCTTGGCGGCGGTCCGGGCCGCGCCGGCGAAGGCGTCGCCGATGCTGGTCCCGGCCTCGGTGAGGCTGTTGGCCGGGACCTGCAGCCGCAGCATCAGCTCCCTGCCCTGCTCGGCGGCCCAGCCGAAACCGGCCAGCCAGGCCAGGGCGAGCAGGTCGGCCAGCAGCTGGCGGGCCGCCCGGCCGGGGCGCTCGGCGTAGAGCTTCATACTTCCGTCGTTCCGATCTTGTGCCGGGCGGCCAGTGCGCGGTAGACGGCCGGGTTCGTCTTCACCCACCAGCCGGCCGACTCGGTGATCGGGCGCACCGTGGCCGGCGCGCCGAGTGCCATCTGGTCGTCCGGCACCACCATGTTCGGCGGGATCAGCGCACTGGCCCCCACCAGGGCGCGGTCGCCGATCCGGGCGCCGTCCTGCACGGTGGCGCCGTTGCCGATCAGCGCCTCGGTGCCGACGATGCAGTTGTGCACCACACAGAGGTGACCGACGGTGGCGCCGACCCCGATGACCAGCGGGTCCTCGCCGCCGTGCAGCACCGAGTTGTCCTGGACGTTGGCGCCGGCCCGGATGATGATCGGGCCGAAGTCACCACGCAGCACCGCGCCGTACCAGACCGAGGCCTCGGCCTCGACGCGCACGTCGCCGACCAGCGTCGCGGTGGGCGCGATCCAGGCCGACGGGTCGACAGTGGGCGCGGTGCCTTCGAAGGCGAACAGTGGCATGCGCCGAACTCTATGACGAGGCGTTCACCGCCCGCGCACGGCCGATCACCCCGGGTGGCTCAGGCTGTCGCCAGGAACTGCGCGATGGCCGCGGCCGCGGCGGGCAGGTGCTCCGGGTCCTTCCACTGCTCGACGAACTGGGCGCCGGGCACCGACGAGGCGAGGAGCCGGGACGCGCTGCGCGGGTGGGGCTCGTCATTGCCCTGCAGCACCAGGACCGGTGTGGTGATCGTCGGCAGGAACGACTCCGGCACGCTGAACAGCACGTCGTCACCCTCGTAGAGGGCTGACCGGTACGCGGCCCAGGCGGCCGGGCCGGCCTCCGGGTGCTTCGGCACCAGGTCGGCCATCCAGCTGTCGAACATCCCGCGGAACAGGTCGCGGTTGTCGTCCAGCCCGATCGACTGCAGGATCACCGCGCCCGCGACCCGGTGCGGCGCGGCGTCGAGCAGGCCGAGGATGAACGGCCCGCCGATGCACATGCCGACCACGTGGAAGCGGTCGATGCCGAGGTGGTCGAGCACGGCCAACTGGTCGGCGGTGTACGTTGCCCAGCTCTCCGTGCCGGTCACCGGGGCGGTGGAGGAGCCGGCGTTGCGCTGGTCCATGGTGATGACGCGGTAGCTGCCGGCCAGTTCCTCGACCGGGTTCCACGGCACCTGGTCCCAGTACGACGAGGCGGAACGCATCCCGCCCGGCGCGAGCGCCAGCACCGGGAAACCCGACCCGTGTTCCTCGTACTGGATGTGGACGTCGTCTCGCTGCAGAACGGGCACACCCCATTCGACCATTGCCCGGCCAGGGCCCGCATGCCGACCGTTCCCCGGTAGGTCCCCTACCGGCGGCCATGGCCAGGATGGCCGAGTCGGCTACACGGGTTCGGCCCTGATCCGCCACAGCGCGGACACCGGCCCGTGCCCGGCGCCCAGCGGGTAGGAGTGCCGCACCGCCTCCACGATGTAGCGCTTGCCGAAGGCCACCGCGGCCGGCACCGGCATCCCGTGCGCCAGGCCGGCGGTGATCGCCGACGCCATCGAGTCGCCGCCGCCGTGGGTGTTGCCGGTCTCGAACCGGGGCCCGGGCAGCTCGGTGAAGGTGTGCCCGTCGTAGAGCAGGTCGACGCAGACGTCCGCGTCCTCCCGCAGGTGCCCGCCCTTCACCAGCACGTACCTCGGCCCGAGCTCGTAGAGCAGCTTCGCCGCCTCGTACTGCGCGGCGCGGTCGTGCACGTCGAGGCCGATCAGCAGCCGCACCTCGTCCAGGTTCGGCGTGATCACCGTGGCGCGCGGGAACAGCAGGCCGCGGAACGCGTCCAGCGCCGAGTCGGCCAGCAGCTGGTCGCCGTGCATCGACGCGGCGACCGGGTCGATCACCAGCGGCGTGCGGTGTGCCGCCCCGATGCCGGCCTGGTCGCACGCCCGCGCCACCGCCTCGATGATCTCCGCGCTGGCCAGCATGCCGGTCTTCGCCGCGTCCAGCCCGATGTCGCCGGCCACGGTGCGGATCTGCGCGGCCACCGTCTCCGGCGGGATCTTGTGCACCCCGGTGACCCCGATGGAGTTCTGCACGGTCACCGCGCAGACCGCGAGGCAGCCGTGCACCCCGCAGGCGGTGAACGCGCGCAGGTCGGCCGCGATGCCGGCGCCGCCACCGGAGTCGGTGCCGGCGATCGTCATCGCCCTCGGCGGGGTGCGCCCCACGGTCTGCTCAATTGCCATCTGGCCTACTCGCTCGCTATCGGCAGGTACACCCGGTTGCCGGCCTCGCCGAACTCGTCGGACTTCTCCACCATGCCGGCCTCGATGGCCTCGACGCTGGTCAGCCCGTGCTTCTCGGCGTAGTCCCGGACATCCTGGGTGATCTTCATGGAACAGAACTTGGGCCCGCACATGGAGCAGAAGTGCGCGGTCTTCGCCGGCTCGGCGGGCAGCGTCTCGTCGTGGTAGCTGCGCGCGGTGTCCGGGTCCAGCGACAGGTTGAACTGGTCGGCCCAGCGGAACTCGAACCTGGCCTGGCTCAGCGCGTCGTCCCTGGACTGTGCGTGCGGGTGCTCCTTGGCCAGGTCGGCGGAGTGCGCGGCGATCTTGTAGGTGATCACGCCGACCTTCACGTCGTCCCGGTTCGGCAGCCCCAGGTGTTCCTTCGGGGTGACGTAGCAGAGCATCGCGGTGCCGTGCTGGGCGATGATCGCCGCGCCGATCGCGCTCGTGATGTGGTCGTAGGCCGGCGCGATGTCGGTGGCCAGCGGGCCGAGGGTGTAGAACGGCGCCTCGCCGCACCACTCCTCCTCCAGCCGGACGTTCTCCGCGATCTTGTGCATCGGCACGTGGCCGGGGCCCTCGATCATCACCTGCACGTCCCTGCCGCGGGCGATGTGGGTGAGCTCTCCCAGGGTCTTCAGCTCGGCCAGCTGGGCGGTGTCGTTGGCGTCCGCGATGGAACCCGGGCGCAGCCCGTCACCCAGGGAGAACGTCACGTCGTAGGTGCGCAGGATGTCGCAGAGTTCCTCGAAGTGCGTGTAGAGGAACGACTCCCGGTGGTGCGCCAGGCACCACGCCGCCATGATCGAACCGCCCCGGGACACGATGCCGGTGACCCGCTTGGCGGTCAGCGGCACGTAGCGCAGCAGCACGCCGGCGTGCACCGTCATGTAGTCGACGCCCTGCTCGCACTGTTCGAGGATGGTCTCCTTGTAGACCTCCCAGGACAGCTTCGCCGGGTCGCCGTTGACCTTCTCCAGTGCCTGGTAGATCGGCACCGTACCGATCGGCACCGGCGAGTTCCGCATGATCCACTCGCGGGTGGCGTGGATGTTCTTGCCGGTGGACAGGTCCATCACGTTGTCCGCGCCCCAGCGGGTGGCCCAGACCATCTTGTCCACCTCCTCCTCGATGGAGGAGGTCACCGCGGAGTTGCCGATGTTCGCGTTGATCTTCACCAGGAACTTCTTGCCGATGATCATCGGCTCGGACTCGGGGTGTTTGTGGTTGGCCGGGATCACCGCCCGACCCCGCGCCACCTCGGAGCGGACCAGTTCGACGTCCACCCCCTCGCGGACCGCGATGAACTGCATCTCCGGCGTCACGATGCCGGCCTTGGCCCAGGCCAGCTGGGTGGCTGCGCCGTCCACCGGTTCTCGGGCGTCGATCCATGGTTGGCGGAGTTTCGGCAGGCCGGCGCGCAGGTCGATGGTGGCGTTGGTGTCGGTGTACGGGCCGGAGGTGTCGTACAGGTCGAAGTGCTCGCCGTTGGTCAGATCCACTCGGCGGACCGGGATCCGCAGGTCGTCCGGACCCTCGACGTACACCTTGCGCGACCCCTGGATCGGGCCTGTGGTGACGCTGGGGGTGACCGTGCGATCGTCAAGTGCAGTCATGGCGATTCCTCCCTACGCCGGCATTACCCGGACAGGTTCGTGCGGTCGGCGGCACTCTGCTGTGAACAGCAAGCCGCCCTCTCAGCCCGATGCTTTACGAGCTCCCGCGATCTGTAGTTGTGTCCTGCGACCGTAACCCGCCGTCGCCACCCCCGCCAGGCCAACGCCGCCGCCCCGCGTTGACCAGGCACGTCACCCCGTCCCACATCCGCGAGTCGGGGATTTTGTCAGCGCGAGTCGGGGATTTTGTCTGCGTGAGTCGCTGGACTTTGCGGGTTGGCCGATCAGCCGGTGAGCTCCGAAGGCACCGCGACGACGTCCACCATGGCGCCGTTGCGCAGCACGGTCACCGGCAGCGCCACGCCGATCGACTCGGCGAACAGCTGGCGTTGGATGCCCTGCGCGTCGGTCACCGGCTCCCGCCCGACGGAGAGCACGAGGTCGCCCGCGCGCAGTCCGGCCTTCGCGGCGGGGCTGCCAGCCACCACCTCGACCAGCCGCAGTCCCTTGCTCCGCTGGTACCGCTCCGCGACCGCCGCCGGTACCGGAGCCGGCGTGCCGACCACGCCCAGGTACCCCCGGCGCACCCGGCCGTCGCTCAGCAGCGTGGCGACGATCCGGCGGGTGGTGGCGTTCACCGGCACGGCCAGCCCCAGTCCGACGCCGGCCACCGCGGTGTTGATCCCGACCACCTCACCCCGGGAGTTGGCCAGCGCGCCGCCGGAGTTGCCCGGGTTCAGCGCGGCGTCGGTCTGGATGACGTTCTCGATCACCCGCCCGGCCCGCCCGCTCCGGGTGGGCAGCGACCGTCCCAGTGCGCTGACCACGCCGGCGGTGACCGAGCCGGACAGCCCGAGCGGGTTGCCGACGGCAACCACGAGCTGGCCGACGACGAGTTGGTCCGCGTCACCGAGCTTCGCGGCCGGCGGGGTGGCGTTCCGGGCGCGCAGGACGGCCAGGTCGGACAAGGGATCGGCGCCGACGACGTCGAACGTGGTCTCGGTACCGTCGGTGAACTCCGCCTCGCCCCGGTTGGCGTCGGCGACGACGTGTGCGTTGGTCAGCAACAGTCCGTCGGCGGTGAACACCACGCCGGACCCGGCGCCGGTGGCGCGCCCCCGACCGACGCGCAGGCTGGCTACGTGTGGGGTGACCTCAGCGGCCACCGCGCTGACCGTGCGTGAGTAGGCGTCCAGTTCGTCCATGCCGGCCCCAACCGCCTTGATTACAGCTTTACAGCGGTGAACGCGCGGGTGGGGCCTGGTGTTCCACCGCCCGCGGAGGGTGAGTTCCACAGCAGTGTCGAGCGACTCGCGCTGACAAAATCCCCGACTCGCGCTGACGTAATCCCCGACTCGCGGGGAGGTAATCCCCGACTCGCGCTGACATAATCCCCGACTCGCCGCTGGGGGTCAGGCGTCGGCCGCCTCGGAGAGGGTGGGGTCCCAGGCCAGGCCGGGTACGCCCCAGCCGTGGCGCTTGAGCGCCCGCCGGGCGGCCTTGTCGTGCCGGCCCACCAGGCGGTCCACGTAGAGCAGACCGTTCAGGTGGTCCGTCTCGTGCTGAAGGCAGCGGGCGAAGAAGCCGCGCCCCTCGACCTCGACCGGCGCGCCGTCTACGTCGACGCCGGTCACCTTGGCCCAGTCCGCCCGGCCGGTCGGGAACTGCTCCCCGGGTACCGAGAGGCAGCCTTCCCAGTCCTCGTCCGGGTCCGGCATGGTCTCCGGGAGCTCCGTGGTCTCGAGCTTCGGGTTGACCACGACCCCGCGCAGCTGCACGCCGGCCACGTCGTCGGGGCAGTCGTAGACGAACACCCGCAGGTCGACGCCGACCTGGTTGGCTGCGAGCCCGACCCCGTCGGCCGCCTCCATCGTGTCGAACATGTCCACCACCAGGGTGCGAAGTTCGTCATCGAACTCCGTCACCGGGCGGGTGGGTGTATGCAGCACGGGGTCGCCGATGATGCGAATGGGACGGACGGCCATGCGCGCGACCCTATCGGGTGCCTCACCCTGTCAGTTTCGGGAGCGTCGGAGCCGGACCCTGTCGGCGGTCCGTGGTCTAATACCCCCCGAATCACAAGCATGTTGTTTAGGCAGTTGTGCTCGGTCCCCGATCCGTCGAGGTGCGTTAATGGATTCCGTCGAGGTACTACCGGACCGCCGGGCGGGCAGTGACGAACTGGCCCGGCGGGAACACGAAATCCTCGCTTTCGAGGCTCAGTGGTGGAAGTACGCGGGTGCCAAGGAACAGGCGATCCGTGAGCTTTTCGACATGTCAGCTACCCGCTACTACCAGGTGCTCAACGCGCTGATCGACAAGCCTGCCGCGATGGCCGCCGACCCGATGCTGGTGAAGCGGTTGCGCCGGCTGCGCGCGAGTCGACAGCGGACGCGGGCGGCTCGTCGGTTCGGAGTTGACGCGCGCTGATCTTCGCGCGTGGCCAGTGAACCGACATCACGAGCGACCGGGAGGTCGAGATGACCGAACCCAGCCTGCCGGGAGGCGGCCCATCCCCGCTGCGTATGGGCGGGTTCGTGATGCTGGGCGTCGCCGCGGTAGCAGCCGTGGTCGGGCTGGTCTCGTTGGCCAGCGGCGGCGACCGCGCGAACGCGGCCCCACCGCCACCGTCGGTGAATGCCGCCGCGTCGACCGCACCGGTCAGTCCGGCGCCGCCCCCCGCCGCCAAGCCGGAAGCCGCTCCCGCTCCCGCTCCGGAACCAGCCCCGGCCCCAGCCCCAGCTCCGATCGCCGCGCCACCGCCGGCAAGCCCGGCTCCCGCGCCTGCCGCCGCTCCAGCGCCTGCCCCCGCTCCGGCCCCCGCACCCAATGCTGCGCCCGCCCCGGCCCCCAAGATCGCCCCGGCACCGCCCGCTCCCAAGCCGTTGCCCGGCGCGGGCCTGCCGGCCGACAACGGCGCCGGCGCGGGTCGCTCGAGCGGGTCCGGTGGCGCCACCCACGCGCCGCGCAAGGTCGTCAAGGCCCCGGTGCGGGTCTACAACAACAGCAGGATCCGCGACCTGGCCCAGCAAGCGGCCGCGGACTTCCGCGACTCCGGCTGGAGCGTCACCGAGGTCGGCAACTACCCGTACGGCGCGATCGGCACCAGCACCGTCTACTACGAGCCGGGCAACGCCCGTGAGCTGGCCGCCGCCCAGTCGTTGGCCAGCAGCTTCGGCATGAGGGCGGCGCCGAGGTTCGGCGGCATCGCGAACGCAACCCCGGGCCTGATCGTGATCATCACTCGGGACTACCAGCGGCGCTGACCGACCGGGCATGATCGCGCGGTGACTCAAGACGACGGCCACGACGACGGCCACGAGGCGCCGGGGCTCAGCTGGACCAGGGTGATGCGGGCCAGGGAGCCCGCCGAGCCGCATCGGGCGGCGACGCCGCTCGAGCTGTTCTTCGACCTGTGCTTCGTGGTCGCGGTGTCCCTGGCGGCGGCACGGCTGCACCACGCGCTCGCGGAGCAGCACGTCGGCGCCGGGCTACTCGGCTACCTGATGGTGTTCTTCGCCATCTGGTGGGCTTGGATGAACTTCACCTGGTTCGCCTCCGCCTACGACACCGACGACGCGCTGTACCGGCTGACGACGCTGATCCAGATCACCGGCGCGCTGGTGTTGGCGGCCGGCGTGCCCGCCGCGTTCGACCGGGGCGACTTCACCATCGTCACGGTCGGCTATGTGATCATGCGGTTGGCCATGGTGGCGCAGTGGTTGCGGGCCGGGGCGACCAACCGGCGGCAGCGGCCCTGCACCCTTCGTTACGCGGCCGGGATCGCGGTGGTGCAGCTGGGCTGGGTACTGCGACTGCTGCTGCCGCCCGGTCTGCTGGTGGTCAGCTTCGTGCTGCTCGCGGTGGCCGAGATCGCGGTGCCGGCGTGGGCCGAGCGGTACGGGCCGACCAGCTGGCACCCCGGGCACATCGCCGAGAGGTACAGCCTGTTCACCCTGATCGTGCTGGGCGAGGTGGTGCTCGCGGCCGCCTCGGCGATCCAGGAGGCACTGGCGGAGGGGGAACACCTCGGCGCGCTGCTCGGGGTGGCCGCGGCCGGCATCGTGATCGTGTTCTCGATGTGGTGGCTGTACTTCGACGAGCCGGCGGAGCGGCTGCTGACCGGTCTCGGAACGGCGCTGGGCTGGGGTTACGGGCACTATCTGGTGTTCGGGTCGGCGGCGGCTGTCGGCGCTGGGCTGGAGGTGGCGGTCGACTTCGACAGCGGCAGGACGCAGCTGGCCCCGCTCTTGGCCGGCTTCGCCACGGCGGTACCGGTCGCGGTGTTCCTGCTCACCGTCTGGCTGCTGCACGTGCGTCCGCGCCCGGGCGGTCGGGTGGGTGCGCTGAACGTGGCGTACCCGCTGGTCGCGGTGCTGGTGCTGGCCACGCCGTGGTCGCCGGTGCCGGTCCACCTGACGGCGGTGCTGGTTGCCGCGCTGGTGGTGCTGAACCTGGTGGTCAAACAGCGCGCCGACCGGGCGGTGGCGATCGGCTAGAACGTGCTGGGCCGAGCCGTCAGCGGGGTCGGCGGGTCTTGCGCAGGCCCAGTCGGCGGCCGCTTCGGCGCGGCAGGTTCTCGACCGGCCCGACGCCGCCGCCGACACCGCTCACACCGCCCGCGCCGCCGACGCCACTGACGCCACTGAGGCCACTGACATGGCCGCCGGTACCGGTGACCTGGCCATTGGTCGGCACGCCGTCCTCGCGGCGGCGCCGGTTGTTCAGCGCGGCCGCACTGGCCCGGGCGGCGCCGGCCACCCGACGGCGCAGCGGCGGCCGCAAGCCGAGCGGCCGGGGACCGCGCAGCGCACGCACGGCGGCCCTGCGCTGCCGCGCCGCGACGTACCAGGCCTCCGGGTGCCGGCCTAGCCAGCGGTACCGGTAGACGCCGTACGGCAGGTGCGCGAGGTAGATGAACACGGCCAGCGCGAGCGTCATGAAGGGCACGGTGATGATCGCCGCGGCGGCCAGCCCGACCAGCACCAGCAGCGGGGCGATGAACTCGGCGGGCACCCGGACGGTCTTCATGGCCAGCGTGCGCAGCCGGCTGATCATCAACGCGGCGACCAGCAGCATCCAGACGCCGATGACGAGCGGTTCGGACCAGAAGCCCCGGCCGAACTGGATCTCGATGAGCAGCGGGGTCACCGCGACCAGGGCGGCTGCCGGCGCGGGCACCCCGACGAAGAACTCCTTGGCGTACGGCGGCTGCTCGGTGTCGTCCAGCAGCGTGTTGAACCGGGCCAGCCGCAGTGCCGCGCACACCGCGAACACCAGCGCCACGACCCAGCCCAGCCGGTTGCCCTCCAGCCGCCAGATGAACAGCACCAGCGCCGGGGACACCCCGAACGACACGCAGTCGGCCAGCGAGTCCAGCTCGGCGCCCATCTTGCTGGTGGCGTCGAGCAGCCGGGCGATCCGGCCGTCCAGGCTGTCGAGGATGGCCGCGGCGGTGAGCGCGGCGATGCTCAGGTCGAAGCGCCCGTTGAGCGCGAACTGCACCGCGGACAGCCCGGAGCACAGCGCGAGCACGGTGATCGCGTTCGGCAGCAGCCGGACGCCGCGGTAGCCGTTGGCCATGGTTCAGCTCGCCGGTTCGGAGCTGGCCGGATCGGCCAGCACGGTCTCGCCGCCGATGGTGCGTTGCCCGGGCGCGACCAGGACCCGGGTGCCGGCGGGCAGGTAGGTGTCCACCCGGGAGCCGAACCGGATCAGCCCGTAGGTCTCGCCGGCGGCGACCTCGGCCCCCTCGCGGACCTGGCAGACGATCCGCCGGGCCAGCAGGCCGGCGATCTGCACCACGCCGACCTGTTGCCCGTCGGCGCCGCGCAGCAGCATCGAGCTGCGTTCGTTGTCCTCGCTGGCCTTGTCCAGGTCGGCGGAGAGGAACTTGCCCGGCCGGTAGACGACGCGTTCGACCCGGGCGTCCAGCGGGATCCGTTGCACGTGCACGTCGAGCACGGAGAGGAAAACGCTGACCCTGGGCAGCGGTGCCGGCGGCAGCCCGAGCTCGGCCGGTGGCGGGCACTCGTCGACGATCGCCACCAGGCCGTCGGCCGGAGCCACGATCACGCCCGGCCGGTCGGGGGTGACCCGGACGGGTTCGCGGAAGAATGCGGCGACGGCGGCGGTGGCGGCCACCCCGAGCACGGTACCGCGCCCGGTGAGTGCCCTGGCCAGCAGCGCGGCTGCGCCGACGCCGGCCACGATGGGCCGGCCGCCGGGGTGCATGGGGGGAATCGAGGCGCGGATCAGGCCGACGAAGTGGCTCAGTCCGGTAGGTGCGGTGTCGGTGCCGGCCATCAGGGTGAGTCGAATCCTCCAGCGATGCGGCGCCGGGGCGGTCGCCCGGCCGTTGACGGTACGCCGGGCGGGCCCGCCGGCCCACGTCGGTCTGGTGGCGGTCACCTTAGCCGTGGCCCGCGTGGCGCAGCGCCGCGGGAACAGCAGCGGTCGGGAGCCAGGAGCCGGAAACAGCGCTCCGGCGCGGGAGCTCCGGGCAAGTAAGGCAAGTAAAAGGCCGGAGCCGCCATCCCCCGAGACAGCGACCCCGGCCGTGGAACCGCTCGTCCGCTCCCCAGCGACAAGCGGTAGGTCTGTTGGCGGTAGGTGACCCGCCGTGGGGCAAATTATTCCCGAGCGCCCGCTCGGTGGTCCAGCCCATTCGCGGTAAAGGCGCTGCACATGGACCGTTCGGACGAACGCTCCGCTGATGTTGACGCCTTAGGGGCAGCAATCGTTGCCCTTTTCGGATGTGGTCTTCGTCACACTCCATGAAATGACGCGTTATTACGCTCCGTCGACAATCACTTGGAGTAGTCGGGCCGCCGCCGCTCGATCAGCTGGCCAGGACCCAGACATCAACTTCCGTGCCCTCGGCGTGTACCTCGGCCGTCTCGTCGAGGACGATCAGACAGTCGGCCCTGGCCAGCGCGGACAGCAGATGGGAGCCCGGGCCGCCCACGGTCCGGACCGTGCCCGCGACGGCGTCCAGCTCGCCGCGACGGAACTGCCGCTTACCCGCCGGGGAGTGCAGAGTCTCACTCAGGGCAGCCCGCACGAGTGGCCTAGCGGGGCTCGGATGGCCCATCGCGGCCCGTAACGCAGGGCGCACGAACACCTCGAACGACACCTGCGAGCTGACCGGGTTGCCGGGCAGTGTGACGACGGTTACGCCGGAGCCGCCCGGACCGGTGAGGCGCCCGGCGCCCTGCGGCCCGCCGGGCTGCATGGCCACCCGGACGAACTCCACCCCTCGGTCGGTGAGCGCGTCCTTGACCACCTCGTAGGCACCCGCGCTCACCCCGCCGGAGGTCAGGATCAGGTCCGGCGGGTTGCCCTCGGCCGTGGCGGAAATGATCCGGTCGGTCAGTGCGGCGAGGAACTGGGGTACGTCGTCGGGGACGAAGCGCAACTGCTCGGCGTGCCCGCCCGCGTCCCGCACCGCCGCCGCCAGCATCACTCCGTTGGACTCGTAGATCTGCCCGTGCCGCAGTGGCTGCCCAGGGCTGACCAGCTCCGAGCCGGTGGACAGCACGAGCACGTTCGGCGGCCGCCGGACCGCCACGGTAGCGGCGCCGACGGCGGCGGCCAGCCCGATTCGGGGAGCGGTGAGGAGCGTGCCGGCCGGCAGTACCAGCGCGTCGGCGACGGTGTCCTCGCCGGCGCGGCGCACGTGCGTGCCGACGGCGACGGACCGGTCCACCCGCACCGAGTGCACGCCGCCGTCGGTGTGCTCGACCTGGACGACGGCGTCCGCTCCCGGCGGCATCGGCGCTCCGGTCATGATCCGGTGCGCGGTACCGGGCCCCAGCGGCGGCGAGTCGGTCCGCCCGGCCGGGATGTCCTCGGGTACCGGCAGTTGCACCGGGCGGTCCGGAGAGGCGTCGGCCACGTCGTGGGCCCGCACCGCATAGCCGTCCATCGCGGAGTTGTCGAACGGCGGCAGCGCGATGGTCGCGCGCAGGTCCTCGGCGAGGACCAGGCCGAGCGCGGCGGCCAGCGGCCGGTCCTCGACCGGGGTCGGCCCGAGTAGTGCGGCGACGGCCGCGCGGTGTTCTTCGACGGTTCTCAGAGCTTTGCCCACAGGGCGCATCCTGCCCTCCCGGACTCTGAGACGGGACTCTCGGGGCGGGGTCGGTTTGGGTAGCGTCGGTTGGAGTTCGTCCGCAACAACAGGAGGATGCCGTGGCCCAGGGCACGGTCAAGTGGTTCAACTCGGAGAAGGGCTACGGCTTCATCGCCACCGACGGTGGGCCCGATGTCTTCGTGCACTACAGCGCCATCCAGATGGATGGCTTCCGGACGCTCGAAGAGGGTGACCGGGTGGAGTTCGAGACAACGGCCGGCCGGGACGGCCGTAGTCAGGCGGAGGCAGTGCGCCGCCTCTGAGTCCGAGGACAGCGAGGGACCGACCGGTTCGCCGATCGGTCCCTCGCTCGCGAGCGGGCGCGCGCGCGCTCGCGTTTTATGGTGAACGGGGCTGCTCACGGTGTCCGGGTGGACCCGCTCCCGGGGCCGGCGGGTCGGTGGTGCTCATCAACTCGGCGATGGCCTGTCGTCTTGCACTCGCCGTATGAGAGTGCTAAACACGGCATTGGCACTCGACACCTGTGAGTGCCAGTTGGAGTCGGTGAGGCCGAGCGCAGGGTTGCCGGTCGTCCGTCGCGGGCACCGTTTCCGACACCGCGTCATCCCTATCGGAGGACCACATCGCATGGCCAAGATGATCGCGTTCGACGAGGAGGCACGCCGCGGGCTCGAGCGCGGCATGAACATCCTCGCCGACGCCGTCAAGGTGACGCTCGGCCCGCGCGGCCGTAACGTCGTGCTCGAGAAGAAGTGGGGCGCGCCCACCATCACCAACGATGGTGTGTCGATCGCCAAGGAGATCGAGCTCGAGGACCCCTGGGAGAAGATCGGGGCCGAGCTGGTCAAGGAAGTTGCCAAGAAGACCGACGACATCGCCGGTGACGGCACGACCACGGCGACCGTGCTTGCCCAGGCGTTGGTTCGTGAGGGGCTGCGCAACGTGGCCGCCGGTGCGAACCCGATGGCGCTCAAGCGGGGCATCGAGAAGGCCGTCGAGGCCGTCGCCCAGGAACTGCTGAAGACCGCCAAGGAGGTCGAGACCAAGGAGCAGATCGCCGCTACCGCCTCGATTTCCGCCGCCGACAACTCGATCGGCGAGCTCATCGCCGAGGCGATGGACAAGGTCGGCAAGGAAGGCGTCATCACCGTTGAGGAGTCGCAGACCTTCGGGCTGGAGCTGGAGCTCACCGAGGGTATGCGCTTCGACAAGGGCTACATCTCGCCCTACTTCGTGACTGACGCCGAGCGGATGGAAGCCGAGCTGGAGGACCCGTACGTCCTGCTGGTCAGCTCCAAGATCTCGACGGTGAAGGACCTGCTCCCGCTGCTGGAGAAGGTCATGCAGGGCGGCAAGCCGCTGGCCATCATCGCCGAGGACGTCGAGGGCGAGGCTCTGGCCACCCTGGTCGTCAACAAGATCCGCGGCACGTTCAAGTCGGTCGCGGTCAAGGCGCCCGGCTTCGGCGACCGCCGCAAGGCGATGCTGACCGACATGGCGATCCTCACCGGCGGCGAGGTCGTCAGCGAGGACATCGGCCTGAAGCTGGAGACCGCGACGCTTGACCTGCTGGGTCGGGCCCGCAAGGTGGTCGTCACCAAGGACGAGACCACCATCGTCGACGGTGCCGGTGACGCCGAGCAGATCGCCGGCCGGGTCGCGCAGATCCGTGCCGAGATCGAGAAGAGCGACTCGGACTACGACCGCGAGAAGCTGCAGGAGCGGCTGGCCAAGCTGGCCGGCGGCGTTGCGGTGATCAAGGTCGGTGCGGCCACCGAGGTCGAGCTCAAGGAGCGCAAGCACCGCATCGAGGACGCGGTGCGCAACGCCAAGGCCGCCGTCGAGGAGGGCATCGTCGCCGGTGGTGGCGTCGCGCTCGTGCAGGCGGGTGCCA
>DASYLM010000193.1:0-8193 GCA_036009565.1 Pseudonocardia sp. | reverse complement strand
CGAGGGGTGGCGGTCCAGCGCCCGGCGGGCGACCGCGAGCTGGTGCGCGACCTCGGCGGTGACCGTCTCGGCGTACAGGTCGGCGTGCTCCGGGTGACCGGACAGCGCCCGGTAGCGCCACACCACGTCCTCGAGGGCGGTGAGCAGGTGCTCGGTGATGGCCTGGCGCTGGAACTGGCGGTCGGTGCTCGGGTAGTCGGTCGTGCTCAACGGCGGTGTTTTCAACGGCGGGGTTTTCGATGGCGGGGTGCTCAACGGCGGGGTGCTCAGAACGGACACAGCAGACTCCCGGGGACGGTGACGTCGGTCGAAGGCCCGGCGGCGACGCGGCCGGGTGGGGCTCAGACGGTGTGGCGCCCCGGCCGACACAGCGCGCTCGCGGTGCGCTTGTAGTCCAGGTGAAGGCGGCTCACGAGCTCGAGAAGGTCCGCCATATCTCTACTAATACAGTGATAATTGAGGTCCTTCAAGGTGGATTGCGGCTCGTCCCGGGTGATTGCTGGCCGCGGCCGGCGGCCGGCTCTACAGTCGAGGAGGCGGGGCGGCACCGCGCGGCGCTGCCTGAGGATCGCCCGCCGCGCCGCGGCCGCGGAAGATTTGCCGGTCATGCCACGTTGGACCTGGTGGGAACAAGCGGGATCGGCTGGAGGTCGGGGTGCGCGCAGGACGCTCGGTCAGGTGGCGGCACCGCTCGCCGTGCCCGACCACCCTGCGCACCACCTGGCACGCCTGGCGACTCCACGTGGACTTCTGCCGCACGAGTACCGCGATCAGTCCGAACTGACCGGGCAGCCCATCGCGCGCTGGTCCGGGTGCGGCGAGCGACCGCTCGCGGCGCCTGACGGCGGGCCAGTCCCCAACCGGGCCGCCCCACGAGTCGCCGTTCCGGATGCCTTGCGCACATTGAGGTGGCCGGCACAGCGGGTCGGGGACACCGCCGCGCCGCCCACCACCGGGAGGATCCGATGAGCCATCCGATCAGGCAGACGACCGGGCCGACGATCAAGCAGAGCGCTGTCCCGCTCTCCGTACTGGACCTGTCACCGGTGCCGGCCGGCGGCACCGCGGCCGATGCGCTGCGCAATACGGTCGACCTGGCCCAGGCCGCCGAGCGCTCGGGCTACCACCGGTTCTGGGTCGCCGAGCACCACCTCGCCGAAGGCGTCGCGTCGGCCGCCCCGGCCGTGGTGGTCGCGCTGATCGCCGGTGCGACGGACCGCATCCGGGTCGGCTCCGGCGCCGTCCAGCTGCCGAACTCGCCGCCGCTGCTGGTGGCCGAGCAGTTCGGCACGATCGCGGCGCTGCACCCGAACCGGGTCGACCTCGGCCTCGGTCGCTTCGACCTGCGCAAGATCCTCACCAAGCGCTCGGGAGCCGGCCCGGCGGGTGGCCCGCCGGACGTGCCGGACCGCGAGGTCGACGGACTGCTGCTGCCCCGCCCGAGCAGCTACCCCGGCGACCCGGGCACCTACGAGATTCTCGGCCGGCTGCTGGACTACCGGCTGGACGAGCCGGCCCCGGACTACACCGGGCAGATCGACGACGTCCTGGCCTTCATCGCCGGCAGCTACCCGGGTCCCGGTGGCGGCGCACTGCACGTACTGCCCGCCGAGGGCTCCGACATGCAGGTCTGGGTGCTCGGTTCGAGCCCCGGGGAGAGCGCGAAGGCGGCCGGCGCGGCCGGGTTGCCGTTCGCGGCCAGCTACCACATCCAGCCGAGCTTCGTGCTGGAGACGGTGGCCGCCTACCGCGCCGCGTTCCGGCCGTCGAAGCTGTTCGCCGAGCCGTACGTGATGGTGTCGGCCGACGTGGTGGTGGCCGACGACGACGAGACCGCGCGCGAGCTGGCCGCCCCGTACGGGCAGTGGGTACTGGACATCAAGGCCGGCCGGGGCGCGCAGCCGTACGTCACACCGGCGGAGGCCAAGGCACGGCAGTGGACCGACGCGGAACGGGCCGGCGTCGCGGACCGGCTCGCGACCCAGTTCGTCGGCTCGGCGGCCACCGTCGCGGACCGGTTGCACACCCTGGCCCGGGTCACCGGGGCGGACGAGGTCCTGATCACCAGCATCACCACCGAGCACGCCGACCGGGTACGCAGCCACGAGCTGCTGGCCAAGTACTGGATCGGGGCCCAGTCGTGAGCGGACCGACCCGCCCCGAGGCGTACCTGGCCGTCGAGCTGGACGGCGCCGGTCGGCACCCCGCCGCCTGGCGACTCCCGGGCGCCCGGGCCGCCGAGCTGTTCAGCGCCGGGTACTGGACCGAGCTGGCCCAGCTGGCCGACGTGGCCGGGCTGGACTTCCTGACCGTCCCCGACTCGTTCGAGCCCCCCGAAAACGGCGCCGAGGGTCGGGTGCGCGGTCGGCTGGACGCGGTGGCCATCGCGGCCAGGGTCGCGCCGGTGACCAGCACGGTCGGTCTGGTGCCGACCGCCACGGTGACGCACACCGAGCCGTTCCACCTGTCCAAGGCGATCGCCACACTCGACTTCGTGAGCCTCGGCCGGGCCGGCTGGCAGCCCGCCGTGTCCCGCACCCAGGCCGAGGCCGACCTGTTCGGCCGCCGCGACGCCGCCCCCGCCGCCGTTCTGTGGCACGAGGTCGCCGATGCGATCGAGGTGGTGGCCCGGCTGTGGGACAGCTGGGAGGACGACGCGGTGATCCGGGACGTGACCACCGGCCGCTACCTGGACCGCGCCAAGGTGCACTACATCGACTTCAGCGGCGAGTTCTTCTCGGTGAAGGGCCCGTCCATCACGCCGCGCTCGCCGCAGGCACACCCACCGGTGGTGCTGCACCTCGGCGACGGGTCCGACGAGGCGGCCGCGCTGCCGGTGATCGGCAGGTGGGCGGACGCGGTCCGGGTGGCCGCTCCGGATCTCGCCGCGTCGGTCGCCGCCCGGCAGCGGGTGCGCGCCGCGGTGGCCGCCGCCGGTCGGGACCCGGACGTGGTGCCGGTGCTGCTGGACGTCGAGACGCTGCTGGCGGCCACCGCCGGGGACGCCGCGCGGACACTCGGGCAACTCGACGGCTGGGCCGGCGCCACCGGTCTGGACGCCGCCCCGGGCACGCTGCGCGCGGTGGGTACGCCGGACGACCTGGTCGAGCTGATCGGTGACGTGGTCGGCGGCGGCGCGGCGGACGGCGTCACCCTGGCCCCGCTGGCACTGCCCGGAGGCCTGCGGGTGATCACCGGCGAGCTGGTGCCGGCACTGGTGGCGCGCGGGCTGCGGCCGGCGGCGCCGCGCCCGGGCAGCCTGCGGGACCGGTTCGGCCTGCCCCGACCGGCGAACTACTTCACGGAGGCCCGGGCATGAGCAAGCCCCGCAAGCTGGTCCACCTCGCCGCGCACTTCCCCGGGGTGAACAACACCACGGTGTGGGGCGACCCGGCGTCCGGCAGCCAGACCGACTTCGCCTCGTTCGTGCATTTCGCGCACACCGCCGAGCGCGGGCTGTTCGACTTCCTGTTCCTGGCCGAGGGCCTGCGGCTGCGCGAGCACCGGGGCCTGATCCACGACCTGGACGTGGTCGGCCGGCCGGACACCTTTACGGTGCTGAACGCGCTCGCCGCGGTCACCACCCACCTCGGCCTCGGCGGCACCATCAACACCACGTTCAACGAGCCGGTGGAGATCGCCAAGCAGTTCGCCTCGCTCGACCACCTCTCCGGCGGCCGGTCCGCCTGGAACCTGGTGACCAGCTCGGATGCGTTCACCGGGGAGAACTTCCGGCGCGGCGGCTTCCTCAAGCCCGAGCAGCGCTACGACCGGGCGGCCGAGATCCTCGAGGTGGCCAAGAAGCTCTGGGACAGCTGGGCCTCCGACGCGGTGCGCGCCGACCCGGTGAGCGGGGTCTTCGCCCCCGACAGCGCCATCACCCCGGTGCGCCACCAGGGCGAGCAGTTCGACATCCGGGGGCGGTTCGGTACGCCGCGCAGTCCGCAGGGCTACCCGGTGCTGCTGCAGTCCGGTGACTCCGACGCCGGCCGGGAGTTCGGCGCGGCCACCGCGGACGCGATCTTCTCCCGGCACGGCACCCTCGAGGCCGGCCAGGCGTTCTTCCAGGACCTGAAGGGGCGGATGCCGCGCTACGGCCGGCGCCCGGACGACCTGAAGATCCTGCCGGCGGCCACCTTCGTACTCGGTGACAGCGCCGAGGACGCCGAGGAGCGCGCCGACCACGTGCGGCGCCAGCAGGTCGGCGGGCAGACCGCGATCGCGTTCCTGGAGCAGGTCTGGGGCCGCGACCTGTCCGGCTACGACCCGGACGGTCCGCTGCCGGACGTCGACCCGGACCCGGACAACGTCTCGATCACCCGCGGCCGGGTGCGGCACGAGAAGGACACCGTGTCGCTCGCCCAGCAGTGGCGCGAGCTGGCGCAGTCGCGCAACCTGAGCATCCGCGAGCTGATCATCGAGACGACGGCGCGGCAGTCGTTCATCGGCACCCCGGCACAGGTGGCCGAGCAGATCGACAGCTACGTGCAGTCCGACGCCAGCGACGGGTTCATCCTGGTCCCGCACCTGACTCCGGGCGGGCTGGACGAGTTCGTCGCGAAGGTGATCCCCGAGCTGCAGGACCGGGGCAGCTTCCGCACCGAGTACACCGGCTCGACCCTGCGCGACCACCTGTTCCAGGACACCCCCGCCAGGCTCGAGGAACCGAGACACCCGGCGAACCGAAGCACCTGACCGCCGGGCCCACCGCCCGCGAGTCGGGGTTTCCGTCAGGGCGAGTCGGGGTTTCCGTCAGGGCGAGTCGGGGTTTCCGTCAGTGTGAGTCGGGGATTCCGTCAGCGTGGGGCCGCGGAATTGCGCGGCGCGGGTCAGCGGTCGACGAGCTCGCAGGCGACCGCCAGCGCGGCGTCCCGCAGTTCGTCCGCACTGACCTGGCCCGCCGCGGCGCTACCCCTGGGATCCGCGCCCGCAGCGCTGCCCGAAGCGCTGCCCGAGTGCAGGGCGGACAGTGACAGCCGGGCGCGCAGCGCGGCGGCCGGGTCGGCGGGGCGGCCCGGAGCGAACGTCGGCCCGCCGCTGGTGAGCAGCGTGCACAGCCCGTCCAGCCGCCGGTACACCTCGAGCACGGCTGGCATGTCCCGCAGCCCGGCGCGGTCGGAGTCCAGGAACCGGACCAGCCGACCGTGCCGGCCGGCGAGCAGCTCGGCGTAGCGGCGCAGCAGTTCGCGGCGGGTGTCCGGGCCGGGGCGCTGGGCGTTGCCCCAGGCCAGCAGCTCGTCGACCGGGGCGGTGAACTCGCCGGCCAGGCTGGCCAGGATGTCTTCCTTGGTGGCGAAGTGGTGGTACACGGCGGCCTTGGTGATGCGCAGGCGCTCGGCGAGCTCACGCAGGGACGTCCGCTCGTAGCCCCGCTCGCCGAACTGCTCCAGCGCCACCGACCGGATGGCCTCTCGGGTGTCGGTCCGCCGGTCCACCGTGCCGCCCCCCATAACCGCCCTGACCACGATCGCAGCGCAGCCTACGGGGCGGCCCGGCGTTCGGTGACGGCCAGCCACAGCGCGCCGCCGAGGTCGAGCACCGAGGCACCGGTGAGCCATCAGAAGCTGGTGTGGAAGGCGGGGCGATCAGCAGCAACCCGGCGGCCACCGCGTCCTCGCCCCGGCCGAGCTGGAAGTACAGCGGGAACAACAGGCCGGCGCCGAACATCGCGGCACTGGCGAACACCGCGGTGGCGCCCGGCCGCCGCAAAACGGGGGATCCGGAACAGCCGCAGATCCAGCACCGGGTGGCTCCCGCGCAGGCTCCGCACGCTCGCGGCCGCGGTGGCAGCATTCCTGAACGGCTACGTGGCTGTGTCCGACCTGACCCCCTCCGGTGCGGCGGCGGCCGGCTGACCTCGGGCAGAGTGGGAGGCATGCGCAGCTCGGAGACATCCTGGTTCCGGATCGCGGCGGTTGCCGAGGCGATCTCGTGGACCGGCCTCCTCATCGGAATGGTGTTCAAGTACCTGGTCGTGCACAACGCGGTCGGGGTGCACGTCTTCGGCCCGATCCACGGTGTGTTGTTCCTGGTCTACGTAGTGCTGTCGATCCTGGTGTGGCGCCGCCAGCACTGGTCCACCGCGGTCGGCGTGGTCGCGGTACTGGCCAGCATCCCGCCGTACGGCACGGTGGTGTTCGAGCGCTGGGCCACCCGGACCGGCCGGCTGGCCGACGCCGGCTCGCCGCTCACCGCGTCCTAGTTCGCTAGTCGATACTCGGGCGTACCGCGGCCATCGGGGGATTGACCGGGCGCAGTCCCGCCGCGGGTGCACCCAGATCGGCGAGCTTGGTCAGTGCGGGCAGCGCGGCCGCGATGGCCTGCTCCTGCTCGAGGGTCAGCTCGTCGAGCAGGCCGGCGAGCTGGGTCACCCGCTGACTGCGGCGCTGGTCGAGGAGCTGCTGCCCGGCAGGGGTGATGTGCACCATGACCACCCGCCGGTCGTCGGAGTGCCCGCGCCGCTCGGCGAGCCCGTTCCGCTCCAGGCGGGAGACCAGCTGCGTCATGGCGGGTTGGGTGACGCCTTCCCGCGCGGCGAGGTCGGAGAGCCGGTGCGGGCCCTCCGTGGCGAGGCGCGCCAAGGTCGAGGCCGTGGTCAGGCTGATCTCCCCACTGGGAGTGAGCAGGCGGATCAGCGTGATCAGCCGTTCCAGGCCGGCTACGATCGCGTAGCGTTCGGCGGAGTGGGTAGTAACCTCTGTCACCCTCTAAGTGTATCACCTGCTTATGTAAACAGGGTTATGCTGAACCTGTGGAGAACATAACTCCGAACTCGTGCACAGGTGACGGTCCCGGCGTGATCCTTGTCGCCGTCGACGGGTCCACCACCTCGGTCCGGGCGGCGGCCTGGGCCGGCGGCTTCGCGCGCCGGCAGGGTTCCCGACTGCTCTGTGTCTACGTGTCGACGCGGCCGGCGCTCGCCGGGTTGGCGCTGACCGTCGGTGCCGAGATGACCCTCGAGCAGGACATGGACCAGGTGGCCACCGAGCTCGGCGAAGAGGTCAAGGCCAGCGCGGCCAGCTACAACGTGCCGCTGGAGTACGTGGTGCGCTCCGGCGACCCGGTGACCGAGATCGTGCGGATCGCCGACGAGGTCAAGGTGGACGCGGTTGTGGTCGGAGCTTCGACGCAGGCCGGCCACCGCCTGATCGGGTCGGTCGCGGTACGGCTGGTGCGGATGGGTCGGTGGCCGGTCACCGTCGTACCCTGACTCACCCGAATGGGGGCAGTCGTCACCCGCTGTGCGGCGGCTGCGCTGCGTCCCGCGTTCAACGGCTGATCCACAACGCTGGATGGTCAACAGCGGGCCGTTTGTCGCGCCCAGATGTGCGACGGTCTCACCGAGCGCAACCATCACGGGCGCCGCATCACCCGTCCGATACCTTTGCTCTCGGATCAGTAAAGGCCAGGTAACGAACAGGGCACGGAGTCCCCAATCCGCCGGTTTCCCGAAGCCGGAGCCCATCCCGGCCGCCAGGTCCGGAAGGTAGGACATGTCACGGCACCGCTCCCCACGTGGCCGTATCGGTGAGACGACGTCCGTCGTCGAGCCGGACGCCTCCGTCCCGCAGCCCCGCGTCGGCCGGTTCGACCAGGGCACCGCCGAGTACAAGCTGGGCACGCCAGCTCTCGAGTCGGCCCTGATGCTGCCGCACCCCCGGGTCTCCCAGTCCGGTCCGATGGCGGTCATCGGCTCGCCGGATCCGGGACCGGTAGGACCAGATCTGGACCCGGACCCGATGGACCCGGACCCGATGGACCCGGATCCGATGGTCCCGGATTTGATGGACCCGGATCCGGTGGGCCCAGATCCGATGGGCCCGGATCCGATGGGCCCGGATCCGATGGTCCCGGATCCAACTGGCCTCATCCCGGCGCCCCGGGCCGACTACTCGGCCGGCCCGGACCCCGTCGCGGGGCCTGGCTCGTCGGCTGGCCAGGAACCGGCTGCCGGCCGGCCGGCAACGGACCAGGACAACGGCTCCGGACTGCAGCCGGCGTCGGCCTGGTCGTCCTGGCGGCCCGACCTTGAGTTCGAGCCCGGCCCGGATATCGAGCCGAGCGGCCGGCACGGCGGGCTGAGCCCGGATCTCCGGCCGAGTACTAGCGGTGACCTCGGTGACCTGGGTGACTTCGGTGACCTCGGCTCACCCGTCGACGCGGCCCCGGACCCTCTCCTGGACCGCCAGCTGC
>DASYLM010000192.1:0-6838 GCA_036009565.1 Pseudonocardia sp. | reverse complement strand
CGCCTTGCGATGCATCCATCTGGATCACCGAATATCTGGCAAGGACTTCGGACGCAGGGCACTAGGACTGGTCGACCTTGTTGACCACGGTGTTGTCCGGGTCGAGCCGGCGTCCGTCCGAGGCGCGGATCTCCAGGGTGTGCAGGGGGCGCTCCGTCGCGGCGGTCGAGCAGCTCGGAGTGTGGTTGGCCGGGTCGGAAGAAGTGCGCCTCGCCCCACTGCCGCAGCGCCACCACCACGGGGAACAGGTCATGGCCTTTCGCGGTGAGCTGGTACTCGAGGCGCTGCCGTCCGAGGCGGGCACGACCTCGAAGACGCCGGCGTCGACCAGGTCGCGCATGGGAGGGGTCCACTGAGAGGGGTCCACTGGGAACGGCCCGGTCCGATTCGTGCGAGGCTGGCGGGTGCGGGCCGGTCGCGGCGCGCCCAGCACGGCCGGGAGTGCCGGCCCCGACGACGGGTAGGGACTGAGGATGCGGGTCTGGGGTGCCATCGTGGTAGGGATCCTCTGCGTGCTGATCGGCGCGCTGTGGTTCCTGCAGGGCGTCGGTGTGGTCGGCGGCAGCTTCATGTCCGGCAGCAAGCTCTGGCTGTTCATCGGCCTGGTGGTGCTGCTGGCCGGGGGCGCGCTGGTGCGTACCGGGCTGCGCGCCCGGCACCGGGCCTGACCGGGGTCAGCGGCCCGGCGGCACCAACCGGTACACCGCGCCGGCACTGTCGTCGGTGATGTAGACGGCCCGGTCCGGGCCCTGCACAGCCGCCACCGGCCGACCCCAGCGGGAACCGTCGGCGGCCTGGAAACCGCCGACCAGGGTGCGCTGGGCACCGAACGTGCCGTGCACCCACGGAAAGAACGACACCTCGGGTGCCCGCGGCGGCGTGCGGTTCCACGACCCGTGGATGCCGACCAGCGCACCTGCCGTGTACGGCGCCGGCAGGGTGGCGCCGGTCAGCACGCTGAGGCCCAGTGGCGCGGAGTGCGCGCCGAAGGTCTGCTCGACGGGCGCGAGTGCCGCACAGTCAAGCCGGCCGCCGCCGGGGTTCGTCTGGACGTCCACGACGAACTTCGGCGCGGTGTAGTCGACGGCGGTACCGGGCACCCCTGGCTCGACGTCCCCGTCCGGGTTGCAGTACGGCCAACCGAGGTCACGCCCGGGGGTCAGCCTGGCCAGCTCCTCGACGGGGTGGTCCTCGACGTAGTCCGCCACGACCTCGCCCAGGTCCGAGCCCGGGCCGCCGGAGTAGGACCGGTCATACGGGTACTCGATGTTGTCCCGGTTGTTCACCGCCGTCCAGACCGAGCCGTCCGGGGCGATGGCCAGCCCGGTTCCGTTGCGCACGCCCCGGGCGAACACGGTCGGTGCTCCGCCGGCCGGCGGGATCCGCATGATGACGGCCCGCTGCGGTACGGCGTCACGGTCCTCCCCGGAGATGTTGCCGGTGGAGCCGACGGAGTAGTAGATCGACCGGTCCGGACCGACGGTGACGCTCTTGAGCGCGTGCGCGTAGGCGCCGCCCAGCTCAGCACTCTTGGCATCGGGCAGACCGTCGGCGACCGTCCGGCGCCCCGAGGTGGCGCCGCCGGCGTAGGTGTAGGCATCCACCTGGTCGCTCTCGGCCACGTAGAGGGTGGTGCCGTCGAAGGCCAGCCCGTGCGGTTGGTCCAGCCCGTCGAGCAGCACCGACGAGGTGACCTGGCCCGAGCTCCCCGGCGCGAGCCGCACGACCTGCCCGGCGCCCGGCCGGGAGACCAGCAGCGCGCCGTCGGGGGTCCAGGCGGCCAGCCGCGCGCCGGGCACCCTGGCCCACAGCGACATCGACCAGCCGGGCGGCGTGAGTACCTGGCGGGGTTCGTCGAACGGCGCGCCGGCCAACCCGGCGGGCACCGTGACCGGCGTTGCCACCAGGCCCGCCGGCGCGGCCGCGGTCGGTGCGCCGGCACGCTCCGCGGACGAGGCGTCGCCACACCCGGAGGTGAGCAGGACCATCGCCGACCCGACGGTGAGCAACAGACGACGGCGCGAGCGCATGCCGCCATTGTCCGCCGAGCCGGACGTGCGGCCGGGCCGCCCGTCAGTAACCGTGGTTGGCGTAGTTGTGGCTGTCGTCGTACTGGCTGTCGTTGTGCGAGTTCAGCGCGTTGTGGCTGTCGCTGCGCGAGTCGTCGTCGTAGTGGCTGTGCGAGCTGGTGTCGGACTCGTGCTGGTCGGCGTAGTTGTTCGCGTGCCCGTCCGGGCCGGCCGCGTTGACCGTGGTGGAGCCGTCGCCCGAGTTGTGCGCCGAGGTCCGGGTGTCACTCTCGGTGTTGTGCGCGTCGGCGTTGCCGCCGATGGACAGCGAGCCGCCGTCACCGAGCGAGCTGTGGCCCAGGTCGGCGCGGTTGGCGGCGCCGCTACCGAAGGCGGTCGTGCCGTCGTCGCCGGTGATCGCCTGGTTGTCGTGGCCGACCACGTTGCCGTCGCCGGTGGTCAGGGTGGCGTCCTTGATGTCGCCGTGCGCCGCCACCGCGCCGTCCCCGGAGGCCACCACGGGGTCGTTGTCCATCACCTGGTGGAAGTCGCCGCCGTGCGTGTCGATGTCCTGGTGGACCGAGTTGTCGACGAACGTGTCGTGGCGCTCGATCGTCTCGTAGTGGTTGATGTAGCTCTTCAGGTAGTGCGAGCCGCCGCCACCGTGGTAGTGCGGCGGGGACGGCAGGTGGATCGACTCGTCGGCGTGCGCCGGCGCGCAGTCGGCGGCAAGGCACAGTGCGTCGTGCACGTCCGCGCCGGAGAGATTGCTGAAGCCGTGTGCGGCCGCGTAGCCGTCGGGATCGGACTGGAAGGCCGTACGGGCGGACGAGTCACCAAGCAGCTTGAGGATCCAGTCGAGGAGCGAAGGCGAAGTCGAGGTCGTCATGTCGGTCATCTCCTGGTCGGTTGCCGGTCAGGCCACCGGACATACGTAGGCGTTGTGGGCACACGCTATGTGTTGTCCTCACTCACAAGATCGCGAAACAGCCGACCAGGTGTCGCTCAAACAGGTGTCTCTGTCATGGAGGGCCACCATCGGGTGGATCCGCGGCCGAAATGCCGCACGCGCTGGGCTGGCGGTACTCAGCATTCGGAAGATCGACATTAGGCCAAGCGGACGCACACTGACCTGCGGTTCGGCCTAATCCTGACCCTACTTGAAGGCGCAAGGAGCTCAGCCGGAACGACCAGCGGGCGAAACCTGCACCGGCGTGTCTCGTTGGAGATCGCGTCACCGCCGTGGCAACACGGACCGGTCGAGGCCCACGCCCACACCGAAGGTTCGGCGGGCGCCGGGGGTTCCCGGTACCGGCGAACTCGGTGACGACACGGCCAGTTTCGGAGGGGGAAATGGCGCTAGCAACGGATACCCAGGGTCGATACTCGGTATCGCCGGACGGGCAGTTCCTGTTCGACTCGGATGAGGATGCCGACCGGGGGCCCGATTTCGCGGCAATCCGCGGCAGTGCCGAGTTCGGTGCACTGCGCCGCCGGTTCCGGCGGTTCGTCTTCCCGATGACCGCGCTGTTCATGGGGTGGTACCTGGCCTTCGTGCTGTTGGCCGCCTACGACCACCCGTTCATGGCGATCCAGGTCTCCGGGCTGATCAACGTCGGCATGCTGCTCGGCCTGGCGCAGTTCGTCAGCACCGTTGTGATCATGCTGGTGTACACCCGCTACGCCAGGCTCCGGCTCGACCCGGCCCTGGAGGCCGTCCGGGCCAGCTCGGGGGAGTCCTCGTGAACCACGCCGCGCCGGGCTCCGCCTTCAGCCACCCGACGGTGACCCACACCGGCTTCGTCAAGTCCGGCTGGGCCCACACCGGACTGGTCAAGTCCGCGCTGGTCAAGTCCGCGCTGGGCAAAACCGCGCTCACGAAGACCGTGGTGGCCAAGGCGGCGGTCACCTTCCTCGCCGCCACCACCGCGGTGGGTAGCAACCCGGTCCTCAACCTCGGACTGTTCGTCGGGTTCGTCGCGGTCACCCTCTACATCGTGCACCGGGTGAGCAGCGGGAATCAGACGACGAGCAGCTACTACGCGGCCGGCGGCGAGTTCACCGGTGGCCAGAACGGCATCGCGCTGTCCGGCGACTTCCTCTCGGCGGCGTCCTTCCTCGGCATCGCCGGGGGTATCGCGGTGCACGGCTACGACGGCTTCGTGTACTCGGTGGGCTGGGTGGTGGCGTGGCTGGTCGGGCTGCTGCTGGTCGGGGAGATGCTGCGCAACACCGGCCGGTTCACCATGGGGGACGTGGTGGCCTTCCGCATGCGGCAGCGCCCGGTGCGGGTCGCGGCGGCCGCGTCCACGCTCTTGATCTCGTACTTCTACCTGCTCGCGCAGATCGCCGGTGCCGGCGGCCTGGTGGCGCTGCTGCTCAACATCACCGGGAAGTTCGGTCAGTCCATCGCCATCGCGGTGGCCGGCGCGATCATGATCCTGTACGTGCTGATCGGCGGCATGAAGGGCACCACCTGGGTGCAGATCATCAAGGCCACCCTCCTGCTGATGTGCATGGCCCTGATCACGATCTTCCTGCTGGGCCGGTTCGGCTTCAACTTCTCCACGATCCTCAGCCAGGCCACCCAGCACAACAGCCTGGGCAACGCCATCCTCACGCCCGGCACGCTGTACGGCAAGAACGAGCTGGACTTCGTGTCCCTCGCGCTGGCGCTGGTACTCGGTATCTGCAGCCTGCCGCACGTGTTGATGCGGTTCTACACGGTGCCCAACGCGCGGCAGGTGCGCCGCTCGCTGGTGTGGGCGATCTGGTCGATGGTCGGCTTCTACCTGTGCACGCTCGTGGTGGGCTACAGCGCGACCGCGCTGGTCGGCTCCGACGCGATCGTGCACGCACCGGGTGGGGAGAACTCGGCGGCGCCGCTGCTGGCCTACGCGATCGGTGGGTCGATCCTGCTGGGCCTGGTGTCCGCC
This sequence comes from Pseudonocardia sp., assembly GCA_036009565.1. GTDB lineage: Bacteria > Actinomycetota > Actinomycetes > Mycobacteriales > Pseudonocardiaceae > Pseudonocardia. The sequence continues at coordinate 1,893 of DASYLM010000192.1, read as the reverse complement.
GTCGCGTTCGCCACGATCCTCGCGGTGGTGGCCGGTCTGACCCTCACCGCGTCGGTGTCCTTCGCGCACGACGTCTACGCGAGCATCATCAAGAAGGGCAACGCCGAGCCGCGCAGCGAGGTCCGGGTCGCCCGGCTCACCGCGGTGGCCATGGGAGTGCTGGCCATCCTCGGCGGCATCCTGGTCAACGGGCGCAACGTGGCGTTCCTGGTCGCGCTGGCTTTGGCCCTGGCCGCGTCGGCGAACCTGTCCACGCTGCTGTACTCGCTGTTCTGGAAGCGGTTCAACACGCCGGGCGCGCTGGCCAGCATCTACTCCGGCCTCGGCTCATGCATTCTACTGATCGTCTTCTCGCCGGTGGTCTCCGGCGCCAGCACGTCGATCTTCCCGACGGTGGACTTCCACGTCTTCCCGCTGAGCAACCCGGGAATCGTGTCGATCCCGCTCTCGTTCCTCTGCGGCTGGGTGGCCACGATGATCGGCTCGCGGGAGGAGAACCCGGCGAAGCAGGTCGAGATGGAGGTCCGCGCGATGACCGGGATCGGGTCCGGGCTGCATTCCTAGAGCGGCACTGGCTCTACTGTTCACATGATCGTCAGCTCCGCCGGCCCAAATCGGCCGAGCTGACGATCTGCTGAGTCCGCATTGCTGAGTGGTGACGCGGTCCATAGCTTGCCTAGCAGCAGAATGATCGGCGCGACTCGCGCCGGAAGGGGGAGCGGCTACATGGCCGATGCTGGGTTCCTTGATCGCTCGCGCATCGTCGCGCCGGCGAACTGGAGTCGCTGGTTGGTTCCGCCGGCGGCACTGTCGATCCACCTGGCGATCGGCCAGGCCTACGCGTGGAGTGTGTTCAAGGACCCGCTGAGCGCGACGCTGCTGAAGGGCAGCAGTTGGGCGGGCACGCTGAGCGCGCTGCCGTTCACCCTGGGCATCGTGATGCTGGGTGTCTCCGCGGCGATCTTCGGTACCGCGGTGGACCACCGGGGGCCGCGCTGGGCGATGGTCGTGGCCACCGCGTGCTTCTCCACGGGCTTCCTGGTCTCGGCGGCGGGCATGGCGCTGGGACAGTACTGGCTGGTCGTCGTGGGTTACGGGTTCATCGGCGGGATCGGGCTGGGCATCGGCTACATCTCGCCGGTGTCCACGTTGATCAAGTGGTTCCCGGACCGGCCCGGACTGGCCACCGGGATCGCGATCATGGGCTTCGGCGGCGGTGCGCTCATCGCGTCGCCGTGGTCCAGCTCGCTGCTCTCCTCGTTCGGCGGCAGCGGGGCCGGTGCGCACCCGGGCGGGATCGCCAAGACCTTCCTCGTCATGGGGATCGGCTACGCGATCTTCATGTCGATGGGCTGGCTACTGATCCGGGTACCGGCCGAGGACTGGAAGCCGGCCGGCTGGGATCCCGCGTCGGTCCGGGCGAAGCCACTGGTCACCACCGCGCAGGTGTCGGCCCGCAACGCGATCAAGACGCCGCAGTTCTGGCTGCTCTGGGTGGTGCTGTGCTTCAACGTCACCGCCGGCATCGGCATCCTGGAGCGCGCCGCGCCGATCTACCAGGACTTCTTCCGCGGCGACACACCCGCGAAGTCACTCACCACGATCGCCGCCGGCTTCGTCGCAATCCTGTCGCTGGCCAACATGCTGGGCCGGTTCGTCTGGTCGAGCACGTCCGACGTGGTGGGGCGCAAGAACATCTACCGGTTCTACCTGGGTGTGGGTGCGGTGCTCTACCTGGTGCTGCTGTTCGCGGGCAACGCCAACAAGGCCGTGTTCCTGATCGCCGCGATGCTGATCCTGTCGTTCTACGGCGCCGGGTTCGCCACCGTGCCGGCGTACCTGCGGGACCTGTTCGGCACCTTCGAGGTCGGCGCGATCCACGGCCGGCTGCTC
>DASYLM010000191.1:0-7478 GCA_036009565.1 Pseudonocardia sp. | reverse complement strand
CCGATCTCCGGCGCCCAGATGGCGCCTCGCGGCGTTGTCGTCGGGGCCGATACAACGACGGTATCGGCCCCTCCTCCGCCTTGCGATGCATCCATCTGGATCACCGAATATCTGGCAAGGACTTCGGACGCAGGGCACTAGGGAGTGGCACCACCCTGATGGGCGGCCGCCGCCATCTGTTTGAGCATGTCGTCGTGGATGATGTCCACCCGGTTCCTGGCCTCCGCCGCGACGAGTGCGTCCCGGATGACGGTGAGCTGGTTGTCCTGGTCGCTCTCGCCGGAGGTCGACCAGTCCGCGCTGCCGGTGACCACGTGTCTGCTTCTCGTGCACGCCGGCCGCCTGGGTCTTGTCCAGGCTCATCTGTACGAAGATCTTGTACGACTCGAGCTGTCCCGCAGGACCGCGTCGAGCTCGTCGTCGTCGTAGCCGTACATGCTCACCACCACGCTCTGCCTCGTGCACCTGGTCGACGGGGCTGTAGAAGGTCCTCGCCGACTCCGGGTAGCCCGGCGCGAAGGGTTCCGCCCTGTAGTGGTCCAACTCGCTCAGCGAGGGCAGTGCCATGCCGGCCTCCCACTGCTCAGGACGATCACCGGGTTGATCTGTCCGGCCTCTCGGTCCACGCGCATTGGGTGTCCGAGTCCCCTGGCAGAATGCGCCACTCCAAGAACAACACGGAGGTGGCTCAGGTGCCGAACGGCCCTCGGTTGGTGGCGCTTCGCGGAAGTGCGCGCGGCGCCGTGCCCGCCTGGACGGAAGGGTCGGCCGTCCCGGCGGACACCGGTGTCGAGGTCACCGTGGTGCTGAGGCGCCGGTCGGCGTTGCCCTCGCTGGTCGCGGCGGCCGCGATCGCGCCCGAGGAGTTCGCCGAGCGGTACGGCGCCGACCCGGCCGACCTGGACCTGGTCACCGCCGAGGCCGCCCGCCAGGGGGTCGAGGTGCTGGCGGTGCACGCGGCCGCCCGCCAGGTGCGGCTGCGCGGCAGCGCCCAGGCGCTGTCCGGCATGTTCGGCACCGAGCTGCGCCAGGTGACCCGGCCCGGCCCGGGCGGCACCGAGATCGCCCACCGGTACCGCTCCGGCGAGCTGAGTGTCCCGGCCGCCTGGGACGGCGTGGTGACCGCCGTGCTGGGTCTCGACGACCGGCCGCAGGCGAGTCCCCGGATCCAGGTGGTGCACCCGAGGGCGGTGTCCCAGAGCTACACCCCGCCGCAGCTCGGCCAGATCTACCGGTTCCCGCCGAACACCGACGGCGCCGGCCAGACCATCGCCATCGTGGAGCTGGGCGGCGGTTACCAGCAGAGCGACCTGGACGCCTACTTCGGCGGTCTCGGCCTGCGCACCCCCTCGGTCAGCGCGGTCGGGGTGGACGGTGCGGCGAACGCACCGGGGCGGGACCCGCAGGGCGCGGACGGCGAGGTGATGCTGGACATCGAGGTGGCCGGCGCCCTCGCCCCGGCGGCCGACATCGTCGTCTACTTCGCGCCGAACTCCGACGCCGGCTTCGTGGACGCGGTGGCCCAGGCGGCGCACGCCACGCCGACCCCGGCCGCGATCAGCATCAGCTGGGGCGCCAGCGAGGACAGCTGGACGGCGCAGGCCCGTACCGCGCTGGACGAGGCGATCGCCGACGCGGCCGCGCTCGGGATCACGGTGACCGCGGCCGCCGGCGACGACGGCAGCAGTGACCGGGCTCCCGACGGCCGCGCGCACGTCGACTTCCCGGCGTCCAGCCCGCACACCCTGGCGTGCGGCGGCACCCGGCTGGTCGCCGACACCCGGACCGGCGCGGTGACCGAGGAGACCGTGTGGAACAACGGCACCGGCGGCGGGGCCACCGGGGGCGGTGTGAGCGCGGCGTTCCCGCTGCCCGCCTGGCAGAACGGCGCCGGCGTGCCGGCCCGCAACGGCGCCTCCGCTCAGGCCGGCCGGGGTGTGCCGGACGTGGCGGCCGTGGCCGACCCGCAGACCGGCTACCAGGTGCGCGTCGACGGCTCGAACACGGTCATCGGCGGTACCAGCGCGGTCGCTCCGCTGTGGGCCGCGCTGGTGGCCCGGCTGGCCCAGGCGACCGGCCAGCGGCCCGGGCTGCTGGCGCCCGCGCTGTACGCCCGGGTGCGGGCCGGCGTGGTGAGCCAGGGGTTCCGCGACATCACGACCGGCGGCAACGGCGCCTACCGGGCCGGGCCGGGATGGGACGCGTGCACCGGCCTCGGCGTGCCGGTGGGCACCGACCTGCTCACCGCGCTCAGCGAGCCGCCGACCGCCGGCTAGGAGCGCGCTCTGAACAACGGATGCTGTGCTGAGCGGCGCCAGTCGGCGCCTTATCGTCGCGGCCGATACAACCTCGGTATCGGCCACTCCGAAGACGACAGTGATCGGCAGATTGACCAAGGCTGCCGACCTGGGAGGTGGGCTACGTCGAGGTCGACGTGAGTACCCGGCTCACCGCGCCGACTCAGACCCGCTAGCCGCGCGGTTCAGAGCCACTGTTCGCGGTAGAGGCCCAGCGTGCGCAGTACCGGTTCGTCGGTGTAGGAGAACAGGGTCGCGTCGCCGCCGGGCGGCACGTGGTGGGAGTACTGGGCCCAGCCGGGTACGCAGAAGATGTCGCGCTCGGACCAGTCGAGGCGGGTGTCGCCGACGACGGTGCTGCCCGAGCCGGACACCACGTGGTAGATGGTGCTCGCGGTGTGGCGGCGGGGTAGTCCGGTGAACCCGGCGCGCAGCCGGGCGATCCGGCAGCCGATGGTCGGTAGCACCGGGCCGCCGGTCCACGGGTTGGTGTACTCCAGCAGGATGCCCTCGGCGGCGCTGCCGGGGGCGTCGTCGGCGATCGCGGCGAGGGCTCGTTCGGTTTCGACCCACGGGTAGTTGCCGACCGGGGAGACCTTCGGCCGGTCGGCGTCGGGGGTGAGCCAGGTCGGGTTGAGCCGCCCGTGCATGAACTGCCGCGAGGACAGGTCGTCAGGCGTGCGGGGCGGTGGCGTCGGCTCGTCGTAGATCTCGAAGAACCCCGCGTGCAGGCTGTTCACCAGCGGGTAGTCCAGCCCGTCGAGCCACATCATCGGGGTGTCGCCGTCGTGGGTGTGGTCGTGCCAGTGCCAGCCGGGGGTCAGCAGCAGGTCGCCGGGGTGCATCCGCAGCCGCTCGCCGTTGACCGTGGTGACCGCGCCGTCACCCTCGATGATGAACCGGAACGCGTTCGCGCTGTGCCGATGGGTCCGTGCGGTCTCTCCGGGCATGATGATCTGGATGCCGGCGAACAGGGTGTTCACCGTGGCCGGTGGGTCGGTCAGGCCCGGGTTGACCAGCATCAGCACCCGCCGCTCGGCCTCGGCCATGGACAGTGCGGTGCAGAAGTGCAGCGCCAGCGGCCGCAGCCGCGCATAGGGCCACACGTGCGCAACGGCCGGGCTCACCGGTTGGGCCGGCATCAGGTCGCCGTACTGCCGCCACAGCGGCGCCGCCGCGAGCCCCGCCAGGTCGGCATAGGCGCTCTCGCCAGTGGTCGGAACATCCGTGCTGGTCATGCCTCACCCCGAAGCCGGTCCGACTGGTCTCCGACCCCGATGGTAGGCCCCGCCCCGCCCGCGCGGGTCGACAAAAGGATCAGTTGGCAAATGCACCGGCCGTCTGCAGCAGACCGAGCACCGCCTGGTCGCCGGAGAAGGCACGGGCGAAGTCGGCGGGCGTCGCCACCCGGTGCGCGTTCGCTTTGATGTAGGACCGCAGCTCGCTGTCGAACCGGTCAGCGCCGACCTCCGAGCGGGCCTTGAGCAGCGCCGCCGCGCCCTGGTTGTAGGCCGCCTCGGTGTAGCGGTCGTTGCCGCCCCGGCTGGGCCAGTAGCTCATCGGCTGGCCCATCAGACCGACCACCCGGTCCGGGGTGTCGCCGTAGGCGTAGGAGCTGGCGTCGCCGCCGACGAGCGCCTCGCCGACGGTGGCCAGCGTCTCGTCCAGCCACGGGTGCTCGGCCTGGTTGTTGCCGACCAGGGAGTAGAACCACTGGTGCGACACCTCGTGGCTGACCAGGGCGCGCAGGTCGCTCTTCTTGGCGTCGCTGAACTGGATGGCCGTGGGGAACTCGGTGCCGTCGCCGGGCTCCGGGGTGACCGTGACCCACAGGTCCGGATAGGGGAACGGGCCGAAGTGGTCGGCGAGCGCGGTGACCGCCCTGCTGATCTCGCCCGCCCAGGTCCGGGCGTCGACATGGCTGCCGTCGGCCGGGGTGCCCAGGTGCAACCGCACGCCGTTGATGTCGCGCTCGAGCATGGCGTAGCGGCCGACCGCGATCGAGACGTCGCGCACCGACGGCGCGGTGAACCGGTGCGTCGTGGTGCCCGGCGTGCTCCCGGCCGACTGCCCGGCCGCGGTGCCGGTACCGAGCACCTGGAAGTCGGACGGCGCGGTCACCGAGAGGCTGCGCAGGTTGAACTCCTCGCTCGCCGCGGTCTCGCCGTTCATCGCCACCGCCGGGTCGCGCGCCCAGCCGGAGCCCCGGATCCAGGCCAGCAGCGGGAACCCGCTGCCGATCCAGGACGTCGGCCCCGTGCCGGAGTACCCGACGCGCTCGTCCGAGTCCTTGCCGAGTACGACCTGGAACCCCAGGTCGGCGCGCACCGACTGGCCGGCGTTCACGCACTGCGCGAGCGGGATGCTGATCAGGGTGCCGGGCGCGCCGTCCGGGGCACCCGCCGGGAGAACCTGCCCGGGCACCTCGCGGCCGTCCACCGCGGCACCGGTCACCCGCAGCGAGGCACCGTTCGCGGCGGTGGTCGGGTTGTTCGTCCAGGCGCGGAACACCAGCTCGCAGACCCTGGCGTCCGGGGTGAAGACCACCGACTCCCGCCCGGTCGCGGTGCGCAGGTCGGGCGCCATCTGGTAGCTGAGGTCGACAACCGGGCGCTGAGGCCAGAGCGTCGCGTCGTAGGCGGACGCGTCGACCCCCGAACCCGCGCAGGCCCCGAGCAGCGCGACCGACATCGTCAGGACCAGTACCGGGGTCCAGAGCGCACCGCCCCGAACCCGCCCCCACCGCACACCACGCACCCCAGCGACGTTACGCCGGCCGGGGCCCGTGGATCATGAGAATCAGATATGTGAGTGCTCTAGGCGGAGGCAACGCCTGGACCTGATGTGTGACTGACCGGCCTCACATCGGGTTGGGCGCACCCAGCGGGGCGGTGCAGAACGCGGCGCCGCCGAGGTAGGGGAACTTCAGCGCCTCCGCGCCGTCGCCGGCCAGCAGCTGGTCGGCGAACCGCTCCGCGTTGTCCAGCGACTTGTACCCGAGCGCCTCGGCCTCGGCCAGCGAGCAGATCCGCCGGGTGTTGTCCGAGACGCCCCAGACCAGCCGGTAGCCGGGGGCCGGAGCGGCCAGGCAGGCCTCGAACAGCCGCGCGCCGTCGTCCGGCGACAGCCAGGTGATCAGCCCCCGGGGCCCCAGCGGCAGCGGCGTCTCGAAGCAGGAGCCGATCCGGACGGCGATGACGTCCATGCCGAAGCGGGAGTGGTACAGGCTGCCCAGCGCCTCGATCGCCGCCTTGCTGACCCCGTAGTAGGTGTCCGGGCGAGGCGAGGAGTCGGCCGGCAGCCCACCGGGGCCGGCCGCCGTGACTTCGGTGACCTCGCGGAAGCCCACCGCGTGGTTGCTCGACGCCAGGACCACCCTGGGCACGCCGGCCAGCCGCGCGGCCTCCAGCACGGTGTGCGTGCCGCTGATGTTGACCTCGACCGTGTCCGCCCAGGCGGTCTCCCTGCTGTGCCCGCCCAGGTGGATGATCGCGTCCACACCGGCACAGGCGGCGGCCATCACCGCCGGATCGGTCACCGAGCCGGTGACCAGCTCGACCCGCTCCCCCGGTTCGGCCGGCGCCGGGGCCGCCACGTCGAGCAGCCGCAGCACCCGTCCGTCGCGGCGCAGCCGGGGCCGCATCAGCTTGCCCATCCCGCCCGCCGCCCCGGTGATCAGGATCCGCTGTGCCGTCTCACCGGCGCCGCCCGGACCGGTCATCGGACGCCGGCCCGGCGCAGCCGCGCGCCCAGCTGTTCAGTCGTCTCCATCAGCAGCTCCCCCACCCGGCGGGCCTCCTCGTCGGTGACCTTCTCGACCGGCATCGAGCAGCTCATCGCGTCGCTGCCGGGGATCCGGTACGGGATGACCGCGGCGACGCAGCGCACCCCGAGGGTGCCCTCCTCGGTCTCGGTCGAGTAGCCGCGCTCCCGGATCGCGGCGCACTCGGTGTGCAGCGCGCCCAGGTCGGTGATCGTGTGCGGGGTGAGCGGCCTGAGCGTGCCCGGCAACAGGGCGCCGATCTCGTCCTGGGTCAGCTCGGACAGCAGGGCCTTGCCCAGCGCGGTGGCATACGCCGGCAGGGTGCGCCCGACCCGGGACACCAGCCGGATGGAGTGGCGGGACTCCCGGGTCTCCAGGTACACCACCTCGGCGCCGTAGCGGCGGGCGTAGTGCGCGGTGAACCCGGTCGACTCGCGAAGCTGCTCCAGGGCGTCGGTGGCGTACGGGACCACCGGGTCCCGGTCGACGTACGCGGTCCCGCAGATGAGGGCACGCACGCCCAGGCGGTACTTGGTGCCGCTCGCGTCGACCTGCAGCCAGCCGGCCTCGAACAGGGTGTGCAGCAGCCCGTGCAGGCTGGACCGGGGAAAGCCGGTCCGCGCGTGCAGGTCCGACAGCGACAGCCAGGCGTCGGTGGCCGCGAACGTCTCGATCAGGTCGATGGCCCTGCGGGCGGACTTCACCCCCACCGGCGCGGCACCGGCCTCGACGGCCGCGAGTTCGGTCTGCTCGGACATCAGCTCCCTGCCCTGTTCATTGACTTGTGACTCGGGCCATATTAGCGTCCTGACATGTGTTCGCCTATGCGAACAGAGTCCCATATGTGAATATCTCAGCAAGATCGTGGTGTCCTGGGTCGCCGCGCTGATCGGCCCGATCTCGGTGCCGCTGCTGCTGGGCATGCTGCCCTGGTTCCGGCGGTGTGGCCCGAGGGCCGCACTGACCTCCTGGGCCGGTGGCCTGCTGTCCTACGCGCTGGTCTACTACGTGCTGCAGGCGAGCCGACCCCAGGCAAGGAGAAGGCACCGAGCATGACGTTCTCCAGGATAGAGCTGACCGGTCTGCTGGCGTTCCCCCTCACTGACGATCTTGAGCTGAACCTGGACGCCTTCGCCGAGCACGTCGAGGAACACCTGGACGCCGGGGCGGGTGCGCTGTTCATCGGGACTCCTCGGCGGTGCACTGCTTCGCCCCGGAGATCGCCAACCGGTTCTACCGCGCGCTGTCCGAGCGGGACAGCCCGGCGATCGACGCCCTGCTCACCGGCTTCGCTGGAGCGGATCGTGGACGGCGGCCTCGCCACCCTCCGGCTGCTGAGCAACGGGGCGCCCGCCCGGCCGGTGGCCAGGTGAAGGTCACCGGGTACAGCTATCCGTGGGACGTGCTGGAGTCCCCGG
>DASYLM010000190.1:0-4117 GCA_036009565.1 Pseudonocardia sp. | reverse complement strand
AGGTCGCCCGCGCAGCGGCCTCGGCGGACGCGTCCGCCGGCTCGGCCGGCCCGCCGACCTCGGCTCCGAGCCGACCGCCGAGCTCTACCCGCTCCTGGACTGCCACGCTGACCCCACTCCATTGCCGGACACCGCGAATGCTCGCAGTCCGGCGGGGCCCGCTGGGGCGGAATGGCGAATCTCCCGGTGCAATTCCCCCGGGCGGCGCTAGAGATCCTCGGGGTGGAAACCTTGGTGGCACAGTTGCCTGGAGGTCTGCTGTTGCGACTGCACCGCTGGGTGTTAACGCCGCGTCACCGACCGGGTGGCCCGGTGTCGACCCTGGTACGACTGAGGCGTCCCTTGTCCCCCGAGACCAACGCCAGTCCGGTAATTTTCGCCGAGAACCGGACTCACGTCGACCTCGACGCAGTCCACTCCCACCCGCCGGTCGCCGACAGTGACCGCCGCGGCCCCATCCCGACCACAGACCGAACCTCAGCTCGGTACCAACCAATCAAGTCGCCCAGCGGAACGCCCAGCTCAGCCACCCACCTCGGACAGTCCGAGGCGCACGAGCGGAACTACTCAGGACCCTCCCCGTGGACGCGGCTCAGTCGGCGAGCAGCTCCCGGGTGCGGTCCACGTCCCGGCCCATCTGCACGACCAGCGCCTCGACGCTGTCGAACCGCTCCATCCCGCGCAGCCGGGCGACGAAGTCGAGCGCCACCTGGTGACCGTAGAAATCCTCGTCCACGTCCAGCACGTAGGCCTCGACGGTGCGCTGGCGGCCGGAGAACGTCGGGTTCGTGCCGACCGAGACGGCGGCCGGCAGCTGCCGCTTGCCGTGCACGAACCAGCACGCGTAGACCCCGTCCGCCGGAACCGCCGAGAACGGCGGCGGCGCCAGGTTCGCGGTCGGGAAACCCAGCTCGTGGCCGCGCCGGTCACCCCGCACCACGACACCCTCCAGCCGGTGCGGGCGGCCGAGCGCCTGCGCGGCCAGCGTCACGTCGCCGCCGTCGATGCAGGCCCGGATGTAGGTCGAGGAGTAGGTCACCCCGTTGCCGGGATCGGTGCTGTCGGTGATCAGCTCCAGGCCCTCGACGGCGAAGCCGAAGCGGCGGCCGAGCTGGCGCAGCAGCGAGACGTCGCCCTTGGCGCCGTGTCCGAAGGTGAAGTTGTCCCCCACCAGCACCGCGGCCGCGTGCAGTCGCTCGACGAGCACCTCGTGGGCGAACTCGTTGGCCGGCATCCGGGCCATCTCGGTGGTGAACGGCAGGACGCAGAACGCCGAGATGCCCATCTCGCCGACCAGCTCGGCACGCCGGGCCAGCGTGGTGAGCTGTGCCGGGTGGTGCCCCGGCCGGACCACTTCGGTCGGATGGGGGTCGAAGGTGACCAGTACCGACGGCAGACGTCGGGCGGCGGCCACCGCCACCGCCCGTCCGATCAACTTCTGGTGGCCGCGGTGCACCCCGTCGAACACCCCGACGGTCACCACGCTCCGCCCCCAGCCGGTGGGCACGTCGTCCAGCCCTCGCCAGCGCAACACGGCCGCGAGCCTACGTGGCGTTCGCGGGGGCCAGCACGAGTACCGGCCTTGCGCGCCCGTCCACCTCGCTGACCAGCGCGAGCGCGCGCCCGTCCGGACCGGTCACCGCGTACACCCCGGAGATGCCGGCGGCGGTCAGCGCCCGGCCGTGGGACAGCGCCTCGGCCTCGTCCGGGTCCGCCGTGCGCACCTGGAACGCCGCGGTCACCGCCGCCTCCAGGTTGTGCGTCAGCTCGGGCCGCTCGGCCAGCTCGTCCAGGGTGCGCGCGGTGTCCAGGGCGAACGGGCCGACCCGGGTGCGGCGCAGCGCGGTGAGGTGCCCACCCACGTCCAGGCCGGCGCCCAGGTCCCTGGCCAGCGCGCGGATGTAGGTGCCGGAGGAGCACTCCACCCGGACGTCGAGGTCGGTGTACCCGGCGCCGGGGCGGACCGCGTCCAGGGTGAACTCGCTGACCGTGACCGGCCGGGCGACCAGCTGCACCTGTTCGCCGTCCCGGACCCGCTGGTAGGCGCGCTTGCCGTCCACCTTGATGGCGCTCACCGCGCTGGGTACCTGCTCGATCGCGCCGGTCAGCGGGACCATCCCGGCGCGCACCGCCGCCTCCCCGACCCCGCCGGCGTCGCGGGTCCCGGTGACCTCCCCCTCGGCGTCGTCGGTGCTGGTGGCGACGCCGAGGCGGATCGTGGCCGCGTACGCCTTGGTGTCCAGGGCGAGGTGCCCGAGCAGCCGGGTGGCCCGTTCCACCCCGAGCACCAGCACGCCGGTGGCCATCGGGTCCAGCGTGCCGGCGTGCCCGATCTTGCGGGTGCCCAGCAACCTGCGCAGCCGCCCGACCACGTCGTGCGAGGTCAGGCCGCCTGGTTTGTCCACGACCACCAGGCCGGATGGGGGGCTCATGGGCACCGATCCTGCCGCGGCGGTATCCGGGGCCGCGAACTGGTGGTCATCGGCGGGTGCAACTCCTAAGGTGAGCCACCTTCAGCGCGGGGAGGCGGCATGTCCGATCAGGCCACCACAGACACACCCACCACCCCGCCCGAGAAGCCCACTTCGCGCGGTCGCGGCGGCCGGTACTACTCGAAGCTGTGGTTCTGGATCCTGGTGGCCATCGTGGCCGGCATCCTGCTCGGACTGTTGGCGCCCGGGGTGGCCCGCAACACCAAGTGGCTGGCCGACACCTTCCTGCAGCTCATCAAGGTCATCACCGGCCCGGTGATCTTCTGCACCGTGGTGGTCGGCATCGCCTCGCTCGGAAACCTGGCCCGGGCCGGCGGCCTGGCCGTGCGGGCACTGGTCTACTTCCTGCTGGCCACGGTGGTCTCGCTGGCTCTCGGGCTGCTGGCGGCCAACGTGATCCAGCCGGGCGCCGGCTTCAGCGCGCCGCCCAGCGCCGCGGACCTGAAGCAGGCGCAGGCGCAGCTCACCCCGGCCGCGCACGACGCCGGCCTGGTCGACTTCATCACCAAGGACCTGCTGCCGACCAGCTTCCTGCAGCCCTTCGTCAGCAACCAGGTGCTGCAGGTGCTGGTGCTGGCCATCCTGACCGCCTGCGCCACCTCGATGCTGGCCCCGGCACTGCGTGAGCGGGTGGTCGGCGTGGTGGACACAGCCAGCAAGGTGATCTTCGGCATCATCAAGATCATCATGTGGGTGGCCCCGCTCGGCGCGTTCGGCGGGATGGCCTACACGGTCGCGGTGTTCGGCGGCGGCGCGCTGGGCAGCCTCGGGCTGCTGATGCTGGCGTTCTGGGGCACCTGCGCGGTCTTCGTGTTCGGCGTGCTCGGCGGGGTGGCCGCGTGGAGCGGGTTCAACATCTTCAAGTTCGTCCGACTGATCAAGGACGAGCTGCTGATCATCCTCGGCACCTCGTCCTCGGAGACCGTGCTGCCCCGGCTGCTGGCCAAGCTGGAGGCCGCCGGCGCGTCCCGGCAGACCGTCGGCGTGGTGATCCCCACCGGCTACTCGTTCAACCTGGACGGCACCTGCATCTACCTGACCATGGGTGCGCTGTTCATCCTGCAGGCCGGCGGCGAGCAGATCGGGATCGGTACCCAGATCGGGCTGCTGCTGCTCATGGTCCTCACCTCCAAGGGTGCCGCCGGCATCACCGGTGCCGGGCTGGTCACCCTGGCCGCGTCGCTGCAGGCGTTCGGCGGCGAGTTCTTCAGCCCCGAGGCGGTCGCGATCGGCATCGCGCTGGTCGTCGGCATCGACCGGGTGATGAGCGAGGGGCGCGCGCTGACCAACTGCATCGGCAACGGGGTGGCCACCATGGTGATCGCCCGGTTGCAGGGTGAGCGGGACGACGAGCGGTTCCAGGCGGTGCTGAACGACCCGAGCCTGGTGGACGATGCGATGAGCCGGATGAGCCAGGCGAGGTAGCTGGCCAACCTGCACTGGACAACCCGCAGTGGACAACCCGCACTGGACAACCGAGTCCTGGACAACTCGCACTGGACAACCGAGTCCTGGACAACCGGGGTCAGTGGCGCACCGCGCCGGTCACCGCCCACGCCCCGGAGCGGCTCCTCGCCACCACGCTGACCAGCCTGACCAGCATGAACATGGCCAGCCCCGTCCAG
>DASYLM010000189.1:0-36812 GCA_036009565.1 Pseudonocardia sp. | reverse complement strand
CGCAGCGGCGGCCAGGCGCGCGGCGGCTCGACCGCAGCGGCGGCCGGGCGCGCGGCGGCTCGACCTCAGCGGCGGCCGGGCGCGCGGCGGCCGGAGCTCGTGGGGGGAACCCTCGTGAGAAGCCCTCGTGGGAAGGCGTTCGACCTGGCCTGTTTCGACGCTTTGCTCTGCGTAGGTATACGCAACGGCGGAGCTCGCGAGCGTGGCCGGCGGTGCGCCGGCAACGGCGGACTCGCTCCGCGTGGCCGGCGGTGCGCCGGCAACGGCGGACTCGCTCCGCGTGGCCGGCGGTGCGCCGGGTCGTGGGGGTCTGTTGCGTATCTATGCGCAGAGCAAAGCGCCACCGCGCACGGCCGCCACCGGTGTTGCGTATCTATGCGCAGAGCAAAGCACCACCGCGGGCGATCGCCACCTGTGTTGCGCATGTATGCGCAGAGCAAAGGAGCGCGCGCGCTCCTCCTGGCGCAGTGCGCGCGACGCCGCGCGGGTGCCGGGCACCCGTGCGGGTGGCCAGCACCCGCGCGCCGCGCCGGCTCAGGCGAGCAGTTCGTCCACCGCGCCGAGCAGGGTCAGCACCGAGCGCTCCTTGGCCGCGTGCCCCATCAGGCCGATCCGCCAGGCCCGGCCGGCGAACTCGCCGAGGCCACCGCCGACCTCGATGCCGTGGCGGTCCAGCAGCGCGCGGCGCAGCGGTGCCTCGTCCAGCCCCTCCGGCAGCGTCGTCGCGGTCAGCTGCGGCAGCCGGTTTGCCGCGTCGGCGATCAGCCCGAAGCCCCGCTTGGCCAACCCGTCCTGCAGCTTGCCGCCCACCGAGGCGTGCCGCGCCCAGACCGCCTCGCGGCCCTCGCCCAGCAGCCGACCCAACCCGGCGTGCAGCGAGTAGGCCATGGTCGAGGACGCGGTGTGGTGGTAGCGGTGCGACGACCCCAGGTAGTACTCGTGCAGCAGACCGAGGTCGAGGTAGAACGAGCGGACCGGCTCGGTGCGGGCCCGCAGCACGTCCACCGCGCGCGGTGACAGGGTCACCGGGGCCAGCCCGGGAGGCGCGCCGAGGCACTTCTGGCTGGCCGAGTAGCAGGCGTCGATCTTCCAGTCGTCCACCCGCAGCTCGGTGCCGCCCAGCGCGGTCACCGCGTCCACCAGTAACAAGGTGTCCGTGTCGGCCAGCGCGGCGAGCGGAGCGATGTCGTTGCGCACGCCGGTGGAGGTCTCCGCCGCCACCGTGGCGAGCAGCCGGGCGCCCGGGTTGGCGCGCTGCGCGGCGAGCAGGTCGGCCGGGTCCAGGGCCGTGCCCCAGGGTGCCTCCACCCGGACCACCTCGGCACCGCCCCGGGCGGCCACCTCGCAGAGCCGCTCGCCGAAGTACCCGTTCACGCCGATGATGGCCGTCTCACCGGTCTGGAGCAGACTGGCAAGGCACGCCTCCATGCCGGCCGAACCAGTGCCGCTCACCGGCAACGTCAGCTCATTGGTGGTGCCGAACACCGCGCGCAGCCGCTCGGAGATCTCCGCCACCAGGGCGAGATAGTCTGGATCCAGGTGCCCGAGCACCGGGCGCCCGAGCGCCTCGATCGCCTCCGGGTACGGGTTGGACGGGCCGGGTCCGAGCAGCAGGCGATCGGCATGCGCAGTCACGAGACCGGAGCCTACGACGGGCGGCGGCGCGGCACCCGTCGGAGGGCGTTACCCAGACGTAGCGACTTAACGTGCGCAATTGATGGCTCGACAGCTCTCGCTGGGCAAAGATGACCACCGTGAGTCGTTCAGTGAAACGTTCCGCCAAGCCGCGCACCGGACGCAACGGGTCGAAGTCGACGCCTCCCGCTGTCACACCGAACGGCGACCCGGCCCTCTTCGACGGCTACTTCCAACCGGACCGTGCCCACCCGGACGCGTTCGACGAGATGTTCGACTCGGACGGGACGGTGCGGACCCCGTACCGCGCTCTGCACGAGGCGATCGCGCCGACCGCCGCCGCCGACCTGACCGCCCGGTCGGAGGCACTGGACCGCGCCTACGCCGACCAGGGCATCACGTTCTCGCTGTCCGGGCAGGAACGGACCTTCCCGCTGGACATCGTGCCCCGGGTGATCGCGGCGTCGGAGTGGACCCGGCTGCAGCGCGGCATCGTGCAGCGGGTCAAGGCGCTGGAGGCGTTCCTGGCCGACGTCTACGCGGATGCGCAGATCGTGCGCGACGGGGTGATCCCCCGCCGCCTGGTCACCAGCTGTCAGCACTTCCACCGCGCGGCGGCGGGCATCGTGCCGCCGAACGGCGTGCGTATCCACGTCGCCGGCATCGACCTGGTGCGCGACGAGGAAGGCACCTTCCGCGTGCTGGAGGACAACCTGCGCTGCCCGTCCGGGGTGTCCTACGTGATGGAGAACCGGCGCACCATGGCGAGGGTGTTCCCCGACCTGTTCACCCGCCAACGGGTGCGCGCGGTCGGCGACTACGGCAGCCACCTGCTGCGCGCACTGCGGGCCGCGGCGGCGCCGAACGCGGCCGACCCGGTCGTCGTGGTGCTCACTCCCGGTGTGTTCAACTCCGCCTACTTCGAGCACTCGCTGCTGGCCCGGCAGATGGGCGTCGAGCTGGTCGAGGGCCGCGACCTGTTCTGCCGGGACAACATCGTCTACATGCGCACCACCGAGGGCGAGCAGCAGGTGGACGTGATCTACCGGCGCCTGGACGACGAGTTCCTGGATCCGATGCAGTTCAAGCCGGACTCGGTCCTCGGGGTGGCCGGCGTGCTGAACGCGGCCCGGGCCGGCCACGTGGTGATCGCCAACGCGGTGGGCAACGGCGTCGGCGACGACAAGCTGGTCTACACCTACGTACCCACGATGATCCAGTACTACCTCAACGAGCGGCCGCTGCTGCCGAACGTCACGACGTACCGGTGCTGGCTGACCGACGAGCGCACCTACGTGCTCGACCACCTGGACGAGCTGGTGGTCAAGCCGGTGGAGGGGTCCGGTGGTTACGGCATCCTGTTCGGCCCGAACGCGACCTCCCGCGAGCTCACCCACGCCCGCCGGGAGATCCAGTCCGACCCGCGCGGCTGGATCGCCCAGCCGGTGGTGCAGCTGTCCACGGTGCCGACCAAGGTGGCCGACCAGCTCTCGCCCCGCCACGTCGACCTGCGCCCGTTCGCGGTGAACGACGGCGACGGGGTGTTCGTGCTGCCCGGCGGGCTGACCAGGGTGGCACTGCCCAAGGACAGTCTGGTGGTCAACTCCAGCCAGGGCGGCGGCAGCAAGGACACCTGGGTACTGGCCGGCAAGTCCTCCGGCGGGGACCGGGAGCTCGGCGGGGCGGGGCTGGCCAAGTCCCCGCCGCCGTCCTCGCCGGCCGCCGAACACGGGCCCGAGCTCACCGCCGGCCAACAGCAACAGCAGCAACAGCAACAACAGCAAAGGACGCGCTGATGTTGGCCCGGAACGCCGAGTCGCTGTACTGGATCGGCCGCTACGTGGAGCGGGCCGACGACACCGCACGCATCCTCGACGTGTCGGTGCACCAGCTACTCGAGGACGCCACGGTGGATGCCGACACCGCCGCGCGCGTCCTGCTCAGTGTGCTGGGCGTCGAGCCGGAATCCGACGAGCCGCTGGACGCCTGGTCGCTGACCGAGCTGGCCGGCTACTCGACCGAGCACGCCGGCTCGATCGTGGCGTCGATCGCCAGCGCGCGGGAGAACGCCCGCGGCGCCCGCGAGGTGGTCTCCACGGAGATGTGGGAGTGCCTGAACGCGACCTTCAACGCGCTGCCGGAGCGGCAGAGCTACGCCCGCTGGGGCGGCCCGCACGCGTTCTTCGCCTACGTCGAGGAGCGGGCCGCGATGTTCCACGGGTTGGCCGCCTCGACCATGAGCCGCGACGACAGCTGGCGGTTCCTGCTGCTCGGCCAGTCGGTGGAGCGGGTGGACATGGTGGTGCGGCTGCTGCTGTCCCGGGTGTCGGACCGGATGTCCTCGCCGGGCTGGCTGACCGTGCTGCGTTCGGCCGGCGCGCACGACACCTACCTGCGCACCTACCGGGGCGCGCTGGACGCGGGGCGGGTGGTGCAGTTCCTGCTGCTGGACCGGTTGTTCCCACGCTCGGTGTTCCACGCGATACACGAGGCGGAGAGCTGCCTGCAACAGCTCGACCGGCGTCCGACGGTCCGGATCGGCGCCAAGCAAGAGGCCCTGCGGCTGCTCGGCCGGGCGCGCAGCGAGCTGGAGTTCCTGCGCCCGCAGGACCTGCTCGAAGACCTGCCCGCGCAGCTGGGCGGGCTCCAGGAGTGCATCCGGGAGGCCGGCGAAGCGGTGTCCCTGCAGTATTTCCACTCCGCGCCCTGGGTGGCCTGGACCGCACCGGAGGTTTCGTAGTGCCCGCCGAACGAGGTTCCTTGCCCGGATCCGGTGATCCAGCTGGATGCAGCGCAAGGCGGAGGCGGGGGCCGATACCGCTGTTGTATCGGGCCGCGGCTCCAACGCGGCGGGGCGCCAGCTGGGCGCCGGAGACGGGTAGGACGACCTCGTTCGGGGGGCACTAAGTGGGTTGGCGTATTCGGGTTGTGCACTCGACGGGTTACCGGTACTCGGGGACGGTTACCCAGTCCTACAACGAGGTGCGGCTGACCCCGCGCGGCGACAGCCGGCAGAACGTGATCGTGACCAGGGTGGAGACCGTGCCGGCCACCCGCGCGTACCGGTTCACCGACTACTGGGGCACCGTCGTCACCGCCTTCGACCTGCACGCCCCGCACACCGAGCTGGAGGTGGTGGCCACCTCCGTGGTGGAGACCGGTGACGCCGTCCCGGTCAACCGCAACGCCAGCTGGGAGGAGGTCACCAGCGAGAAGGTCGCCGACCGGCACACCGAGATGCTGGAGTTCTCGAACTACGTGTCCGCCGACCGGGGGCTGGGCAAGGTGGTGGCACCGATGCGGCGCAGCCACAAACCGTCCGATGCGGCGCTCGCCGCCTGCAGGTGGGTGCACGAGAACCTGCGGTACGTGCCGGGCAGCACCGGGGTGCACACCTCCGCGGTGGAGGCCTGGCAGGCCGGCGAGGGCGTCTGCCAGGACTACGTGCACCTGACGCTGTCGTTGCTGCGCCAGATGGGGATCCCGGCCCGGTACGTGTCGGGCTACCTGATCCCCAAGGAGGACACCGAGGTCAAGCAGACCGTGCGCGGTGAGAGCCACGCCTGGATCGAGGCCTGGACCGGTGGTTGGTGGGGCTACGACCCGACCAACGACGTGCCGATCGGCAACCGCCACGTCCTGGTCGCGATGGGCCGGGACTACGCCGACGTCTCGCCGATGAAGGGCATCTACACCGGCGGCGAGGCGGAGGCCCTCGACGTCACCGTGGACATGACCCGGCTGGCCTGAGAGCAGAGCGCCGGTGCGGCCACCGCACTAGGAAGCGGACCAGCTCTCCGGCGGCTCGACGAAGGCGCGCCCCAGCTCGCGGCACTGGGCCATCGCTTTGACGGCCCACTCCGGGCTCGCCCCGGCCAGCCCGCACGCCGGGGTGGGCACCACCAGCTCGGCCAGCCGGGTACGGGTGAAGCCGACCCGGTCGGCGAGCAGGAGCGCCGGGCGGGCCAGCTCGCGCAGCGTGCGCTCCGGCTCCGGGCGGGTGGTGGGGACCAGTCCGAGCAGCAGTGGGATGCCCTCGTCCCAGGCCTCGCCGATCGCGTCCAGCGCGGCGGTGTGGGTACCCATCAGGCTGGCGTCGAACGCCAGCGCGCCGGCGCCGGCACCGCGCAGCAGGGCGATCGGGGCCTTCGGTGCGCAGCAATGCACGATCACCGGCTCGGGCAGGGCGTCGATGAGGTCGCGCAGCACCTGCTGGGCCTCGGCCTCGGGCACCGCCGCGACGGTGCCGAACCCGGACGGGGTGGGCAGCGACCCGGCCAGCACCGCCGGCAGGCTCGGCTCGTCCAGCTGCACGGTGACCTGGGCGCCGGTGCGCTTGGCTACCTCGGCGACGTGCCTGGACAGTCCTTCGGCCAGGCTGGCCGCGAACTCACGGCGGGCGCCCCGGTCGGTGAGCACCCGGTGCCCGTTGCGCAGCTCGATCCCGGCGGCCAGCGTCCACGGCCCGGCGGCCTGCACCTTCACCCAGGCCGGCGCGGCGGCGTCGAGCGCCTCCTCCAGCGCGTCCAGGTCGGTGCGCAGCAGGTCGACGCCGCGCCGGTGCTCACGCCCGGCGTGCGAGGCGACCCGGTAGCCGGACGGCACCAGCTCGGTGGCCAGGTCGACCAGCAGCGCGGCGGTGCGGCCGATGATGTCGGCGCCCACCCCGCGCGCCGGTAGCTCCGGCAGGTGGGGCAGGTCCGGCAGCTCGCCGGCGACGGTGCGTGCTGCCTCCAGCGGGTCGGTGCCGGGTAGGGATCCGATTCCGGTGGCGGTACCGGGCGACCAATGCGGCGTACTCACAGCGGGGTGTCTACCAGGCTTGGCCGCGACACCCAACCGCCGCGGGGCGGTCGGGTGTTTCGGTCGGGTGTCGCGCTCGCTCAGCCGAGCCGGCCGAGCGCCACGTCGGTCCGCTTGGCGACCTTGGACACGCCACCCCGCCAGTAGAAGCCGACCGGGTGGCCCGAGCCGTCGGCGACCAGGCCCACGGTGCCGGTGCCCAGTCCCTCGTCGTCGGCGCCGCGGGAGTCCTGGGCGTGCGGCGAGACGGTCGAGTCGATGACCTTGACCAGCCACTCGTCGGCGCGGTGCGGGTTGTGGACGGGCGCCCCCAGCACGATCATCACGTGCCCGGTGTCGCGGGTCTTCGAATCCGGGGTGGCCAGCCAGGCGATCACGTCGCCGGGCAGCAGCGCGGAGACCGTGGCCACGGACCGCCACGGATCGCCGCCGCCGGCCCGGCGCAGGTGGTGCTCGAAGTCCTGGGCGAGCGGGCGGCCGGAGGTGGCGGTGACCGGCAGTGCGCGGAACGCGGCCGGCGCGGCACGCTTCAGCGCGTAGTCCAGGAAGCCGGAGCAGTCGTAGTAGAACTCGCCCTCGGCGGCGTTGACCTCGGTCTCGTGCTGGTACTGGGTATCGCGCATCGCGGCGAGCTCGCGGTGGGCCTCGGCGAGCAGTGCCGCCCGGCCACCGCCGGACGCGGCGGCCAGCGCGCTCTGCTGGGCCATCGGTAGGACCCCGTGCGCGTGCGCGCGCCTCGGCTCGGCCCGGCCGGCGGCCAGGCCCAGTGCGAGGACCGCCACCACCAACCACACCAGGACCGTGACCAGCCGGGCGGCCGGTCGCGGCAGCCGCTGTACCGTGCTCCGGAACGACCTGCCCGCCATTGGATTCCCCTCTCGCCACAGACAGGTTGATCGTGACGTGGCGCGGGGCAACAGACGATCGTGCTGACCCCCCGGCCCTCGGGAGCCAGCCCGGCGGCCCGGGTAGGGCTCTCCCGCTCGGGCGCCGCGGGGATCTCAGGAGCGCTCGTGCGCCCAGTCCCGCAGCGTGGTGTTGAGGATCTTCGTTCCGTTCGGGCCCGACGTGGTCGGCATCTCGTCGATCACGTGCACCAGGTCGGGCACCTTGAACTTCGCCAGCGTCGCGGCGCACCAGTCGCGCAGCTCGCCCGGGGTGGGCGGGGTACCCGCCGCGCCGGGGTCGGGCACCACGAAGCCGATCGCCCGGGTGCCGCCGTCCGACCCGGCGATGCCCACCACCTTGGCGATGTCCACCCCCGGATGCTCGGCCAGCCGGGTCTCGATCTCCGACGGGTCCACCAGGAACCCGCGCAGCCGCAGCGCGTCGCCCATCCGGCAGGTGTAGACGAACACCCCGTCCTCGACCAGGTAGCCCAGGTCGCCGCTGCGGAACCAGCCGTCCTCGGTGAACGAGCGCGCGGCCGCCGACGGGTTGCCGAGGTAGTCCTCGACCACGTTCGGCCCGAGGAACTGCAGCTCGCCCTCCCGTTCGGGCGGCAGCACCGCGCCGCTCTCCGGGTCGGCGGCGCGCACCTGGATCTCCGGGGTGACCACCCGGCCGCCGCCCTCCCAGCGGCGTGGCGCCGGCTCGTCGGCCGGCCACATCGAGGTGAGCGCGAATACCTCGGAGGAGCCGTACACGCCGGCGGTCGAGGTGCCGAACGAGTCCGCCGCCCACCGGGCGAGCTCGGGGACGCGCCCCTGGAAGCTCGCCGCGCCCCACCACCGCCAGCTGGACAGGTCCCTGGGCCGCGCCCGCCAGGCCCGTTCGAGGCGCAGCCCGAGGTCGTCACCGCCGACGACGTGGCTGACCCGGTGCAGGGCCATGTCGTCCAGTACCGCGTCGGCGTCGAAGACCGGCTCGAGCAGCACGGTCGCGCCGCCGGCCAGCGCGGCCATCGCGGCGCTGAACCCGTAGGTGCCGGCCAGTGGCACCCCGCACAGCAGAACGTCGCCGGTGGCCAACCCGATCGCGGCGGCGCCGGCCAGCGCGTGCCGGAGTACGCCGGTGCCCGAGTGCGCGGCGAGCTTGGGCCGGCCGGTGGAGCCGCTGGTGGTGAACGCCACCGCCAGCGCCGCCGGGTCGGACGGGCCGCGTTCCGGTGGCCGCCCGGACGGCCGGCCCGGGGTCCAGGCGCCGGCTCCCAGGTCGTAGCCGGCCAGCTCGGCGCCGGCCACCTCGGTGCCGGTGGCCGGCGGGGCCGGGCCGAGGACGACGGCCACCGCCGGCGCGGGTGCCGCGCTGCGCCGGGCCGCCGCGACCAGTCGTTCCCGCAGGTCCAGCCCGTGGAACCCGTGCGCCACCGCGATCAGCCGGGGCCGCGCGCTGTCCAGCAGGTGGGTGACCTCGTCGACGTTGTAGCGGGTGTTGACCCCGATCACGTGCGCACCGAGGGCGGCGGCGGCGAACTGCCAGCACAGCGCATCCGACCAGTTCGGCAGCCACACCGCGACGCAGTCACCGCGACCGACGCCGGCCCGGGCGAGCTCGTCGGCCAGCGCGAGCGTGCGCCGCCACAGCTGGGCCCGCGACACCACGATGGCCCGCCGGTCGGCCGCGACGTCGATCACCGCGGCGGCGGGGGCGTCGCGGCGGACCAGGCGGCCGAGCAGGTCGGGCAGATCGCGGGGCGGGTCGTCCTGGCCGGCGGTGCTTACCCCGAACCCCGACACCCCGAACCCCGACACCCCGACGGCTCAGCGGATCGTGGCCGAGCCGAGCACGATGTCACCGGCCGGGTCGGTGCGGTACAGCGCGACCGCCTGACCGGGCGCCACGCCGCGCAGGGGCTCGCGCAGGTGTACCCGGAGCAGATCGCCGTCCAGCTCGGCCACCGCGTCGGCCAGGCCACCGTGCGCCCGTACCTGGGCGACGCACTCCACCGCGCCCACCGGCGCCCGCCCGGCCGCCCAGACCGGCCGCTCGCCGACGATCTCGTGCACGTCCAGCGCCTCGGAGGGCCCGACCCGCACGGTGCCGCTGACCGGCTCGATGCCCAGCACGTAGCGCGGCCGGCCGTCCGCCGCGGGCTGGTCCACCCCGATGCCCTTGCGCTGGCCGACGGTGAACGCGTGCACCCCGGTGTGCTGGGCGAGCACGGTGCCGCTCAGTGCATCCACCACCGGACCGGGGCGGGCGCCGAGCCGCTCGGTGAGCCAACCGGCGGTGTCGCCGGTGGGGATGAAGCAGATGTCGTGGCTGTCCGGCTTGGCCGCGACGGCCAGGTCCCGCTCGGCCGCCTCCGCCCGGATCCGGGCCTTCGGGGTGTCCCCGACCGGGAACATCGCGTGCGCGAGCTGCTCGGCGGACAGCACCGCGAGCACGTAGGACTGGTCCTTGCCGGCGTCCACGGCGCGGCGCAGCACGGCCGTCCCGTCCGCCTGGTGGCTCAGCCGGGCGTAGTGCCCGGTGCACACCGCGTCGAAGCCCAGCGCCAGCGCCTTGTCCAGCAGCGCGGCAAACTTGATCTTCTCGTTGCACCGCAGGCAGGGGTTCGGCGTCCGGCCCGCCGCGTAGTCCGCGACGAACTGGTCGACGACCTCCTCGGCGAAGCGCCCGGCGAAGTCCCACACGTAGAACGGGATGCCGAGCACGTCGGCGGCTCTGCGGGCGTCCGCTGCGTCTTCTTTCGAGCAGCAGCCGCGGGACCCGGTACGCAGCGCGGCGGGTGTCTCGGCCAGCGCCAGGTGCACGCCGACCACGTCGTGCCCGGCCCGCACCGCGCGCGCTGCCGCGACCGCCGAATCCACCCCGCCGCTCATCGCGGCCAGTACTCGCATGATCGGTTACCGCCCGGTGGCCGCGGTGTTCGCCAGTGCCTGGCGGCTGCCCGCGTGGCCGGCGCGGCGGGCCCGTTCCACCACCGGGCCGATCGCGCGGGCCACCGCGGCGACGTCGGCGTCGGTCGAGGTGTGTCCCAGCGAGAACCGCAGCGAACCCCGCGCGGCCGCCTCGTCGGCACCCATCGCCAGCAGTACGTGACTCGGCCGGGCCACCCCGGCGGTGCAGGCCGAGCCGGTCGAGCACTCGATGCCCTGTGCGTCCATCAACATGATCAGGCTGTCGCCCTCGCAGCCCGGGAAGGACATGTGCGCGATACCGGGCAGCCGGCACGGGCCGCCACCGACCAGCTCGTTGCCCCAGTCGCCGTTCAGCGTCGCCTCCGGCACCGCCTCGAGCACCTGGCGGACCAGCTCGTCGCGCAGCCCGGCCAGCTCCGCGGCGCGGTGCGGGCCCTCGGCGACCGCGTGCCGGACGGCCACCGCGAGACCGACCACCGCCGGCACGTTGAGGGTGCCCGACCGCACGTCGCGCTCCTGGCCGCCGCCGTGCAGCAGCGGCGTGCACTCCACGTCGCGGCGCAGCAGCAGCGCGCCCTGGCCGTAGGGGCCGCCCAGCTTGTGCCCGGTCAAGGTCAGTGCGTCCGCGCCGCAGCCGGCGAAGTCGACCGGCAGCACGCCGACCGCCTGCACCGCGTCGGTGTGCAGCGGCACGTCGAACTCGTGCGCGATCGCGCTCAGCGCCTCGATGTCGTTGACCGTGCCGACCTCGTTGTTCGCCCACATCACGCTGACCAGCGCGGTCCGGCCGGCGCCGGCGGCGAGCGCGGCGCGCAGCGTCTCGGGGCGGACCCGGCCGACCTGGTCGACCGGCAGCAGCTCCAGCTCGGCGCCCTCGTGGGTGACCAACCACTCGGCGGCCTCGAGCACCGCGTGGTGCTCGATGGCGGACACCAGCAGCCGGGTGCGGCGCGGGTCGTTGCCCCGGCGAGCCCAGTAGATGCCCTTCACGGCGAGGTTGTCGCCCTCGGTGCCGCCGGCGGTGAACACCACCTCGGACGGCCGGGCGCCGACCGACGCGGCGATCGACTCCCGCGCCTCCTCCACCGCACGGCGGGCGAGCCGGCCGGCGGAATGCAGCGAGGAGGCGTTGCCGGTACGTGCCAACGCCTCGCTCATCGCGGCTGCCGCCTGCCGCAGCATGGGCGTGGTGGCGGCGTGATCCAGGTACGTCATGTCGACAGCCAGGTTAGCTCCCCGGCGGCCCGGCGTCTTGTGGGGCGCACTCCCCCTCAGCTCGACCGGCCCCCTCGCGGCGGGAGCTCAGGCGGCCGAGGGCAGCGCGGCCGGGCGCCGCACCGACGCCGGGGCCGGTACTCCGGTGGCCGCCGCGATGGCCAGCTCGGCGCGCCGCGCCAGCTCGCGCCGGTCCAGTCCCGGCACCGGCAGCAGCGGTGGCAGCACCGCCACCTCGAGCACCAGCTCGCTCAGCCGGGCCACCCGCAGCAGCGAGTCGACCAGGGTGTCCTCGCCGATGAACGCGCCGACACCGGTGCGGGAGCCGTCGGCCAGCCGCATCCCCAGCGCCACCGGCCGGACCGGTACACCGGCGTCCAGCGCGGCCTGGAACCCGGCCCGGCGGAACACCCCGGTCGCGGCGCCGCACCAGGTGGTGCCCTCGGGGAACAGCCCGACCGCGGCGCCGGCCCGCAGCGCGGTAGCCGCCTCGGCCACCACCGACGGCAGCGCACGCAGCCCGGCCCGGTCCACGAACAGCGTGCCGGCCCTGGTCGCGACCGCGCCGACCAGCGGCCAGTCCCGGATCTCCCGCTTGGCCACCATCCGCATCGGCTGCACCGCACCGAGCGCCAGGATGTCCAGCCAGGACAGGTGGTTGGCCACCACGAGCACGCCGCCGCCGAAGTCCGGGACACCGCCGGGTTCCCGGGCACCCAGCTGATCGGCACCCAGCTCGTCGGGGGTGAGGTCGAACCGGTCCGCGCCGGTGTGCACCAGTCGCACCCCGATCACCGCCAGTACGGCCCCGAACATCCCACGCAGCACCCGCAGCCGCCGCCGGGTACCCACGACCGGGAGCACCGCGGCCAGCACGGCGGTGGTCAGCACGAGCACGACCAGCCCGGTCAGCCGGGCCACCACCCGGAGCCGGCCCACCTCGGCCAGCTCGCCGGCGGCGGGCAGGCAGTCCGGGGTGCACGGGGAGGCCGGTTCCCAGGAGTGCCCGGGACGCGCGCCGACCGGCGGTAGCACCGGGTGCACCGGCGCGGGCGGGACCGGCGCGAGCGAGGCCGGCGCGGTCGGGGCGGTCATGCCTCGCCGCCCAGGAAGAAGCGCAGGTAGCGGGGGTCGATCCGGTCCAGTGGGAGCAGGATCAGCAGGTCCGCCACGCCGAACTCCGGATCGTGCGCGGGCGGCCCGCACACCCAGGCACCGAGACGCAGGTAACCGCGCAGCAGCGGCGGGATCACGGTGCGCGCCGGGCTCGGCACCGCCGCCCAGTCCCACGGGTGCAGCGGCGTGACCCGCAGGTCGGGCGGCGACAGGTGCTTGGCCTGTGCCGCGTCCCACACGCCGCGGGCCAGCCCGCCGCCGTCGGCCAGCGGGATGCTGGCGCAGCCGGTGAGGTGCGAATGCCCGGTCAGCAGGAGGTACCGCGCGATGCCGGCCCACACCAGGCTGACCACCGCGCCGCTGCGGTGGTCGGGGTGTACGCAGGAGCGGCCGGCCTCGACCAGGGAGGGTCGCAGGCCCGCGAACGCGGTCAGGTCGAACTCGGTGTCGGAGTAGAGCCCCCCGGCGGCCCCGGCACGCTCCGGCGGCAACATCCGGTAGGTGCCGACGATCTCCCCGGTGCGGTCGGCCCGCACCACGAGGTGGTCGCAGTGCTCGTCGAAGGCGTCGACGTCGCGCCCGTTCTCCGGGTCGCTCAGGGTGGCGCCCAACTCCCCGGCGAAGACTTGGTAGCGGAGCCGCTGCGCGGCCTCGACGTCGGCATCGTTCCTGGTCAACAGCAGCGAGTAACGCGAGGTAGGCCCGGTCTGCTCGGTCGCTGGGGTGCTCACCAGCAGCTGCGACTGCGTCATGCCACACGGTTTACCCGCCGTGTGGAACGGGAGCCCGGACCCGCACTGGCCGCGCGATGGCAAGCGAGTGAACGCTCAGCCGGGGCACGGCCGCCGCGCCCGAACGGAGCAGCCCGTCACCCGGCGTGACCGACCCCGTCACAGCCGGCGCAGCGGCTCCCGCGACTCGAGAAGCAGCCGGACCCGCAGCACGGTCTGCGGCAGGCCGGCGAGGTCATCGGCGACCAACCGCACAGTCTGCCAGCCGTGCCCGGCCAGCTCGGCGTCGCGCTGGCGGTCCCGCTCCGCACGGCGCCGGTCGAAGTGCACCGAGCCGTCGTACTCGATGGCCACCTTCACCGCCGGATACGCCAGATCGACCCGGGCCAGGGTGAAGCCGTACTCGTCCACGATCCGGTACTGCACCTCCGGCGCGGCCAACCCGGAGCGCACCAGTGCGACCCGCAGCCGGGTCTCCATGGGTGACTCCGCTCGCGGGTCGGCCAGCGCGACTGCCTCGTCGACCCGCCGGCAGCCCCGTGCGCCGGGTCGACCGGTCCGCCTCGCCAACAGCTCCGCCGGGTCGAAGCCACCGCGGCGGGCCAGCGCGTCCACCGCGACGACTGCCTCCACCGGTGGCAACCGCCGGGCCAGGTCCCATGCGGTGCGCGCCGGCGTGCTCACCCGACACCCCGCGGCCACTGTCAGATCGTCGCGCCCCAGCCGGGCCCGGTACACCCGCAGGCCCGGATGGCGGCGCGCCGAGCCGGGCAGCACCACCTCCGCCGGAGCGCCGCGCGGAGCACAGTCGGCGCCGAGCACGGCCGCCGCCGAGTACCCGGCGAGCGCGCCGTCCCGGTCCCGGACCAGCAGGTAGGCGGCCCGCGACCGGGTGCACAGGTCCAGTTCGAGCGCCGAGGGCAGGTACACGTCCGGGAACACCCGCCGGAACCGAGGCCCGCGGAGCTGGTCGGCGGTCAGCAGGCCGGCGGCCAGCGCCTCGGTACCTCGGAACGGCTCGCGCAACACGCGTACCAGCGTGACCGGCGGCATCGCGTCCCGTGGCCGTTTCGCCGAGATCTACCTGAGCGGGCTTTGATCATGATCCGAACCCCGCTGAGGTAGATCTCGACGAGGAGAGCGAGCACGGACGGTCGCGAAAGGGGCCGGCGCCCGAAGGCGCCGGCCCTGTGTGACGTGCTCTCGCTCAGCTCTTGCGCTTGGTGATCGCCTCGGTGAGCTGCGGGGCGACCTTGAACAGGTCGCCCACCACACCGAAGTCGGCGATCTCGAAGATCGGCGCCTCGGCGTCCTTGTTCACCGCGATGATCGTCTGCGAGGTCTGCATGCCGGCCCGGTGCTGGATCGCGCCGGAGATGCCCAGCGCGATGTACAGCTGCGGCGACACCGTCTTACCGGTCTGCCCGACCTGGAACTGGTTCGGGTAGTAGCCGGAGTCGACAGCCGCACGGGACGCGCCCACCGCCGCGCCGAGCGAGTCGGCCAGCGCCTCGATCACCGAGAAGTTGTCCGCCGAGCCGACACCGCGGCCACCGGAGACCACGATGGAGGCCTCCGTGAGCTCCGGGCGGTCGCCGCCGACGATCGGCTCCCGGCTGGTCACCGAGGCCTGGCGACCGGACAGCTCCGGGATGTCGACGCTCTCCTCGGTGCCCGCGCCGTCGGCCTGCTCGGACTCCACCGCGCCCGGCCGGACGGTGATCACCGGGTGCTCGGTGTTCGCCTTCGCGGTCACCACGAACGCCCCACCGAAGATGGAGTGCTGCGCGGAAGCCGACCCGTCAGTGCCAGGGCCGACCCCGACCACGTCGGTGAGCAGCGCCGAGTTCGTGCGGACCGCGAGCCGGCCGGCGATCTCCTTGCCGTCCGCGCTGGCCGCGATGAGCACGGCCGCCGGGGACGCCGAGGAGATCAGCGACTCCAGCACCGCGACCTCGGCGCCGCCCAGGTACTTGTCGACGTCGTCGGACTCGGCCACGTAGATCTTGGCCGCGCCGTAGGACTTCAGGCTGTCGGCGAGCTTGCTGGCGGTACCGGGCGCACCGGCCACCACCGCCGACGGCTCACCCAGCGCACGGGCCGCGGTGAGCAGCTCGTAGGTCACTTTCTTGATCTCGCCGTCCGCATGGTCGACGAGGACCAGAACCTCACTCATGTTCGTTCTCCTCCTTCGGCTATGCGGGTCAGATGATCTTCTGGGCGACCAGGTAGGCGGCGACCTTGTCGCCACCGTCGCCCTCGTCCTCGACCTTCTCGCCGCCCGACTTCGGCGGCTTGGGCGCAGCCTCGGTGACCGAGGTCAGGGCGTTCGCCAGGCCGACGTCACTCGCGTCGATGCCGGCGTCGGCCAGGGTCAGCGAGGTCACCGGCTTCTTCTTGGCCGCCATGATCCCCTTGAACGACGGGTAGCGCGGCTCGTTGATCTTCTCGCCGACGCTGACCAGGGCGGGCAGCTCGGCGGTCAGCTTGGTGACGCCGTCGTCGGTGCCGCGGGTCACGGTCACCGTGGTGCCGTCGACGGCCAGCGCCTGCGCGTGGGTCAGTGCGGGGAGGCCGAGCACCTCGGCGATCATTGCCGGCACCGCGCCGGTGCGCCCGTCGCTCGCCTCGTTGCCGGCGATGACCAGGTCGTAGCCCTCGACGGTGCCGATCACCTTGGCCAGTGCCTTGGCGGTCTGGACCGCGTCCGAGCCGTGCAGCGCCTCGTCGGACAGGTGTACGGCCTTGTCCGCGCCCATGCTCAGCGCCTTGCGGATCGCCTCGGTGGCGCGGGCGGGCCCGACGCACACCACGGTGACCTCACCCTCGTGCGCCTCCTTCAGCAGTAGAGCGGCCTCCACCGAGCGCTCGTTGATCTCATCGATCACCGCGTCGGAGGCTTCTCGATCAAGCGTGTGGTCTGAGTCGGTCAGCGTTCGCTCGGAATAGGTGTCCGGCACCTGCTTGACCAGTACGACAATGTTCATCGGTCCGCTTCGACCTCCTGCCTGTTGAGTGGACCGGAGCGGCCCACCGCCCTCGGGCGAGAGCCACTTCTATCGCTAACGGTTCGCCGACCCTACGCGGGACTGCGCAGGTCGACGGTGTAACGGCAGACTCTTGCACTCCCACGCGCAGTCGTTACGTCGGGGTAACTTGGGCCCATCGTCGCGGAGAACACCGGTCGGCTGACATACCTCGACCGGTGATCCTTGCCACGGAGCCCCGTGACGCTGCTCACCAGGCGCGCGGGAGACGGGGAGCTAGGGTCTCCGCACGGTTCGCCGAGCGAAAGGTCACCCAGGTACTGATGAGCGCCGCTGAACAGAGCGCCGCCGACGCCGTGCTGGCGCTCACCGGCGAGCGCACCGTGCCCGGCATCCCGGAGGAGAACTACTGGTTCCGCCGGCACGAGGCCGCCTACCTGACGCTGCTGCACCACTGCGCGGACGCCCGGGTGCTGGAGGCCGGCTGTGGCGAAGGTTACGGCGCCGCGCTGCTCGCCGAGTCGGCCCGGCTGGTCGTCGGCCTGGACTACGACGCGGTCACCGCGGCGCACGTGGCGGCCCGCTACCCCCGGGTGCACGTCGTGCGGGGCAATCTTGCTCACCTTCCGCTGCCCGGCGGCGCCGTGGATGTGGTGGCGAACCTGCAGGTGATCGAGCACCTCTGGGACCAGGCGGGCTTCCTCGCCGAGTGCGCGAGGGTGCTGCGCCCCGGCGGGGTGTTGCTGGTCACGACGCCCAACAGGATCACCTTCTCTCCGGGCCGGGATACCCCACTGAACCCGTTTCACACCCGTGAACTGTCGGGCGTAGAACTATCGGAGCTCCTCGTCGACGCCGGGTTCGTGGTCCGCGAGCTGCTCGGGCTGCACCACGGGCCGGCGCTGCGCGCGCTGGACGGGGCGCACGGCGGCTCCCTGATCGACGCCCAGGTGGCGGTCGCGCTGGGCGGCGGCGAGTGGCCGGAGCGGCTGCGCGCCGACGTGGCCCGGGTCGCGGCGGCGGACTTCGAGATCCACGGCGACCGGATCGACGACAGCCTGGACCTGATCGCGGTGGCCCAGCGCCCGGGGGCTTCGTGAGTTCGCGCCCGGTCGGGACGTTCTGCCTGGTCCTGCACAGCCACCTGCCGTGGCTGCCCCGGCACGGCGCGTGGCCGGTCGGCGAGGAGTGGCTCTACCAGGCCTGGGCGGGCTCCTACCTGCCGGTGCTGGACATGCTGCGCCGGCTGGGCTCGGAAGGACACCGCGACGTACTCACCCTCGGGGTGACGCCGGTGCTCGCCGCCCAGCTGGACGACCCGTACAGCCTGCGCGGCATGCACGACTGGCTGGGCGGCTGGCTGCTGCGGGCCCACGGCGCCGCCGGCCGCCGGGGCAACGCGCCGCTGGCCGCGCTGGCCGCCGACGAGCACCGCGCGGCCACCGCCGCCCTCGCCGACTTCGAGACCCGGTGGCGGCACGGCGGGTCGGCGGTGCTGCGCCCGCTGGTGGACGACGGCGTCATCGAGCTGCTCGGCGGGCCGGCCACCCACCCGTTCCAGCCGCTGCTCGAGCCTGCGGTGCGGGACTTCGCGCTGCGCGCCGGACTGGCCGACACGGCGCGCCGGCTGGGCTCCCGACCGGCCGGGATCTGGGCGCCGGAGTGCGGTTACGCGCCGGGTATGGAGTACGGCTACGCCGAGGCCGGGGTGCGGCGGTTCCTGGTCGACGGCCCGGCGCTGCGCGGCGACACCGCGTTCGGCCGCCCGGTCGGCGACACCGACGTGGTGTGCTTCGGGCGGGACCTGCCGGTGACCTACCGAGTGTGGTCGCCGAAGGCCGGCTACCCCGGGCACCGGGACTACCGCGACTTCCACACCTACGACCACCCGTCCGGGCTCAAGCCGTCGCGGGTGACCGGGCGCGGGGTCGCCCCGGCGGACAAGAAGCCGTACGACCCGGAGCTGGCCGCCGCCGCGGTCCGCCGCCATGCCGCCGACTTCGTCGCGGTGGTCCGCGAACGGCTCACCGAGCTGGCCGCGCGGCACGGCCGCCCGGCGCTGGTGGTGGCCGCCTACGACACCGAGCTGTTCGGGCACTGGTGGCACGAGGGGCCGGCGTGGCTGGCCGAGGTGCTGCGTGGGCTGCCCGAGGCCGGGGTGCGGGTGAACACGCTGCGCGGGGCGCTGGACGAGGGCCTGGTGGCGGGGCCGGTCGAGCTGCCGGCGTCGTCCTGGGGATCGGGCAAGGACTGGCGCAACTGGGACGGCGAGCGGGTGGCCGACCTGGTGGAGCTGGGCCGGGAGGTGCAGCGCCGGCTGCTGGCCAAGACCGGCACCGAGCCCGTCGGGCTGGGCCGCGACCGGGTCCGGGACGGGCTCGCGCGCCAGGCGCTGCTCGCGCTCGCCAGCGACTGGGCGTTCATGGTCACCAAGGAGTCGGCGGCCGACTACGCCCGGTCCCGGGCATGGCAGCACGCGGACCGGGTCACCGAGATCTCGGACCTGCTCGCCGCCGGGAGGGTGACGGAGGCCACAGCGGCGGTCGACCGCTACGACCGGCAGGACACCCTGTTCGGTCAGCTGGACGCTCGGTCGTTAGCCGACTCGGCGGCCCGAACCGAGTATTCGACGCTTACCGGCCGGTAGGTTGCCACTCATGCGTGTACTGCTCGTGTCCTGGGAATACCCGCCGGTGGTCGTGGGCGGCCTCGGCCGGCACGTGCACGCACTGGCGCGGCGCCTCGCCGCCGCCGGGCACGAGGTGCGGGTGCTGTCCCGCCAGCCGGCCGGTACCGACGCCAGTACCCACCCGACGGCCGACGAGCTGGTCGACGGGGTGCGGGTGCTGCGGACCGCCGAGGATCCCGCGCACCTGGAGTTCGAGCGCGACCTGATCGCCTGGACGCTGGGCATGAACCACGGCATGTTGCGCGCCGCGCCGCGCTGGCTCGGTGACTGGCGCCCGGACGTGGTGCACGCGCACGACTGGCTGGTGGCGCACGCGGCGATCGGCCTCGCCGACCTGCTCGAGGTGCCGCTGGTGGTCACCCTGCACGCCACCGAGGCCGGCCGGCACGCCGGCTGGCTGACCAGTGTGGTGAGCCAGCAGGTGCACTCCGTGGAGTGGTGGCTGGCCCAGCGCGCCGACGCCCTGATCACCTGCTCCGAGGCGATGCGCACCGAGGCGGCCGGCCTGTTCGACCGCGAGCCCGACTCGATCTCGGTGCTGCACAACGGCATCGAGCCTCGGCGCTGGCGGGTGCGCCGCGCCGAGGTGGACGCGGAGCGCGAGCTGCACGCACCGGACGGCGCCCCGCTGCTGCTCTACTTCGGCCGGCTGGAGTACGAGAAGGGCGTGCACGACCTGATCGCCGCGCTGCCCCGGATCCGGCGCGCGCACCCGGGTACCCGGTTGGTGATCGCGGGGCACGGCACGCACGCCGACTTCCTGCTCGAGCAGGCCAGGTCCCACCGCGTCCGGCGGGCGGTGAAGCTGGTCGGCCACCTGTCCGACCGTGAGCTGGCCGCGCTGGTCTCGGCCGTCGACGCGGTCGTGCTGCCGAGCCGCTACGAGCCGTTCGGCATGGTCGCGCTGGAGACGGCGGCCGCCGGGGCTCCGCTGGTCGCCTCCACCGCCGGCGGACTCGGCGAGGTGGTGCGCGACGGCGTCACCGGGCTGTCCTTCGAACCGGGCGACGTGGCGGGCATCGCGACGGCGGTTCGGGCGGTGCTGGACGACCCGGACGCCGCCGCCACCCGGGCCAGGGCGGCGCGCGCCCGGCTGCGCACCGAGTTCGACTGGGACCAGATCACCGCGGCCACCGCGCGGGTCTACGCCGGCGCCCGCCGCCACCGGGTCGAGCCGATCGGCCGCCCCAAGATCCCGACCGGCAACGCCTTCGGCCCCGACCGCTAGCCCGCCGGGCTCCGGTCCGGGCAGCTAGTCGGGCAGCTAGTCGGGCAGCTAGTCCGGCAGCTAGTCGGGCCGCTAGTCCGGCAGGGACTTCAGGGACTCCTGGACGGCGCGGGCGTGTTTGCGGGCGATGTCGGCCAGCGCGGCGCGGCGGTCGGCGTCGGCGGCGTAGTCGTCCTTGCGGTTGCGCACCACCCGGGCCGGCGAGCCGACCGCGATGGCGTAGTCCGGGATGGTCCCGCGCACCACCGCGTGCGCGCCGAGGACACATCCCCGCCCGACCCGGGTCCCCCGCAGCACCGACACCTTGGTGCCGACCCAGCAGTCCGGCCCGATCCGCACCGGCGTCTTCACGATGCCCTGGTCCTTGATCGGCACGTGGATGTCGGTGATCACGTGGTCGAAGTCGCAGATGTAGACCCAGTCCGCGACCAGCGTCGCCGCACCCACCTCGACGTCCAGGTAGCAGTTGATCGTGTTGTCCTTGCCCATCACGACCTTGTCGCCGATGCGCAGTGAGCCCTCGTGGCAGCGCAGCGAGTTCCCGTCCCCGATGTGCACCCAGCGGCCGATCTCCAGCCGGCCGTAGCCGGGCCGGGCGTGCAGCTCCACGTTCTTGCCGAGGAAGACCATGCCGCGCAGCAGGACGTGCGGGTTGGCGATCCGGAACTTCAGCAGCCGCGCGTAGCGGACCAGGTACCACGGGGTCCAGGCCCGGTTCCGGATCATCCAGCGCAGCGAGTCGAGCGTGAGGAACTTCGCCTGGCGCGGGTCCCGCCGGTTGCGCCGCCAGTCCGCCCAACGGGTCCGTACCGGAGCCCCCCACATGCTGGTCACGGC
Organism: Pseudonocardia sp.; assembly: GCA_036009565.1. Classification (GTDB taxonomy): domain Bacteria; phylum Actinomycetota; class Actinomycetes; order Mycobacteriales; family Pseudonocardiaceae; genus Pseudonocardia. The sequence goes on along the minus strand of DASYLM010000189.1, from coordinate 15,765 downwards.
GGAACAGCCTAGTGCTCTGGTCCTCAGCGCCAGGAAGCCCGTGTCGGGCCGCGGCCGGGGGTGGCCCGGTCGCGGCCGGACGCGGTCAGGCCGCGTGGGCCTGGGACTCTTCGATCAGCAGCGCGGCTTCTTCGGGGTACCGGGCGACCAGACCCTCGATCACGTGCTCGCGGCCCTCTTCGATCGCCACGTTGACCTGGAACGCGTAGTAGTCGTGCAGCTCCCGCAGTCGCTGCTCGATGTCGGTGTTCATTCGTCCTCTCCCTGATGTGTGGTTCGGGGGGCTCGCCGGCGGCCGGTTTCCGGGATCGCCGGGTCCTGGGGAGGACCCGGACCGCTCTGTCCGACGGGCTCCATCCCATTATCGGCCGGCTTTGTCGAATCGTTTCGATGCTGCTAGCCAGCTCACAGGAGGCCCCGGTCACAACCCGCCCCGCGCTGCCGCCGGCACCGCGCGCGGTCCCGCCAGTTGTGCCAGGCTGAGCCCGGTGTCCACTGCCCCGCCCGCCCGGATCCCGCTGCTGATCGACACCGATCCGGGCATCGACGACGCGGTCGCGATCCTGCTCGCCGTGAGTAGCTCCGAGGCACGGCTACTCGGGGTGAGCGCGGTGTTCGGCAACGTCGGGCTGGAGACCACCTCGGCCAACGCGCGCCGGCTGCTCGCCCTGGCCGGCCGCGCCGACGTGCCGGTGGCCGCCGGTGCCGGGCGCCCACTGGTTTTCCCCCAGGCTCAGCGGGCCGGCGGGTGGCACCACGAGGACGGCCTCGGCGGTCGCGCCGACACCCTGCCCGCGCCCGGCCCACTGGATCCGCGCGGTGCCGTCGAGCTGCTCGCCGACCTGCTGCGCAGCGCCGAGGAGCCGGTCACGTTGGTCCCGATCGGCCCGCTGACCAACATCGCGCTGCTGCTGGCCTGCCATCCCGAGCTGACTCCGAAGATCGGCCGGATCGTCGCGATGGGCGGCGCGCTGGGCGGCGGCAACACCACGGCGACCGCCGAGTTCAACGTCAACTCCGACCCGGAGGCCGCGCACCGGGTGCTCGCCGAGGAGTCGGTGCCGGTCACCCTGGTGCCGCTGGAGCTGACCCGGCGCTGCGCCGTCCCCGGCGACTGGCTGGCCGAGCTGGCCGGGAGCGGCCCCAGGTGCGCGCTGCTGGCCGGCCTGACCGAGTACTACCGGACCCGCATCCGGGCCAGGACCGGGGTGGACGCCGTGCCGCTGCACGACGCGGTCGCGGTGCTCGAGGCGGTACTGCCGGGCACCCTGCGCACCGAGGCGAAACCGCTGGCGGTGGCCTGCGCGCCGCCCGGCCAGCGCGGCACCCTACGGATCGAGGCCGCCGGCCGGTCGCGCCCGGTGGACGTCGCGGTGGACGTCGCGGTGGACACCGACATCCCCCGGCTGCACGCCGAGATCCTGTGCCGGCTGCGCACCCTGGACAACGCCTGAATCCGACCGACGGGGTCAGCCGTCCCCGGTCAGGCCGCGCTCGATGGCGTAACGGGTCAGCTCGACCCGGTTGCGCAGGTGCAGCTTGCGCAGCGTGTTCTGCACATGACTCTCCACGGTGCGGTGCGAGAGCACCAGGCGGGCGGCGATCTGCCGTGCGGTCATCCCCTTCGCCACCAGGCGCAGCACATCGGTCTCCCGCTCGGTGAGCCGCAGCGTCGGGTCCTCGGCGTCGGACCCGCCGCGGCCGGTCCGGCCATCGGCGGTGTCCATCCGCCGGAACTCCCCCAGCACCAACCCGGCCAACCCGGGAGTGAACACGGCCGCGCCGGCCGCCGTGCGGCGCACCGCGGCCTCCAGCTCGGTGATGCTGGCCGACTTCACCAGGTAGCCGCTCGCCCCGGCCTTCACCGCGTCCAGCACGTCCTGGTGCTCGCCGCTCGCGGACAGCACCAGGATCCGCGTCCCCGGTAGCCGCTCCAGAATGCCGGCGATCGCCGCGACGCCCTGGGTCTCGCCCAGGTTGAGGTCCATCAGCACCACCCGGGGCCGGGTCGCGGTGGCGATGCGGACGGCGGCCGGCGCGTCCGGTGCGGTGGCCACCACCCGCAGACCGCGCTCGGCGAGATCCCTGGCGACCCCGTCCCGCCACATCGGGTGGTCGTCGACGACCATCACGGTGATCTCGTCGGGCGGTTCGGAGCTCATCCGGTGATCCTGCCCTGTCCCGCGCCGGCGCGGCGGCCCGGTTCGGTCGGCACCGCACGGTTCACGCGCCGTCAGGTTTCCGGACCGGTCCGGTCATCGCCGTCGCCCGGCCGGTGCCCGGCGCACCGGGATCTCGAAGGTCCACTCGCAGCCGAGGCCGGGTCCGCTCTCGCAGCGCGCGGTGCCGCCGACCGACTCGAATCGGCCCTGGATGCTGCGCGACACGCCCAGCCGGCCCTCGGCCTCGGCGGCGGCCACCCGCCCTGCCGGGATGCCCGGGCCGTCGTCCCGCACGCTCACCACGACCTGCTCACCGAGGTCCTCCAGCAGCACCCAGGCCGGCGCGTCCCGCCCCACGTGCACCCGCACGTTGGCCAGCGCCGCCTCGACCGCGGCCACCAGCTCGGTCGCGGTGTGGGTGGGCAGCAGCACCGGGGTCGCCGGCGTGGAGACCGTCACCCGGGGGGTGGCCAGCGCGGCGAGCCGGGCAGTCACCTCCTCCTGGCCCAGCGGGCGCTGCTCCGGTGGCCCGGTGACGATCAGCGTGCGCAGCGCGACCTCCTGCTCGCCGGCCAGTGAGCCGAGCTCGGCGGCCGGTCCGCCCAGCTCGGCACCGCGCCGGCGGACCTGGGCGAGCACCTGCAGCACACCGTCGTGGATCGAGCGGGCCAGCCGCTCCCGCTCGGCAAGCGCGGCGCGCAGCTCGATCGCCTGGCGCAGCCGGTCCGAGGAGCGGCGCAGCACGGTCGCCGCGTAGCCGACGGCGAGCGCGGTGGCCACCATGAGCAGCAGGTCGGTGGCCTCGGCGGCGCCGAACCGGCCGCGCACCACCAGCACGGCGGCCTGCACCAGCAGCGCACCGGCCAGCCCGGACAGCACCCCGTAGGCCAGCGCGACGGCGATCACCGGCCCGGCCGACCACACGGTGGTGAGCACCGGGGCGCCGTGCGCGATCCGGTCCGGCGTGTCGACCAGGCGGGTGGCGGCGACCGCGACGAGGGTGACGACGACGTCGAGCAGCGCCAGGCGGCCCTGGCGCAGCGCCCCCGGCGCCCGCCGCGCCCGCAGTGCCCGCAGTGCCCGCAGCGACCACAGTGCCCACGGCGCCCATATCGGCCTGAGATACCCCACCGAGGTCACCGCGGTCCAGACCGCCATCAGCGCCAACACCAGCACCGCGCCGCCGGGAGAGCGGTAGTAGGGGTGGTTGAGAGTCACCAGCACCGCCGCGTAACCCCAGGCCAGAACCCGGTACCCGACCAGGCCGCGCCAGAACGGGTCGAGCACCCGGGTGGCCAGGTCGGCCTCGACAGCCCCGGGCGGTCGAGGACCGCGGGGCGGGGAGCCGGGCGGCTGGAGCGAGGCGGCCACCGCTGGCTACTCGGCGAGACCCTGGGTGATCGCGTAGCGGGTCAGCTCCACGCGGTTGTGGAGGTGCAGCTTGCGCGCGGTGTTCTGGACGTGGTTCTCCACGGTGCGGACCGAGAGCCCGAGCTCCTTGGCGACCAGTTGGGAGGTGAGACCGGTGGCGACCAGTTTCAGCACTTCGGTCTCCCGCGCGGTCAGCCTGGGCACCGGGGTCTCCGAGGCCTCGTCCGGCTTCGGCTCGACGGTCAGCCGCTGGTACTCGCCGAGCACCAGGTCGGCCAGCCCGGGAGTGAACACCGCGTCGCCGTTGGCGGTCCGCCGCACCGCGTCCATGAGTTCGGCGGCGCTGGCCGACTTGACCAGGTAGCCGGCCGCACCGGCCTTGACGGCTTCCAGCACGTCGCTGTGCTCGGCGCGCTCGGACAGCACCAGCACCCGGGTGTCCGGCATCGTGTTGGCGATCGTGCGCACCGCCTCCACGGCGGACAGCTCGTCCAGGTCCAGATCGATCACCACGACCCTCGGCTGGGTGGCCGCCGCGATCCGCAGGGTGAACGACGAGTCCGCCACGGTCGCCACCACCGCGAAGCCCTGCGCCGCCAGGTCGCGAGCGACCCCCTCCCGCCAGATCGGATGATCATCGACAACGACGACCGTCACCGAAGCCGGGTCGTCGTACGTCTCACTCATGGGAGTGGGCCCCTTCCGAGATCTTCGTCACCCGCATGGAGGCAGTCCATGACCGCCAACCGTGCGCGATCGTTCCATCACGGTGGTGGCCGCGGCGCTGAACCGGGCGCACTACACCCGACCGGACCTCATCGTCCCGCCACCGGATCCTCACTGGACCGTCAACTAGTTGAACGCTCTCACATCCAGTGATCGGGCATACCCGACCCCGCCAAGTGTGCGCCGATCAGCTGAATCTAACCGGGAACGGGTGCCCCCGTTAGAGTGACCTCATCCCCGGCTTGGTACCGGTGACCAGCGCGTTGTAGAAGTACCGGCGCGGTACCACCCGACCCAGCAACCGACTGTCCAGCACCGACAACCGCTCCCAGGTACGCCAGGCGAACATGGCCCAGCGCATCCCCAGCTTGCCCGGCGGCACCGCCGCCTCGAAGGTGCGCACCGGCCAGCCGAACAGAGCGGCGGCCAGCTCCTCGGTCACCACCCGGGCCTCCATGGCGCCGGCGCCGCGGGCGGTCGCTTCGAGCTCGCCCGGGTCGAAGGTGTGGATGTCCACCACAGCCTCCAGCGCGGCCGCCCGGGACGACTCGTCCAGCTCGGCCTGCGGGCGCCGCCAACCACGCAGCGGGCCGAGCCTGGTCAGCCGGGTGGTGGCCCACCACGTCGCCTGGCCGAGCCGGCGGGCGTACCGGTCACCGATCTTGGTCGGCTCGCCCGCGAACACGAACCGGCCGCCGGGCTTGAGCACCCGCAGCACCTCACGCAGCGCGGCCGCCACGTCCGGGATGTGGTGCAGCACGGCGTGCCCGACGACCAGGTCGAAGGTGTTGTCCTCGTACGGGATGCGCTCCGCGTCGGCGACCTTGCCGTCCACGTCCAGACCGAGGCCGGCGGCATTGCGCAGCGCCACCTGGACCATGCCCGGCGACAGGTCGGTCACCGAGCCGCGCTCGGCCACCCCGCCCTGCATCAGGTTGAGCAGGAAGAACCCGGTACCGCTGCCCAGCTCCAGCGCCCGGTCGTACGGCCAACCCGCTTCCCCGGCGACCAGCCGGAACCGGCCGGTGGCGTAGTCGATGCAGCGCTCGTCGTAGGAGATCGACCACTTCTCGTCGTAGGAGCCGGCCTCCCAGTCGTGGTACAGCACGTTGGCGAGCTTGGGGTCCCGCCGCGCGGCCTCCACCTGCTCGGCCGTGGCGTGCGGGTTCGGCGCCGGATCGCTACTCATGAGTAAGAGCCTAGTGGCCCGTTATCGAAGTTTCCGCACCGAACTCGCCCGCCCAGCTCCACTACCGGCAAAGCCAGCCGTACCTGACTCGCTGGCCAGGAACGACGGCAAAACCCACGCCGGAGATCATGCCCGGCGCGCGCTGAACCGCCCGTCCTCGTAGCGCACCCGCAGCGGCAGCCCGAACGCGCTGGACAGGTTCGGCTCGGTGATCACGTCCGGAAGCAGCCCCTGGGCGACCACGCCGCCGCCGCGCAGCAGCAGACCGTGGGTGTACCCCGGCGGGATCTCCTCGACATGGTGGGTGACCAGCACACTGGCCGGCGCCTCCGCGTCCTCGGCCAGCCGCGACAGCCGGGCCACCAGGTCCTCCCGGCCACCCAGGTCGAGCCCGGCCGCGGGCTCGTCGAGCAGCAGGAGCTCGGGGTCGGCCATCAGCGCACGGGCGATCATCACCCGCTTGCGCTCGCCCTCGGACAGGGTGCGGAACTGCCGCGCCGCGAACCCCCACATCCCCAGGGCGTCCAGCAGCCGGTCGGCCCGGTCCAGGTCGAAGCTGTCGTAGTACTCGCGCCACCGCCCGAGCAGCGCATACCCCGCACTGACCACGATGTCGCGGACGATCTCGTCCCCGGGCACCCGCTGTGCCAGCGCGGCCGAGCAGAACCCGATCCGCGGCCGCAGCTCGAACAGGTCGACCCGGCCGAGCTGCTCGCCGAGCACGTGCACGGTCCCGCTGCTCGGGTGCAGCTCGGCGGCCGCCATCCGCAGCAGCGTGGTCTTGCCGGCGCCGTTGGGCCCGAGCACCACCCACCGCTCGTCCAGCTCGACCGACCAGTTCACGTCGCGCAGCAGTGTGGTGTCACCGCGGCGCACCGACACGTCGTCCATCCGGATGACGAGGTCGGTCAGATCCGGGTGGCCGCCCACCTCGCGAGCCCCGGCGGCCGATGTCCCATTGGTTAGCTCGCTAGCCTCGCCCACGGGCCCTATCCTTACCGATGATGCCGTCCAACGAGCGCACCGCACGCCCCGCCGCGCCGCCGGCCGACACAGTCTTCCCGCTCGGTGCCCACCTCACCGAGGATGGTGCCCGCTTCTCCGTCGCCTCCGCCAGCGCCGATGCCGTGGAGCTCTGCCTGCTGGAGCCCGACCCCGCCGGCGGGCCGCCGAGCGAGCGGCGGGTGGAGCTGACCGAGCGCACGTTCGGGATCTGGCACGGCCTGGTGACCGGGGTCACGGCCGGCCAGCGGTACGGGTACCGGGTGCACGGTCGCTACGAGCCGACCGAGGGGATCCGGGCGAACCCGGCCAAGTTGCTGGTCGACCCGTACGCCCGCCAGATCACCGGCCAGCTCACCGATCTGGAGGCCGCCCTCGGTTACCAGGGCGACCCGATGTCCGGCCCGCCGAGCGCGGTGGACTCGCTGGGCTCGGTCCCGCTCTCGGTGCTCGCCGCCCCGGCCGCGCCGGCCCCGGGCCCCGGGCCGAACGTGCCGTGGGCCGACACGGTGATCTACGAGATGCACGTCAAGGGCTTCACCCAGGTCCACCCGGAGGTGCCGACCGAGCAGCGGGGCAGCTACCTCGGACTCGCCCACCCGGCGGTGCTCGAACACCTGCGCTCGCTCGGCGTGACCGCGGTCGAACTGCTGCCGGTGCACTCGTTCGTCGACGAGTCGAGCCTGCTGCGGCGCGGTGCGCGGAACTACTGGGGCTACTCGACGCTCGGCTTCCTCGCGCCGCACGCCGGCTACGCCTCGGTGCCGGGCCAGGAGCTCGCCGAGTTCCGGACCATGGTCGCCGCGCTGCACTCGGCCGGTATCGAGGTCATCCTCGACGTGGTCTACAACCACACCTGCGAGGGCAGCGTCGACGGCCCGACGCTGAGCTTCCGGGGACTGGACGCACCGGCCTACTACGTGCACCGCGGTCGCGGCGAGATGGTCGACATCACGGGCTGCGGAAACACCGTGGACGCGGCCTCGCCGACGGTGGCCAGGCTGGTCTGCGACTCGCTGCGGTACTGGGCCGAGCTCGGCGTGGACGGTTTCCGGTTCGACCTGGCCAGCGTGCTCGGCCGGCCCCGCGCGGGCACCTTCGACCCGGATGCCGGGCTGCTCACCATGATCGCGGCCGACCCGGTGCTGGCGAACCGCAAGCTGATCGCCGAGCCATGGGACGCCACCGGCGAGGGCTACCGGGTGGGTGGCTTCGGCGTGCAGTGGGCGGAGTGGAACGGCCAGTACCGGGACGCGGTGCGGGACTTCTGGCGCGGCGCCGGCGGCATCAGCGACCTCGCCCGGCGGCTCAGCGGCTCGGAGGACCTGTACGCGATGTCCGGGCGGCGACCCTGGGCGTCGGTCAATCTGGTCACCGCGCACGACGGCTTCACGCTGCGCGACCTGGTGTCCTACGAGAGCAAGCACAACTCCGACAACGGTGAGAACAACCGGGACGGCACCGACGACAACCGCTCGCAGAACTTCGGGGTGGAGGGCGAGACCGACCGGCCCGAGATCCGCGCCGACCGGTTGCGCACGGCCAGGGCGCTGCTGAGCACGCTGCTGCTGTCCGCCGGCACCCCGATGTTGACCGCCGGCGACGAGCGCTGGCGCACCCAGCGGGGCAACAACAACGCCTACTGCCAGGACAACGTGATCTCCTGGCTGGACTGGACGCCGGACCCGGACGCCGAGGAGCTCACCGCCTTCACCGCCCGGCTGCTCGAGCTGCGCCGGGACGGCCGGGCGCCGTCCTGGGAACGGTTCTACCGTCCGGAGGACGTGACCTGGTGGCGCGCCGACGGGGTTCGGATCACCGAGGAGAACTGGCACGACTCCGGTATCCGCACCGTCGGCCTGCTGGCCGGCAAGGAGTGGATGCTGCTGCTGCACAGCGGTACCGAGGAGCTCGAGTACGTGCTGCCGGACGTCGCGCTCACCCCGGTGCTGGACAGCGGTCGGCCGGACGGCCGCCCGGTCGACCCGGCACCGCTGACCCCGGGCGCCACCATCACGGTGCCCGGCCTCACCGCGCTGCTGCTGACCGGTGACTAGCTGTTCCGCCAGGCGGGGTAGTCCGGCGCGACCAGCTGGTAGCGCTCACTCCAGCCGGGCAGCGGCTCGCCGCCCAGGTGCGCCTCCAGCCGGTCCAGATAGGCGTGCGTGCCGGGCAGGAAACCGCGGGCGTTGCGCACGCCGAGGCCCCGGTGGGTGAAGGTCAGCACGGTGCCCGTCCCCTGCTCGGCCAGCTCGTAGCGCACCACGCCGGCCTCCACGATGTTCTGGTTCCACTCGTGCTCCAGCACCTTGGGCGGGTCCCAGACCAGGATGCGCCCGGTCATCCTCTTGTGCTCGGGCGGCGCCGGCGGGTCGGCCGGCATCATGTCGATCCGACCGCCGACCCGGGGGTCGAGCACGGTCACCCCGAACCAGTCCGCCCGTGCCGCCGGGTCGGTGATCGCCGCCCAGACCGCGTCGATCGGGTACGGCAGGTGCCGGACGAACGTCATCGTCGCGCGGTCGCCGTCGATGCTCAGCTCGCCGGTGCGCCCAGTGCTCATCGTTGCTCCCCCGGTGTGTCGGTCTGCTGGCCGTGGGAACGGGCCAGGTGGAGTTCCAGCGAGTCGAGGTGCGCCGCCCAGTAGCGGCGGTACGCGCCCAGCCAGCGGTCGATCTCCACCAGCCCGTCGGCGCGCAGCGCGTAGATCCGCCGCTGGGCGTCCGGGCGGACCTCGACGAGTCCGACCTCGCGCAGCACCCGCAGGTGGCGGGACACGGCCGGCTGGGTGAGGTTCGGCAGCGTGGCGACCAGCTCTCCGGCGGTCCGCTCCCCCTCGGCCAGGACGTCCAGCAGCGCCCGGCGGCTGGGCTCGGCGACGGCCTCGAACACATCCATGGGCACCAACATTGCACCAAGCGTATATAAAAGCAAGTAGATATAAGTTGATCGCCCGGGCGGGCAGCGGGCCGGCGGCGCGTCGAGCCGGCCCGCCGACGCCGCATTGGGCAGAGTGGCCTGGTGGACGTCATGCCGTCAGCCCCGCCGCTCCGCCCGCCGGCGCACCGCGTCGACCCGCGCGCCCTGCGGTGGTGGACCGTGCGCGCGCTGCTCGCCGTCGGCGCCGCGGTGCTGGTGCAGATCGTCGCGCTGGCCACCACCGGCGCCGGCTGGCTGGTCGGGACGCTGGTGGCCACCGTCGTGGTCGGCGGCGGCTACGCAATCGTGATGCCGCGCTGGCGCTACCGGGTGCACCGCTGGGAGGCCGACGAGGAGGCGGTGTACACCCTCGCCGGTTGGCTGCGGCTGGACTGGCGGGTGGCGCCGATCTCCCGCATCCAGACCATCGACACCGCCCGCGACCCGCTGCAGCGCCTGTTCGGGCTGGCCACCGTCACGGTGACCACCGCGTCCTCGGCGGGCCCGGTCAAGATCGAGGGACTGGACGCGGGCGCCGCCGCCCAGCTGTCCCGCCGGCTCACCGAGATCACCCAGAGCCACCCGGGGGACGCCACCTGATGGCGGAGCCGGACGACGCCGAGGCCGGCTGGCAGCGGCTGGACCCCCGGGTGCTGGCGGTGTTCCCGCTCCGGCAGGCCGGTGCGCTGATCCCGGTGGTCGGCGTGCTGCTGATCACCGGCCGGGGCCAGGGCGGCTGGCACCTGGTGGTGGCACTCGCCCCGGTGCTCGTCGTGCTGGCGATGGGGTTGAGCAAGTGGGCCACCGTCCGGTACCGGGTCGGCGGCGAGCGGGTGGAGCTGCGCAGCGGCCTGATCCACCGCGAGCAGCGCTCGCTGCGCCGGGACCGGGTCCGCACCGTGGACCTGCGGGCGAACCCGGCACATCGGCTCTTCCGGCTCACCGTGGTGGAGATCGGCACCGGCTCGAGCACCACCAAGGAGGGCCGGCTGAGCCTGGACGCGGTCACCGTCGCCGAGGGTGAACGGCTCCGCCGGGAGCTGCTGGACCGTTCCCCGACCCGCACCACCCCGGCCGCCCACCCGGCGAGCGCCAGCCCGGCGGGCGGAACCCGACCGGGCGCCGGCCCGGCGAGTGCGACTCCACCGGGTACCGGCCCGGCGGGAGCGGCCCCCACCGGCACCGCCCGACCGGGCCACGCCACCCCGCTGGACCGGACAGCGCGGCCGGTGGAGAGCGGCGTCGAGGTGGCCCGGCTGCGGCCGTCCTGGCTGCGCTTCGCGCCGCTGACCGCCTCCGGGCTGGTCGCCGTGGCCGCGGTCGCCGGCACGGTCTTCCGGGTGGCCAGCGATGCCGGGGTGGACGTCACCAGCTCGGCGACCCTGCACGCGGCCGGCGACGAGTTCAGCACGGTCCCGCTGTGGGTGGCCGTCGTGGCGTTGATCGCCGCGGTGCTGGTGGTGGCCGGGTTGGGCTCGCTGGCGGTCTACCTGGAGGGCTGGTGGGGCTACCGGCTGACCAGGGAGCCGGACGACACGCTGCGGCTGCGCCGGGGTCTGCTCACCACCCGGTCGCTGTCGGTCGAGCAGAGCCGGATGCGCGGCGCGGAGGTGGCCGAGCCGCTGCTGCTGCGACTGGTCCGGGGCGCCCGCTGCGCGGCGATCACCACCGGGCTGGACGCGAAGACGAGCAACCGGGGCGCGCTGCTGCCACCCGCGCCGAGGGCCGAGGCACACCGGGTTGCCGCCGCCGCGCTGCTGCTGGACGACCCGGCGGCCGGGACCGCCGCCGTGCTGGTCCGCCACCCGCCGGCCGCGCTGCGCCGCCGGCTGACCAGGGCACTGCTGCCCGCGGTCGCACTCGTCGCGGCGGCCTGGGCGCTGCCCGAACTGGGCTGGCTCTGGCCGGCGGCGCTGCTCCTGTTGCCGCTGGCGGCCCTGCTCGCCGCCGACCGGTACCGCAACCTGGGCCACGCGCTGCGCCCGGACTACCTGGTGATCAGCCAGGGTTCGCTGGTCCGGCGCCGGGTGGCCCTGCAGCGCCGGGGCATCATCGGCTGGCGGCTGCGGCAGAGCCCGTTCCAGCGCCGGGCCGGCGTCGCCACCCTGGACGCGGTGACCGCCGCCGGCGCCGGGCGCTACTCGGTGGTGGACCTGCCGGTCGCCACGGCGGTCGAGCTGGTCGGCCAGGTCAACCCCGGCCTGCTGCCCACCCGGTAGCCAGCCCCGGCCAGGGCGGCCGACGGGGTCAGCGCCGCCGGGTGCCGAACAGCCCCCGGGTGATCTCCCGGCCCAGCGAGCTCGCCGCCGAGCGCATGAACGACTTCACCGCCGGGTTGGACATGATCTGCTCCAGCGCACCCGGTTCCGCCCGCTCCGCGCGGGGGCGCTCGACCGGGCGCTCCTCGGGGGCCTGCTCCGGGGCGGGGGCCTGGGCCATCTTCGCGGTGAGCTTCTCGTACGCCGACTCCCGGTCGACCGTCTGGCCGTACTTGGCGTACAGCTGGGAGCCGTGCGCCGCCGAGGCCACTCCGTCGGCGCCGATCGCGCCCATCAGCGACCGGGGCGCGCGCAGCCGGCACCAGGCCACCGGGGTCGGCGCGCCCCGCTCGGAGAGCACGGTCACGATCGCCTCGCCGATGCCCAGCGAGGTCAGCACCTCGCCGAGCTTGTAGTTCGGCGTTGTCGGGTACGTCTTGACGGTCCGGGCCAGCGCCTTCTGGTCGTCCGGGGTGAACGCGCGCAGCGCGTGCTGGATCCGGGCGCCGAGCTGGGAGAGCACGTCGTTCGGGATGTCGGTGGGCAGCTGGGTGCAGAAGAACACCCCGACGCCCTTGGACCGGATCAGCTTGACGGTCTGCTCGATGCGGTCCAGGAACGCCTTGGACGCGTCGGAGAACAGCAGGTGCGCCTCGTCGAAGAAGAACACCACCTTGGGCTTGTCCAGGTCGCCCGCCTCCGGCAGGTGCTCGAACAGCTCGGCCAGCAGCCACATCAGGAATGTCGAGAACAGCATCGGGTTGGTCTGCTGCTCGGACAGCTCCAGCAGCGAGATCACGCCGCGTGGACCAGCAGGGCCGTCCACCACCCGCATCAGGTCGGCCGGGTCCAGCTCGGGCTCACCGAAGAACTTCTCGCCGCCCTGGGCCTCCAGGTTGACCATCGCGCGCAGGATCACCCCGGCGGTGGCTGGCGAGACCCCGCCGATGCCCTTCAGGTCGACCTTGCCCTCGTCGCTGGTCAGGTGCTGGATGACCGAACGCAGGTCCTTGGTGTCCAGCAGCGGCAGGTTCTGCTGGTCGGCCCAGTGGAAGATCAGGCCGAGGGTGGACTCCTGGGTGTCGTTGAGCCCGAGCACCTTGCTCAGCAGGATCGGCCCGAACTGGGTGAGAGTGGCCCGGATCGGGACCGCGGCGCTGTCCGCCCCGAGCGAGAGGAACTCCACCGGGAACGCGGTCGGCGTCCAGTCGTCGCCGGTCTCGGCGGCCCTCGCCTTGGTCCGGTCGCTGCTCTCCCCCGCACGGGACAGACCCGACAGGTCGCCCTTGATGTCGGCCATCACCACTGGCACCCCGGCCGAGGACAGCTGCTCGGCGAGGTTCTGCAGGGTCTTGGTCTTGCCGGTACCGGTCGCGCCGGCCACCAGTCCGTGCCGGTTCAGCATCGCCAGCGAGATCCGCACCCGCGCGGAGGACTCGATCTGACCGTCCACGAAGACGGTCCCGAGCTCCAGTGCGGCGCCGGTCGTCTCGTAACCAGCCGCGATTTCCCGCGCCGCGGCGCTCGCGCCACCGGTTGCCACCTTGTCCGCCACGATCGGTTCGACCTCCAGTGCCGCCTGCGGGCCGAATGCCCTCAGGACTGTGCCGCCAGTGGTCGGGGAGCCTAGCCAACTAGGCTGGCAGGGTGAACGACCGCTTGGTGTGGATTGACTGCGAGATGACCGGCCTGGACATCGGCTCCGACGCGCTGATCGAGATCGCCGCTCTGGTGACCGACAGTGAGCTGCGGGTCCTCGGTGAAGGCGTCGACGTGGTGATCCACGCCGACGACGCGAAGCTGGCGGGCATGGTCGAACTGGTGCGCGACATGCACGAGCACTCGGGACTGACCGAGTTGGTGCGAGCCTCCACCGTGACCATGGCGGAGGCCGAGCAGATCGTGCTGGACCACGTGCGCCAGTTCGTGCCCGATCCCCGCTCCGCGCCCCTGGCCGGGAACTCGATCGCGACGGACCGGATGTTCCTGGCCCGGGACATGCCCGAGCTGGACAACCACCTGCACTACCGGATGGTGGACGTCAGCTCGATCAAGGAGCTGTGCCGCCGGTGGTACCCGAAGATCTACTACGCCAAGCCGGAGAAGGGCCTGGCACACCGGGCGCTCGCGGACATCGAGGAGTCGCTGCGCGAGCTGCGCTACTACCGCTCGACCGCGTTCGTCCCCCCGCCCGGGCCGACCACCGATCAGGCCAGGTCAGCGGCCGCCGCGATCCTCGCCGAACCGGTCCGGACCAGCCCGAGCTGAACCGGGTGGAGCGGCCCGGAACGGGCGCGCTACGATAACCCGGTCGTCGTGCGGTGACACCTCACGATGTCGATGGTGGGTGTAGCTCAGTCGGTAGAGCACTGGGTTGTGGTCCCAGGGGTCGCGGGTTCGAATCCCGTCACTCACCCCAGCCACCAACAGGGCCCGCACTCGGAGAAATCCGGGTGCGGGCTCTTGTTTGTCCTGGCAGTACCTCGTGGCAGTGCCTCGTGAGTGGCCAGCGTTGCTAGCCACTCACGAGGGTTGACCTGGGGTTTTGGCGCTCAGAGCACCGGCAGCCGGGGTGCGGTCGGCCGCTTGGTCGGCGTCGTGTGGTGCTTGGGCGTGGTCGGCGGCGGCGCGTCCTCGGTGCCCGCACTGCCGGCGTCGGGCCCGAGACCGTCGTCCGGCGTGGTGTCCGGAACGGTGGCGTCCGGGCTGCCGGCGTCCGAACTGGCGGGATCCGGGCCGAGGCCGTCCCGGCTGGCGGCCGGCGGCGCGCCGGGCGGCGGAACGGCGGCCGGATGGGGCGCGCCGGGCGAGGCGGCGAGATCGGGAGCATCCCCCGGCGCGAGCCCCGGGTCGGCCCCGTAACCCGGCGTACCCGGGGCGGCAGGTGCGCCCGGTGTGCCCGGCGGCAGACCGGCGTCCAGGCTGTCGGAGGGCAGCGAGGTGTCCAGGTCGCCGACCTTGAAGGCGCTGCGCAGGTCGCCGCCGCCGAAGAGCCCGGGGCCGACCTGCTTGCCGAAGAAGTCCAGGGTGGCGGTCACCTGGCTGCCCGGCTGCCACGCGCCGACCGGCTGCCACAACACCTCGCGGTCGCTGCGCCAGTACGGGCTCCCCCGGGTGGGCGGGCTCGAGGTGACCACCAGGGCCCGCTCCACGGCGGACCGGTCGGCGACCGGCTTGTCGAACAGGATGTCCACCGGGGTGGACCCGCTGATCGTCCCACCGTCGGCCGGCGTGATCTTGCCCGTGACCTGCTGGCCGCGCGACAGGGTGGTGAACTTCGTCGCCGTGGTGGTCTCCTGGCCGGACGTGGCCCGGACCACCGTGGTGAGCACGTAGGAGGTGTTCGGCTTGAGCGGTGCGCTCGAGGTCCACCGCGCGCCGTCCGGGGAGAGCACCCCGTCGAGCTTGCCGCCGTCCTGCGTCTTCAGGTCGGCCTGGCTGAACTGGCCGCTGGCCACGAACGCGGTGACCGTCTCCGAGGGCGACACGCCGGCCGCGCCGTTCGGCGGGTTGACCGTGAGGTTCGGGCGGAAGGCGTCCGCCATGCCCTGGGCGAGGCCCTGCTGGGCGGCGACGTCCTTGATCCCCCCGATCTGGTCGCCGGACCCGAACTGAGCACAACCGCTGAGCAGGCCGACCAGCACCGCGGCCGTTCCCACCAGGGTCGCCACTCGCGGATCAACTCGACCTGCCACGACCTCACCACCTCCGAGGGTATCCAGCCGGCGTCAGCTGACTGAGTGGTCAACGATCGACACACCACGTCAGTTACTTGACCGGGCACCTAACCTCGACTATTAGGTCGGATCGCGGCCACAGCGTCGCCAGCCCCCGCTGAAAAGCGCCTCGGCCGGGCTGTGCTAACGTCTGCACGCGCTCAAACGGAGCGATTTACTTGCGCCGCTAGCTCAAGTGGTAGAGCAGCTGACTCTTAATCAGCGGGTTCGGGGTTCGAGTCCCTGGCGGCGCACCAATCCACAACGCAGGTCGGCAAGCTGCTGACCTGCGTTTTTGGTTTGGTCGACCAACCAGACCGGACCAATCTGAGCGAGGGGTGATCGGTGTTGTCCGATTGCCAGATCAACACTTCGTAGTGTGGACAATCCTCGGGCGAGGAGTCTCACGACATCAACCCGGA
>DASYLM010000188.1:0-12909 GCA_036009565.1 Pseudonocardia sp. | reverse complement strand
GTGGACATCTATGTGGACATCATCGTGCACGTGGTCGGCGGCTCCGACCAGGAACCGAGCGGCGCCGTCGCCACCGGCGACAACGTCTGGCAACACAGCCTGGACATGAACCTGATGTCCGCCGTCCGGCTGGACCGGGCGCTGCTGCCGGCCATGCTGGCGCGCGGCCGGGGCGCGATCGTGCACGTCACCTCGGTGCAGCGCACCACCCCGCTGCCCACCACCGTGCCGTACGCGGCGGCCAAGGCGGCGCTGGGCAACTACAGCAAGAACCTCGCCAACCAGGTCGCCCCGGCCGGGGTGCGGGTGAACAGTGTGTCGCCCGGTTTCGTGGAGACCGAGGCGGCCGCCGGCATGGTGCGCGCGCTCGCCGAGGCAAACGGGACCGACGAGGCCACCTCCCGCCAGCGGATCATGGACTCCGTCGCGGCATCCGCTGGGGCGAGGGCTCGACCAGATCGGCGGCACCGAGCCCGGCCCACCCGGACGAGGTCGCCGAGCTGGTCGGTTTCCTGGTCTCGGACCACGCACCCAGCATCGTCGGGGCCGAGTACCGGATCCGCGGCAGTACCCGCACCGTCTGAGGACCTGTGAGTGGTATTGGTCGCCACGGCGACCAATACCACTCACAGGCAGACGCAGGGACTCGGCTCACCGGCAGGGACTCAGCCGGCCACCTCGGCCAGCGCCGACTCGAACACCGACAACCCCTCGTCGAGCAGCTCCTCGCTGATCACCAGCGGCGGCAGGAACCGCAGGACGTTGCCGAAGGTGCCGCAGGTCAGGGTGAGCAGGCCGTTCCGGTGGCAGGCCGCCGTCAGGGCCGCCGTGAGCGCCGGGTCGGGCGTCTTGGCATCCCGGTCGCTGACCAGCTCGACCGCCTGCATCAGCCCACGCCCACGTACCTCGCCGATGACCGGGTACTTCGAGGCCAGCGTGTCCAGCCGGGACCGCAGCACGCCGCCCAGCTGACGGGCCCGCTCGACCAGGTTGTCCTCGCGCATGGTCTCGATGGCGCCGAGGGCCGCCGCGCAGGCGATCGGGTTGCCGCCGTAGGTGCCGCCGAGGCCACCGGTATGCACCGCGTTCATCAGCTCGGCGCGACCGGTCACGGCGGCCAGCGGCAGCCCGCCGCCGATCGCCTTGCCGGTGGTGATCAGGTCCGGAACCACGTTCTCGTGGGTGCTGGCGAACCAGTCGCCGGTCCGGCAGAACCCGGACTGCACCTCGTCGGCGATGAACACGATGCCGTGCTGCTGGCACCAGTCCGCCACGCGCGCGACGAAGCCGGGAGCCGGCACGATGAAACCGCCCTCACCCTGGATCGGCTCGAGCAGCACGGCGGCGGTGTTCAGCTCGCCGACCTGGGCGTGCACCATCGAGACGAACTCGGCGAACGCCTCGTCGGCGCAGCGCTCCGGGCCGGTCGGCCAACGGTACGGGTAGGCCATCGGCACCCGGTAGATCTCGGCGGCGAACGGACCGAAGCCGGACTTGTACGGCATCGACTTGGCAGTCAGCGCCATGGTCAGGTTGGTCCGCCCGTGGTAGGCGTGGTCGAAGGCCACCACAGCGTCCCGGCCGGTGGCGTAGCGGGCGATCTTCACCGCGTTCTCCACCGCCTCGGCGCCGGAGTTGAACAGGGCGGAGCGCTTCTCGTGGTCGCCGGGGGTCAGCTCGTTGAGCTGCTCGCAGACCTCCACGTACGGCTCGTAGGAGGTGACCATGAAGCAGGTGTGGGTGAACTTCTCGACCTGCTCGCGCACCCGGGCAACCACCCGGGGGTCGCTGTTGCCGACGCTGGTCACCGCGATACCGCTGGCGAAGTCGATCAGCTGATTGCCGTCGACATCGCGCAGGATCGCGCCCGACGCTTCGTCGATGTAGATGGGCAGGACAGCGCCGACACCGGCGCTGACCGAGCGCACCCGGCGCTCTTGGAGGGCGGCCGACCGGGGGCCGGGAACGGCAGTGACGAGCTCGCGGCGCTGAGCAACCATGTGCGGCACGCTAGTGGCCAGGCAAGCCCCCTAGGCCTGTGCAGACTGGCCGATTCCACCGGACAGGTCGCCAGTTCGTCCAGTTGACCGACGCTCCCGTTCCTCCAGTCGCAACGCGAGCCAGAGTTCGGCGCGCAGGTCCGGGGAATCCAGCTCCCGCCCGAGCAGCCGTTCCACCTTCTGCATCCGGTTGCGCAGGGTGTGCCGGTGCACGCCCAGCTCGGCGGCCGCCGGGTCCCACTGCCCGTGATGTGCCAGCCACACCCGCAGCGAGCGCACCAGGTCACCCCGGCGGGCGGCCGTGGCGGTGGTTGCGCCCTCGGCGTCCACGCGCAACGGCCGCAGCAACGCCGTGGTGAACTCGGCCGCGGTGTCCGCCGGCAGCAGCTCGAGCAGGCCCAACCGGGGCACGTCCCGGAACCAGGTGACCCGGGTGTCCGAGCCGGTGCCGTAGGAGGCGGCCCGCTGCGCCTGCCCGCGCGCGCGGGCCAGCTCGGTGTAACCGGACGGCTCGGACACCCCGATCCGCAGCCCGTCGATGCCGCGCAGCACCCGCAGCAGCCGCTCCGCGTCGCCTCGGGAGACCAGGCAGACCAGCGCGTCGTCCAGTTCGCCGTAAAGCACCCGGGCGGCCGCGAGCTGCCGGTCCGCGACCAGCCGCTCCCTGGCCGCGACCAGCGCGAACCGGCCGGCGCGGCACTCCAGCGCGAGCACCGGCTCGGCGGGTAGCCCGTTCCAGAGCTCGTCAGCCACCGAGTCGACCAGGTTGCTCTGCCCGGCCAGCAGCAACCGCAGCACGCTCGCCTGCAGTCGTCTGCTGCCCTGCCCGACCACCCGGGACCGGTCCAGCGACAGGGTGCACAGCGGCACCGCCGCGTTCACCACCTGCCGCTCCGTCGCGGTGAGCCGGGCGGCCCGGCCGATGGCCAGATAGCCGAGAACCTCGGTACCGGCGGTCAGCGACTGCACCCAGATCTCGGTGTCGCCGTCGCGGGCCACCAGACTGGCCGCACCGGGGGCGTCCCGCAGCCGGGCCAGGTCGGCGCGCAGGGTGGCCCGGTTCCCGGCCGCCTCCGCCGGTGAGCTGGCCAGCACCGCGCCACCCCGGTTCAGCAGCAGCCCCCAGCCGCCGATCAGCCGACGCACCTCGTCCAGCACGGCGGCCAACCCACCGCGGCCGACCGCGGCGGCGGTGAGCGCCCGCTGGGCGTGCATCAGGTACTCGTTGGCGGCCAGCTCACGCCGGTTGATCGCCTGGGCCACCGCGCGGGTGATGGCCAGGAACGGGACGGCCCTGGGTACGACGAGCAGCGGCAGCCCGACCCGGTCGGCGGCGGCGATGAGCGCCGGCGGGACGTCGTCCCAGTGCACCCCGACGCCGAAGCCGATGGCCGCGACGCCGGCGGCGGCCAGCCGGTCCACGTAGGTGTGCTGGGCCTGTTCACCGGCCGGCAGGCTCACCCCGATCAGCAGCAGCAGCTCGCCGCCGCGCAGGAACTCGGTCGGGTCGACCATCTCGCTGACGTGCGCCCAGGACACCTCACGGTCCAACCCGACGGCGCCGGCGACCACCCGCAGCCGCAGCTCGGGCAGCGTGAGCAGGTCCCGGACCGGGATGGTCCAGCCGCTGCCGGGTGCCGGCGGACTGTCCGACATGTCCTCACCCCGCCGCTCGTCCCTCGACCGGATCACACTGTCCAGAATGGCGCAGTCTAGGCGTTATAGCGCCACAGAATGGCCATACCTGGTACCGGCGCTTCACGACGCACACTTCCATCAGCAGGAACCTCGTAGGAGATGGTGCGATGAGTACGCCTTTCTGGGTGGCCGGCAAGCCCGCGAGCGGCCCGGACACCGCGGTGATCCGCAGCCCGTACGACAACTCGGTCGCCGGTGAACACGACCTGCCCGGTGCCGAGGACGTCGAGCGCGCGGTGCAGGCCGCCGCCGACGTGAGCGCCGAGACCGCCGCCCTGCCCGCCCACGTGCGGGCCGACGCGCTGGACCACGTGTCCCGCTCACTGGCCGACCGGTCCGACGAGATCGCCGGGCTGATCACCGCCGAGTCCGGCAAGCCGCTGAAGTGGTCCCGGGTCGAGGTCAACCGCGCGGTGTCCACCTTCCGGTGGGCCGCCGAGGAGGCGCGCCGCTTCTCGCCGACGATGCAGCGCCTGGACACCGATCCCGGCGGCGTCGGGCGGACCGCGATGATCCGCCGGGTGCCCCGAGGCCCGGTACTGGGCATCACGCCGTTCAACTTCCCGCTCAACCTGGTCGCGCACAAGGTCGCGCCGGCCCTGGCGGTGGGCGCGCCGATCGTGCTCAAGCCCGCGCCCGGCACCCCGCTGACCGCGCTGGCCCTCGGCGAGATCCTGTCCGGTACCGACCTGCCGGCGGGTGCCTGGTCGGTGCTGCCGGTGCCGAACAGCGCCGCCCCCGGGCTGGTTGCCGATCCCAGGCTGCCGATCGTCTCGTTCACCGGCAGCGTGCCGGTGGGCTGGAGCATCAAGGACAGCGTGCCGCGCAAGCACGTCGCGCTGGAGTTGGGCGGCAACGCGGCGGTGCTGGTCACCCCGGACTGGACCGACCTGGACTACGCCGCGCAGCGCATCGCCACCTTCGCGATGTACCAGGCCGGCCAGTCCTGCATCTCCGTGCAGCGGGTGTACATCCACACCACACACTGGGACGAGCTGAGCGAGAAGATCGTCGCCGAGGTGCGCAAGCTGGTCACCGGCGACCCGCGCGACCCGCGTACCGACGTCGGCCCGATGATCAACTTGGCTGCCGCCGAGCGCGTCGAGGCCTGGGTGGCGGCGGCCGTGTCGGCCGGCGCGACGCTGGCCACCGGGGGCGGGCGGTCCGGGGCGGCGGTGGAGCCGACGGTGCTGACCGACGTGCCGGAGGACGCCGCGGTGATGGCCGAGGAGGTCTTCGGCCCGGTGCTCTCGCTGAACCGGGTGGACTCGGTCCAGGAGGGCTTCGACCGGATGAACAGCTCCAAGTTCGGGCTGCAGGCCGGGGTGTTCACCACCAACCTGCACACCGCGTTCGAGGCGTCCAGCAAGCTCGCGGTCGGTGGGTTGCTGATCGGCGACGTACCGAGCTTCCGGGCCGACCAGATGCCCTACGGCGGTGTGAAGGACTCCGGCATCGGCCGCGAGGGGCCGGCGTCGGCGATGGACGACTTCACCGAGGAGCGCGTCACCGTGTTCACCGGACTGCCGATCTGAGAGCGGTTCTCAGGCGGTCCGAGCCAACCTCGACCAGCCTCCCCTCGGAGGCTCGAGCGGATTAGGGTCCCGAAATGGCGCGAACCTTGCCGGTGGCGATCGTCCAGGAGTCACCGATCCCGGTCACCGATTCAGTGAGCCGGTTCGCCGGCGAGGTGCAGGCGCTGCTGGCGAGGTTCCCGCAGACCCGGCTGGTGGCCTACCCCGAGCTGCACCTGTTCGGGGTGGGCTCCGAGGCCGAGCTGCGGGCGGCCGGTGAGCCGCTGAGCGGGCCGAGGGTCAAGGCGCTCGCCGAGCTGGCCGGCGACCTGGGCATCTGGCTGCTGCCCGGCAGCCTGTGCGAGGTCGACGACAGTGCGCCGGGCGCGGTGTTCAACACCGCCGTGGCGTTCTCACCGGAGGGTCGGCTGGCCGCCTCCTACCGCAAGATCTTCCCCTGGCGGCCGTACGAGATCTTCCGGCCGGGCGGGCAGTTCGTGGTGTTCGACGTGCCGGACGTCGGCCGGCTCGGCTTCTCCATCTGCTACGACGCGTGGTTCCCCGAGGTGTCGCGCCAGCTGGCCTGGATGGGCGCCGAGGTGATCATCAACCCGGTGCAGACCACCACCAGCGACCGGGCGCAGGAGCTGGTGCTGGCGCGGGCCAACGCGATCGTCAACCAGGTGTTCGTGGTCAGCGTGAACGCGGCGGCGCCGGTCGGGGTGGGACGCAGCCTGGTGGTGGACCCGGAGGGGCGGGTCCGGGTGGAGGCGGACGACCCGACCGCGACGGTGCTCACCGATGTGCTCGACCTGGACGAGGTCACCCGGGTCCGCCAGTACGGCACCGCCGGGCTGAACCGGATGTGGGACCAGTTCACCGACGCCGACGCACCACTGGAGCTACCGCTCTACCAGGGCCGAATCGACCCGGCGCGGTGGAAGCCTAGGGAACAGGAGGCCCCACAGGACTGAGCACGGCCCAACGCAGTGCCGACCCCACCTGGAGCACCCGCCATGTCCCAGCCCGCCCCCACCCTCGACCGCTCACTCCGACTGAAGTCCGTCGTCCTGTTCGGCCTGGCCTACATGGCCCCGATGATCGTCCTCGGCACCTTCGGCGTGATCGCCGAGGAGACCGGCGGCACGGTGCCCAGCGCGTACCTGTTGGCCCTGATCGCGATGCTGTTCACCGCGTTCAGCTACGGCAAGATGGCCGCCGCGCACCCGGTCGCCGGCTCCGCGTACACCTACGTGCGGCGCACCATCGACTCCCGGGTCGGCTTCCTCGTCGGCTGGGCGACGCTGCTGGACTACTTCTTCCTGCCGATGGTGATCTGGCTGATCGGCGCCACGTTCCTGCAGCAGGGCTTCCCGAGCGTGCCGTTCTGGGCGTGGATCGTCGGCTTCATTCTGCTCACCACGGTGCTCAACATCCTGGGTATCAAGGTGGCGGACAAGGCCAACTTCATCCTGATGGCCTTCCAGCTGCTGGTGGTGGCCGCCTTCGTGGTGCTGTCGCTGCGGCACGTGATCGGCACCGGCGGCGGCGGGTCGCTGTTCAGCACCGCGCCGTTCGTCAACACGGCGACCACGTTCGCCACCGTCTCGGCCGGGGCGGGCATCGCCGCCTACTCGTTCCTCGGCTTCGACGCGGTCACCACGCTGACCGAGGAGACGATCAACCCGCGCAAGACCATGCCGAAGGCGATCATGCTGATCGCACTGATCGGCGGCGTGATCTTCGCGGTCGTCACCTACGCCACCCAGCTGGTGCACCCCGGCGGCACGTTCGACGACCCGAGCTCGGCCGCCTTCGAGATCGCCAAGACGATCGGCGCCGACCTGTTCGCCGCGATCTTCCTGGCCGGCATGGTGGTCACCCAGTTCGCCTCCGGCATCGCCGCGCAGGCCAGCGTGTCCCGGCTGCTCTACGCGATGGGGCGCGACCAGGTGCTGCCGCGCAAGGTGTTCGGCTACCTGCACCCGAAGTTCCGCACGCCGATCATCAACATCCTGATCTGCGGCGTGGCCGGGCTGATCGCGCTGTTCCTGAGCGTGACCACGTCCACCTCGTTCATCAACTTCGGCGCGTTCCTGGCCTTCACCTCGGTCAACATCTGCGTGATCGTCCTGTACTTCCAGCTGCGCAAGCAGGGCAGGTCGCCGAACCCGCTGGGGTTCCTGGTGGCGCCGGCGATCGGCGCGATCGTCGACCTGTGGCTGCTGCTCAACCTGGACTCGACCGCGAAGCTGCTGGGCCTGGCCTGGCTGGTGATCGGGATCCTCTACCTGACCTACCTCACCCGGGGCTTCCGCCGCCCACCGCCGGAGATCGACACCCTGGCCGCCGAGACCGACGTGGAGCCCGCCTCGGCCTGACCCGCCGCGTGCCGCCGCCCGCCGGGCCTGCCTGGTGTTACCGAGCTGCACACCAGGCAGGTTTTCGGCGCCCCGGGTTCGACCAGCTTGGTGTTCGACCCGGGTCGCCGACCTCGGCCGATCCGACGACCCGATCACGGCACACCGCCGGCCTCCGAGTCGACCCGGCTTCACCCCCGGGCGTCGCTGAGGGTTCTCGACCCGGCCGCAGGATTGCTGTCGCGTGCGAGCCCGGGCATCAACGTAACTCGAGTCCGGTTTCTGCTTGGCTAGAACCGGCCTGAGGTTACTTTCACGAGCAAAACCTCAGACTGGTTCGCTCTGCGCCTGTCCGCTGTGCATTTGGTAACACGGCCGCGGCGGAGGCGCACGCTGGCTGCGCGGCGCACGCTGACTGCGCGGCGCACGCTGACTGCGCGGCGGCGCGCACGGCGCACGGCGCCGCCTAGGATCGAGCGGTGTCTGAGGTGATCATCCGCGCGATCGAGGCGCGGGACGTCGAACAGGTCGCGGCCATGGTGCACGAGCTCGCCGCGCACGAGGAGATGCCCGAGCACTGCCACCTCGAGCCGGAGCAGCTGCACGGGGTGCTGTTCGGCGAGCGGCCGGCACTGTTCGGCATCGTCGCCGAACTGGACGGCGAGGTGGGCGGCTTCGCCTTGTACTTCCTGAACTTCTCCACCTGGCACGGTGTGCACGGCATCTACGCCGAGGACGTCTACATCCGTCCGGCACTGCGCGGGCGCGGCGTCGCACGGCAGATCTGGGGGCACCTCGCCCAGCTCGCGCTGGACAACGGCTACACCAGGGTGGAGTGCGTGACGCTGCGCTCCAACACGCTCGGCATGGACGTGCACCTGGCGCTGGGCGCCGAGCCGAGGGACGACTGGCGGGTGCTGCGCTGGGAGGCCGAGTCCCTGCGCGCCCTCGCCGCCAGCACCCGTCACCCCGTGGCCGACTGACCACGGCGTCCGCGCGAGTCGGGGATTCCGCCCGCGCGAGTCGGGGATTCCGTCCGCGCGAGTTGCGGGATCCGTCAGCCCGACGGGTCCAGGACGATCTTGCTGACGCCGCCGTCGCGGCTGGCCACCAGGCGGTACGCCTCAGCGGCCTCGGACAGCGGCATCCGGTGCGACACCACCGCCGCCGGACGCAGCCGCCCGCCGGCCGTCAACGCCAGCAGCGCGGGCAGCTCGTACTGGACCGAGCACAGGCCGATGGCGAACTCCAGCTCCTTCACCTGCGCGGCCATCAGGTGCATCGGGTACGCCTTGTTCTGGCTGACCCCGATCACGCTGACCCGCCCGCCGGTCCGGACCGCGCTGATCGCCAATGCGATGCTGGCGTCCGCGCCGACCGCCTCGACAGCCACGTCCACGCCGCCCCGGGTGGCCGCCCGGATCGCGCCCTTCGGATCCGCCGACTCGACCGGCACCGCGCCGAGCGACGTGGCCTTCACCCGCCGCGACGCCACCGGGTCCACCCCGAACACCGCCGAGGCACCCAGCACGAATGCCGCCTGCACGGCCATCAGCCCGACCGGTCCGAGCCCGATCACCGCGACGGTGTCGCCGGGCTTGATCCGACCGCGCCGGGCGCCGTACCAGCCGGTCGGCGCGTTGTCGGTGAGCACCACGGCGTCGTCGTCGGACAGCTCCGGCGGGATCGGCACCAGGTTGGTGACGGCGTGCGGCACCGCGACCAGCTCGGCCTGGCTGCCGGGCAACGCGTGGCTGAGCCCGTAACAGGGGACCGTGCCGCCGCGCACCGCGTTCTCGCAGCGGGCGATCAAGCCGATCCGGCACTGCCGACACGTCGAGCAGCCCACCGAGGCCGGCACCAGCACCCGGTCGCCGGCGGCGAGCCCGTCCACCCGCGTGCCCACCGCCTCGACGAAACCGACCGCCTCGTGTCCCAGGCAGTAGCCGACGTCCGGGCTGAACCCGTGCCCGTGGTAGATGTGCAGGTCGCTGCCGCAGATGCCGGCCGTGCTGACCCGGACGACGGCGCCGAACTCGTCGGGCAGCTCCGGGTCCTTGACCTCGACCACCGCGACGTCGTCCGGCCCCTGGTAGGTCAGTCCCCTCACGGCGTGCCCCCGTCCAGCCGCAGCACCGCGCCGGTACAGAACGACGCGGCGGCCGAGGCGAAGTACAGCGCGGCGCCCACGATCTCCTCCGGTTCGCCGCAGCGGCGCAGCGCGAGCGACTGCTCGAAGCGCGCCTTCGTCTCCTCCGACCAGGCCAGCGAGATGTCGGTGCGGAACGGGCCGGCCTGGATGCAGTTCACCCGGACCGTCGGCCCGAACGCCTTCGCCATCCCCTCGGTGAGCGCGTTCAAGCCGGCCTTCGCCGCCGCGTAGGGCAGCTCGTGCGCGCCGGGGCGGATCGCCGCGATGGAGCTGACGTTGATGATCGCGCCGCCGTCACCGGCCGCCATCCGGGTGCCGATCGCCGAGCCCAGCCGGAACGGGCCGCGCAGGTTCACCCCGATGACCTTGTCGAACAGCGCTTCGGACACCTCGTCCAGGCTGGGGTAGAGCGGCGACAGCCCGGCGTTGTTGACCAGCACGTCGACCCGGCCGAACTCGCCGTAGACCGTCTCCACCAGTGCGTCGCAGTCCGACCAGCTGGATACGTTGCAGGCCACCGGCAGCGCCGCGCCGCCGTGTTTCTCCCGCACCGCCGCCGCCAGTGTCTCGCAGGCGTCGATCTTCCGGCTGGCGATCACCACCGACGCGCCGCGCTCGGCGAACGCCTCGACCATCGCCTTGCCCATCCCCCGGCTGCCCCCGGTAACCAGCACAACCTTGTCCTGGAACTCCACCCTCACACCTTTCCGTAGACGACCCGTGAGTGGGGAGTTGGGTCACGACCCCACTCGCCACTCACGGGGTCTTGAGCACCATGTCAAGAATTCGGTCGGCCATCTGTTCCGGGGTCTCCGAGCCGTCGGGCTGGAACCAGAACAGTGAGTAGTTCATCGCGCCGAGGACGACCTTGACGAACATCGGGTCGAGGTCGGTCAGCTCGCCGGCCTCGACGCCGCGGCGGACCACCTCGTTCCAGACGTCCTCCACGGCGTCGCGCAGTGCGAGCATGTCGGCGCGGTGCTGCCCGGTCAGCGAGTCGAGCTCGCGCACCATGACCAGCAGCTCGGTGCGCCGGTGGGCCACCAGCCGCATGTGCTCGCGGGCCAGCTCGTGCAGCTTGTGCACCGCCGTGCCGTCGCCGTCCAGCAGCTGGATGCCGAACGCGTGCACGTCCTCCAGGTGCGCCCGCACGATGGTGAGCAGCAGCTCCTCCTTGGAGCCGATGTGGTGGTACAGCGCGCCGGCGCCGAGGCCGACCGCGCGACCCAGCTCGGCCACCCCGGTGGCGTGATAGCCCTGCTTGGCGAACAGCTCGGTGGCCGCCGCGATGATCTTCGCTTGCGTCTCGGTCGGCCGACCGGAACGAGTGGCGCCGGGCTCGGTGGCCACCGTCATCGTTCACCGCCCGTCGCTCGCAGGACCGCTGTATTGAGCGATCACTACAGTAGCGGGCAGCGCGCGACCGTCAAGGGTCCACGGACAGCCTGTGAGTGGATTGTCGCCAGGGCGACCAATACCACTCACAGGGTTCAGCGCAGCGGGGTTCAGCGCAGCGGGGTTCAGCGCAGCGGGGTTCAGCCCAGCAGCGGCTTCACCCTGGTGCCGAAGTCGTGCACGCCCCGCCCGAAGTCGTCGAAGGTGAACATCATCCCCTTGACCCCGGGCATGGCAGCGACCTGATCGATCTGGCGCGCCACCGTCTCGTAGGAGCCGACCAGGGTAGCCATGTTGAAGTTGACCGCGCCCTCCGGGAGGTTGATCGTCCGCGCGGTGCCGGACCCGTCGGCGGCGACGTCCTTGGAGCCCTCCTCGGACATGTAGCCGAGCGCCCCGGCGTCCGCGCCGTCGTTGTAGGACTGCCACTTGGCCTGCGCTTCTTCGTCGGTCTCCGCCATGATCGCCATGA
Source organism: Pseudonocardia sp. (assembly GCA_036009565.1). Lineage (GTDB taxonomy): Bacteria > Actinomycetota > Actinomycetes > Mycobacteriales > Pseudonocardiaceae > Pseudonocardia. The sequence goes on along the minus strand of DASYLM010000188.1, from coordinate 1,318 downwards.
ACAGCGGCAGCGAGCCGACGTCCCGGCCGGTCACCTTCGCGGCCTCGGCAAGGCGCTGGGTCGGCTCCCGGTAGGTCTCCGGGTTGTTCACCCCGGGGTTGAGGATGAAGTTGTAGTCGCCGTACTCGGCACAGAACCGCATGCCCCGCTCGGACTGGCCGGCGCAGACGATGTCGACCTTGCCGGCCGGCCGCGGCGACAGCACGCAGTCCTCCATCGTGAAGTACTGGCCGGCCAGGTCACAGCGGCCCTTCTCCCACAGGTCGCGCAGCACGGTGACGTACTCGGTGGCGTAGTCGTAGCGGTAGCCGAAGTACTCGTCGCCCGGCCACAGGCCCATCTGATCGTACTCGCCCTTGGCCCAGCCGGACACGATGTTCACCCCGAACCGGCCGGGTGCGATCGAGTCGATGGTGGACGCCATCCGGGCCACCAGCGCCGGCGGCAACGTGAGCACCGCGGTCGACGCATAGAGCTTGATCCGCTCGGTGACGGCGGCCAGCCCGGCCATCAGCGTGAACGACTCCAGGTTGTGGTCCCAGAACTCGGTCTTGCCACCGAAGCCGCGCAGCTTGATCATCGACAGCGCGAACGCGAACCCCTGCGCCTCGGCCTCCTGCACGACCTGCTTGTTCAGTTCGAAGGTCGGCAGGTACTGGGGGGAGTTCTCGGAGATCAGCCAGCCGTTGTTGCCGATCGGGATGAACACACCGAAGTCCATCGGGACCTTCCTTCCGCTAATACTCAGACATTTAGCAGTTCAGCATGCGTGGACAGCACCCGCCGACCGCGTAACACGTTCGGAACACCGCTTTTTCAGGCCCGACACGACTCGGCGAACTCGGCGGCCGGCCGGTCGTCGCCCAGTGAGAGCACCGACTCGAGAACCCGCCGGGCGGCCGGTCCGTCGGCCACCCGAGCCATACTGTGCTCGAACTTGGCCACGATGTCGGCATTGCTCAGCGGCCGCTCGTCGTGCCCCCGGTTGACCTGCTCGCGACGCGCCAGTACCCGCCCGTCGCGCAGCTCGATCTCGACCGCGCCGGAGTAGGCGCGGGGGAAGGCGCTGGCCGGGTCGTCGCGCACCTCGACCTTGCGGGCCAGCGCCAGGATCACCGGATCGGCGAGCGCCTCGTCGGCCAGCTCGGCGAGGGTGAACCGGCCCCGGCTCAGCGCGGCGGACACCACGAACGGCAGGCTGAACTTGGCGTCGTACTCGTTGCGCGGCGCCCACTTCGCCTCGGCCGGCTGGCAGACGACCTTGCCGGGCACCGGGTGGATCGCGCAGCGGATCGCCGCGATGTCCTCGGGGCGCAGC
>DASYLM010000187.1:0-13056 GCA_036009565.1 Pseudonocardia sp. | reverse complement strand
GAGGCGGACGTCGTCGCGGGTGATCACGCCGTTCGGGCCGCTGCCGGTGAGCGCGCCCAGGTCGATACCCAGCTCCTTGGCCAGCTTGCGTACCGGCGGCTTGGCCAGCGGCACGGCGGTCCTGGTTGGCTCGGCGGCCTGAGCCGCGGCCTGAGACGCGGTCCTGGCTGGCTCGGCGGCCTGAGCCGCGGTCGTGGCTGCGGCCGACGGCTCGGCGGCCTGACGAGAATCCCGACTCGCCCTGACGGATTCCCCGACTCGCGGGGGAGTGGGGGTGGGGGCGGCGGTGGCCACGCTGGGGGTTGGGGCGGATTTGCGGGCGCGGCGGGTGACCGAGCCCGGTTTCGGTCCGTAGCCGACCAGGTTGGCGATACGCCCGTCCACGCCCGGCTCGCCGATCTTCGCGCCGGCCGGTTCGGCGGCGGCCTCGGCGGCGACCGGCTCGGCGGGCGCCGGAGCGGCGGGGGGCGGGGCAGCCGCGGGCTCGTCGGCGCCGTCGCTGATCGCGATGATCGGCGAGCCCACCTCGACAGTGATCCCGGGCTCGACCAGCAGCGCGGCCACCGTGCCGGCGTACGGCGAGGGCAGCTCCACCGCCGCCTTGGCCGTCTCGATCTCCACGATGATCTGGTTCACCGTCACCGTGTCGCCCACCGCGACGTGCCAGGACAGGATCTCCGCCTCGGTCAGCCCTTCGCCGACGTCCGGCATGTTGAACACCTGACGCATCCGGCTCACCAGGCCAGCGAGCGGTCGACGGCATCCAGCACCCGGTCCAGGTCGGGCAGGAACTCGTCCTCGCACTTGGACGGGGGGTACGGGGTGTCGAAGCCGGTCACCCGCAGCACCGGCGCCTCGAGTGAGTAGAAGCAGTCCTGCTGCACCTTCGCGGCCACCTCGGCGGCCACCGACACCTCGGACGGCGCCTCCGCGACCACCACCAGTCGCCCGGTGCGCCGCACCGAGTCGTACACCGGGTCCAGGTCCAGCGGGGACAGCGTGCGCAGGTCGATCACCTCGAGATCGTGGCCGTCGGCGCGCGCGGCCTCGGCGGCGTCCAGGCAGGTGCGCACCATCGGCCCGTAGGTCGCCAGGGTCAGCGTCGAACCGGTCCGCAGCACCCGCGAGGTGAACAGCGGGGCCGGCGGGGTGTCGTAGTCGATCTCGGCCTTCTCCCAGTACCGCCGCTTCGGCTCGAAGAAGATCACCGGATCGTCCGAGGCGATGGCCTGCTGGATCATCCAGTAGGCGTCCACCGGGTTGCCGCAGGCAACCACCTTGAGGCCGGCGACGTGCGCGAACAGCGACTCCGGCGACTCCGAGTGGTGCTCCACGGCGCCGATGCCGCCGCCGAACGGGATCCGCACCACGACCGGCACCGGCACCCGCCCCTGCGAGCGGTAGTGCAGCTTGGCCAACTGGGACACGATCTGGTCGAACCCGGGGAACACGAAGCCGTCGAACTGGATCTCGCAGACCGGGCGGAAGCCGCGGATGGCCAGGCCGATCGCGGTGCCGATGATCCCCGACTCGGCGAGCGGGGTGTCCAGCACGCGCTGCTCACCGAAGTCCTTCTGCAGCCCGTCGGTGATCCGGAACACGCCGCCCAGCTTGCCGACGTCCTCACCCATCACCAGGATCTTCGGGTCCCGCTCCATCGCCGCGCGCAACCCGTTGTTGAGCGCCTTCGCCATCGTCACGCCCGCCATCGCTCAGGCCTCCCCGGTGCCGGCTTGGAAAGACGCGTGATACGCCAGATATTCGTCCCGCTGCCTGTCCCACACCGGCGCGGACTCGGCGTAGACCTCGGAGAACATGCGCTCCGGCCCGGGCTGCGGCATGGCCACGCAGTACGCCCGGAACCGGGCGGCCAGCTCGTCGGACTCGGCGGCGATGCCGTCGAAGAAGTCCTGGCCGACCTCGTGCTCACGGACCAGGTTGACGCGCAGCCGCTCGATCGGGTCCTTCAGCTTCCACAGCTCCAGCTCGTCGCTGAGCCGGTACCGGGACGGGTCGTCGGAGGTGGTGTGCGCGTCCATCCGGTAGGTGAACGCCTCGATCAGCACCGGCCCGTTGCCGGTGCGGCACTCCTCCAGCGCCCACCGGGTGACCGCGAGGGTGGCCAGTACGTCGTTGCCGTCCACCCGGATACCGGGGAAGCCGTAGCCCCTGGCGCGCTGGTAGAGCGGCACCCGGGTCTGGCGCTCCAGCGGCTCGGAGATGGCCCACTGGTTGTTCTGGCAGAAGAAGACCACCGGCGCGTCGTAGACCGCCGACCACACGAAACCCTCGTGCACGTCGCCCTGGGAGGTGGCACCGTCGCCGAAGAAGCAGATCGTCGCTTCACCAGGCTCACCGCTGTCGCCTGAGCCGCCGACCTTGCCGTCGAAGCGCTGGCCCATGGCGTAGCCGGTGGCGTTCAGGCACTGGTTGCCGATCACGATGGTGTACAGGTGGAAGCCCGTCTCGGCGGGATCCCAGCTGCCCTGGTCGGTGCCGCGGAAGATGCCGAGCAGCTCGGTCGGGTCGATGCCCCGACACCACGCCACGCCGTGCTCGCGGTAGCTGGGGAATGCCATGTCCTGCGCGGCCATCGCCCGGCCGGCGCCGATCTGGGCGGCCTCCTGGCCCAGCAGCGGCACCCAGATGCCGAGCTGGCCCTGCCGCTGCAGCGCGTTGGCCTCCCGGTCGACCCGGCGGACCAGCACCATGTCCCGGTAGAACGCCTTGAGGCGGTCCACGTCGATGTCGGTCAGGTAATGGTCGAACCGGGGCTCGGCCACCCGCACCCCCTCCGGGGTGAGCACCTGAACCAGGTCCTCGCCACCCTCGACGGTGGCGTGCAGGCCGGCGATGACCTGCTGCGGAGTGGGGTCAGGCTCGACAAAACCGGGCCACGACGACGGCATGGCGGCTCCTCGTGCTCAGGTCCCCAAGCCGCTTGTGGCGACTCGGGGCACATCGGCAGCGAACGGGCCGGCGACCCGGTGGGGGCGCCGGCCGCCCATCCGGATGGACGGGCTCGCTACCGACATCGTGGCATGAGCCGCCTCGGGCGGCATCGCCCGCGCGGAGTCAGCCGCGCTTGTACGGGGTCGGCGGGGCCGGGCGCGGCTCCGCCGGGGTGATGACCGCCTGCGCGGTGAGCGGCGGCTCCGGCGTGTTGTAGCCACCGAGGCCGGCGAGCTTGCGCTTCGCCGACTCGATCTGACCGTGGTACTTGCCACCGGTGCGCTGGTCGGCGAACGAGGCTGCCTTCTCGGTCAGCTCCCGGGCCTTCTGGGGGTTCTTCTGGGCATAGCGGCGCGCGGCCTCTGCGGCCACTCCAAGCGCAGCCAGCTTCCGGATCAACGACATGGCGAGTCCCTTCTGCTGTCGGCCTGACAACGTATCGGACCACTCCCAAGGTTCCGGCGTGCGCACCGGCGGATGTGGCTGGGATCGCTTAGCCTCCCGCTGTGACCCGTTTCGCCCCGCTCGGCGGCATCGCGTTGCTCGCGCTGGCCACCCTCGGGCTCTCCATCGGGATCGACCCCTGGTGGTGGCTGGCCGCCGGGCCGCTGCTGGCACTGACCGGGCTCGGCCTCTACGACCTGCTCCAGCGCGACCACTCGATCCTGCGCAACTACCCGGTCGTCGGGCACCTGCGCTTCCTGATGGAGGAGATCCGGCCGGAGGTCCAGCAGTACTTCATCGAGCGGAACACCGACGGCCGCCCGTTCGACCGGGAGGTCCGCTCGCTGGTCTACCAGCGCGCGAAGGCAACCGAGGCGGAGCAGCCGTTCGGCACCGAGCGGGAGGTCTACGAGGTCGGCTACGAGCACTTCGTGCACGCCATGTGCCCGCTGCCGACCCCGGACCAGCCGCCCCGGGTGCGGATCGGCGGACCGGACTGCCGCCAGCCGTACGACATGGCGCTGCTCAACGTGTCCGCGATGTCGTTCGGGTCACTGTCCTCGAACGCGATCCTGGCCCTGAACTCCGGCGCGGCCCGGGGCGGGTTCGCGCACGACACCGGCGAGGGCGGGCTGTCCGAGTACCACCTGCGGCCCGGCGGCGACCTGGTCTGGGAGATCGGTACCGGATACTTCGGCTGCCGCACCGACGACGGCGGCTTCGACGAGGCGAAGTTCGCCGCGAAGGTCGCCAACCCGGCGGTGCGCTGCGTGTCGCTGAAGCTGTCCCAGGGCGCGAAGCCGGGGCTCGGCGGCGTGCTGCCGGGGCCGAAGGTGAACGCCGAGATCGCCGGCGTGCGCGGCGTGCCGCAAGGGGTGACGGTGATCTCGCCGCCCGCGCACAAGGTGTTCTCCACGCCGGTGGGGCTGATCGAGTTCCTGGCCCGGATCCGCGAGCTGTCCGACGGCAAGCCGGTCGGCTTCAAGCTCTGCGTCGGCTCGCGGCGCGACGTGCTCGCGGTGTGCAAGGCGATGGTCGAGGTCGGCACCACCCCGGACTTCATCATCGTGGACGGCTCGGAGGGCGGCACCGGCGCGGCGCCGCTGGAGTTCCTCGACCACATCGGCACGCCGCTCACCGAGGGGCTGATCACGCTGCACAACGCGCTGGTCGGCACCGGACTGCGGGACCGGGTCAAGCTCGGCGCGTCCGGCAAGGTCTCCAGCGGGGCGGACATCGTGAAGCGGCTGATCCAGGGCGCGGACTACACCAACGCGGCCAGGGCGATGATGTTCGCGGTGGGCTGTATCCAGGCGCAGAAGTGCCACACCAACCACTGCCCGGTCGGGGTGGCCACCCAGGACGCCCGGCGGGCCCGCGCGCTGGACGTGGTGGACAAGTCGGAGCGGGTGGAGCAGTTCCAGCGCGCCACGGTGCGCAGCGCGACGCAGATCATGGCCTCGATCGGCGTGCACGACCCGGACGAGCTGCACCCGCACATGCTGCGCCGCCGGGTGACGCCGACCGAGATGCGCAGCTACGCCGAGCTGTACGAGTGGCTGCGCCCCGGTGAGCTGCTGGCCGAGCCGCCGGAGGGCTGGGTGCACGACTGGAAAACCGCCGACCCGTTCAGGTTCACCGCCTGAGCGCCGCGAGACCCGCTACCCGACCGCCGCCTTTCGGCCATCCGGGCCGGATCCATCCGCCGACCGCATCGGTTCGGCGACTGATCGAGTCAAACGCTTACGTCAATTGAGGCAGGTTTGGCACGATGCGGTGAATTCCTGAGCTGACCCTGAGGAGACGACCGTGATCCGCCGTACCCACACCCGCGCGCTTGCCCTGCTCGGCCTCTCTGCGTCGGTGGTGGTGCTCGCCGCCTGCGGGGCGGGGGGCAGCGGCGCCCCCAGCCCGGGCGGTGCGGCTCCGTCGGACGCGCCGGCGGCCGCCAAGGACGACGCGCTGGCCAAGCTGGTGCCGGCGGGTGTGTCGGCCGACGGCAAGCTGGTGATCGGCAGCGACGCCTCGTACCCGCCCAACGAGTTCTACGACACCGACGGCCAGACCTTCGTCGGGATGGACGTCGACCTCGGCAAAGCTGTCGCGCAGAAGCTCGGGCTCACCGCCGAGTTCCAGAACAGCGCGTTCGGCGCGATCCTGCTGGGAATCGGGTCGGACAAGTACGAGCTGGGCATGTCCTCGTTCACCATCAACGCCGAGCGCGAGAAGTCCGTCGACCTGGTCAGCTACTTCAACGCGGGGACCAAGGCGGCGGTGCTGAAGGGCAACCCGGACAAGATCAACCTGGATGACCTGTGCGGCAAGGCGGTCGGCACGCAGAAGGACACCGTCCAGGAGGAGGACGTCACCGCGCGCAGCAAGAAGTGCCAGGCCGGGGGCAAGCCGCCGGTCGCGCTGACCGCGCTGCAGGCACAGACCGACGTGACGCTCGCGCTGACCTCCAAGCGGATCGTAGCCATGCTGGCCGACTCCCCGGTGGTCAACTACGCGGTCATCCAGACCAACGGCCAGCTCGAGCAGCTGGGCAACCAGTACGAGGCCGCGCCGTACGGCATCGCGCTGAAGAAGGGCCAGGGTGACTTCACCAAGGCGATCCAGGGCGCGGTCCAGGCACTGATCGAGGACGGCAGCTACGGCAAGATCGTGACCAAGTGGAACGGCGCGAGCGGTACCGACAGCGCGATCAAGACCGCGGAGATCAACCCCGACACCGGACAGTGAGCGACCGGTGACCACACAGACAGACCCCGGCCCGCCGGTCGGCTCGGCCCCCACCGGGGCAGCGCCGATCAAGGCGGTGCCGGTGCGCCACCCGGGTCGCTGGGCGTCGGTGGCGGTGCTCGCGGTGCTGGCCGCGATGTTGGTGAACGCGATCCTGACCAATCCCCGGTTCAACTGGCCGGTGGTCGGTCAGTTCGCGTTCTCCGACGTGGTGCTGAGCGGGTTGCGCAACACCCTGCTGCTGACCCTGTTGGCGATGGCGTTCGGCGCGGTGGGCGGGCTGATCCTCGCGGTCATGCGGCTGTCCCCGAACCCGGTGCTCTCCAGCGTGGCGGGCGGCTACATCTGGTTCTTCCGGGGCACCCCGGTGATCACCCAGCTGGTCTTCTGGAACTTCCTGGCCAGCCTGTTCCCCACCCTCGGGCTCGGCATCCCGTTCGGGCCGGAGTTCGTCACCTTCGACACCAACAAGCTGATCGTGCAGTTCACCGCCTGCCTGCTCGGGTTGGGGCTGAACGAGGCCGCGTACATGGCCGAGATCGTCCGCGGCGGCATCAACTCGGTGGAGCACGGGCAGACCGAGGCGGCCAGCGCGCTCGGCATGTCCCGCCCGCAGGCGCTGCGCCGGGTGGTGCTGCCGCAGGCCATGCGGGTGATCATCCCGCCGACCGGCAACGAGACCATCTCGATGCTGAAGACCACCTCGCTGGTCGTGGTGATCGGCTACTTCGAGCTGCAGACCGCCGTGCAGTCCATCTACTCCCGGAACTTCCAACCGGTCCCGCTGCTGATCGTGGCCGCGCTCTGGTACCTGGTGCTCACCTCGGTGCTCTCGGTCGGGCAGATGTACCTGGAGCGCTACTACGGCCGCGGCACCGGCTTCCCGGGCGCGGAGCCGGTCACGCTGCGCGCCCGGTTCGGATTCGGTCGACCCAGGAGCGGAGCCGACACATGAGCACTCAGCCAGGTACCCGGGCGGACTCCCCGGCCGACACCGAGCACCCGATGGTCAAGGCCGAGCAGGTGTGCAAGAGCTTCGGCTCCAACCAGGTGCTGCGCGGCATCGACCTGCAGGTTCAGCCGCGCGAGGTGATGTGCATCATCGGGCCGTCCGGCTCGGGCAAGTCGACGTTCCTGCGCTGCATCAACCACCTGGACAAGGTCAGTGCCGGGCGGCTGTGGGTGGACGGGCAGCTCGTCGGCTACCGGGAGCACGGCGGCAAGCTGCACGAGCTGCGCGAGTCCGAGGTGGCCCGGCAGCGCCGCGACATCGGCATGGTGTTCCAGCGGTTCAACCTGTTCCCGCACCGCACCGCCGCCGAGAACATCATGGAGGCGCCGGTGACGGTGCGCGGGGACTCCCGCTCGGCGGCCCGGGCGCAGGCCCGCGAGCTGCTGGAGCGGGTCGGGCTGGGGGACAAGGTCGACGCCTACCCGGCGGCGCTGTCCGGCGGGCAGCAGCAGCCGGTGGCGATCGCGCGCGCCCTGGCCATGCGGCCGAAGCTGATGCTGTTCGACGAGCCGACCTCCGCGCTGGACCCGGAGCTGGTCGGCGACGTGCTCGCGGTGATGCGCCAGCTCGCCGAGGACGGCATGACGATGGTCGTGGTGACCCACGAGATGGGCTTCGCCCGTGAGGTCGGCGACTCACTGGTGTTCATGGACGGCGGCGTGATCGTCGAGGCCGGCAAACCCCGCGACGTGATCACCAGCCCGGTCCACCAGCGCACCCAGTCGTTCCTGTCCAAGGTCCTCTAGGCCCGATCCGGCCGGCACAGACCCACCGCGGGCCGGCACAGGTACCCGAGGCGCGCACCCATCCGGCCGGCACAGACCCACTGCCGGCGGCACAGAGCCTGCAAGGTCCGTGCGAGCGGCAGTGGGTCTGTGCCGCCGAGAGGGTACGGCGGTACGGGTACGGCGGTACGGGTGCGGCGGTACGGGGTCAGCGGGGCAGGCGGCCCATCAGGAAGAACTCGGGGTTGGGGCGCAGTGCGGTGAGGTGGGCCAGCCGGTTGGACATCGCGAACAGCGCGGTGATCGAGCCGATGTCCCAGATCTCCTCGTCGGTCAGGCCGGCGTCGCGGGCGGCCTCCAGGTCCTCGTCGCGCAGGCTGGACGAGTCGGTGGCGATCTGCAGCGCCAGGTCCACGATGGCGCGCCGCTGATCGTCCAGCACCACGCTGTACGGGTTCGCCGAGACATGGTCGGCCAGCTCCGGGTCCTTGCTGCGCACCCGCAGGATCGCGCCGTGCGCCACGACGCAGTACGTGCAGTGGTTCGCCCCGGAGGTGGCCACCACGATCAGCTCCCGCTCGGCCGCGGACAGCGCCGGAGCGCCGGACGCCGTGTCCTCCCCAGGGGTCATCAGCGCGTCGTGGTAGTCCAGGAAGGCACGCAGCTCGGCCGGCCGCCGCCCCAGTGCCCGGAAGATGTTCGGCACGAAACCGGACTTCTCCACGATGGCCTCGATCCGCTGCCGCAGGTCGTCCGGCAGGTCAGCGGGTTCGACGACGCCGAAGCGGCTCACCGGGCGGTCGGTCTCAGGCGCACTCATGGGCCCGGACACTAGCCCCGCACCCGTCACCCGGCACAGCGCTCCCAGTCAGCGGGATGGTCGATCGCGCCCGGACCGCGTACCAGGGATCATGAACCGATGGCCGTGCCCAAGGAGTACCAGGCGTTGTTCAGCCGCTGGTGCGCCGATCGCGTTCCCGGGCACGCCCGTGCCAGTCTGCAGATCGGCTACACCATCCACGGTGACCAGGTCACCATCATGGAGCGGCGGCCGCCGGCGTTCCCCGAGCTGGGCTCGGCGTGGTCCGCGGTGCACGTTGCGCAGCTGCGCTACAACGATCCCGAGCAGGGCCTGTGGCGGATCTACCACCGGGTCGGCGATGGCTGGCGGCGCTACGACCACCCGCCGAACGCCGGGCCCGAACCGCTGCTCGCCGAGATCGTCGAGGACCCGCTGTTCGTGTTCTGGGGCTGAGCGGGCCCCCCGAGACGGGTGCCAGCGGCGCCCGCGGCGCGAGGCGGCACCACGCTGGTGGCGCTGAGCGGGGCGGCCCAGGCCGGGCCGCCCCACCAACCGTCAGTTCTGGTCGCGCCCGCCGGCCGACTCGACCGCCCGGGCCACGATGCCCAGTGGCAGGACCACGTACTCCGTCTCGACCTCCGCCGGCTCGGTGTCCGCCGCCGACCCGGCCTCGGCGTGCCGGTGCGCACTGCCGCGCTCGGCGCGCCTGCTCGACCGGTCGGACTCCTCGGCCGGAGCCTCCCGCTGGGCCGGCATGGTGAACGGCTGGCTGGTTCCACCGACATTGTCCCCGCCGTCCACCCCGCCGGCCGGTGCCTCTGTCGGCGGGTTGGAGAACTCGTCCGGCGCGTCGCTCAGTGGTGGCGGCGGTACCTCGGTGACACCGGCCGGGGGCGCCGGCATCTCGACGTAGGCCACCGGGGCCGGCGGCTTCTCGACCGGCGGCGCCACCTGCTCGGCCGGTGCGGCGGGAGCCTCGGCCCCGGCAGCGACGATCACCGGGACGGCGGCCCGGCGCAGTGTGCTCAGCACCGTGTCCGCCGCGCTGGGCGGCCCGGGCAGCGGCGCGGCGGCGAAACCACCGGACACCGCGAGCAGCCGGGGCGCCGCGGCCGCAACGAGCAGGTTCTCAGTGCCCAGCGACCCGGCACCGAGCAGCAGGACCAGGTCGGCGGTGTCGGCTTCCGGAAGCTCCTCGAGCAGCTCGTCCAGCAGCACGAACCGGGCGGTGCCCTGGGTGAACCGCCGCGGCCCCACCTGTTCCCAGAGCTCGGCGAGCCGGGGGACGGCCGCGCGCAGCCGCCCCAGCAGCTCGACCTGTCGCTGCTGGTCGGCGCACTCCCTGCGGGCGGCCGCCAGCACGTCAAGCGCATCCAGGTAGGCGGGCAGGTTGATCGCGAGCAGGGCAGAGATCAGCACGCCGAACTCGGGGGCGGCGTCCTGGCCCGGCATCGAGCGCTCCAGCCGGTTGGCCAGCCCGATCAGCCGGTCCCGCGCCTGGTTCATCCCGCCGGTGCCACCGGACTCCACGATGGTCCGCGCGACGTGCTCGGTGGTCGTCAGGTCGGGCACGGTCACCGGGCTGTCGTGGTGGACGAACAACACCTCGTGCCGCAGGTGCTCGGCAGCCCTGGCGGCCTCCTCGACCCGGTCCAGCTGACGGTTCAGCTCGGCCACCGCCGGCACGTTCCTCGGCTCGGGCACCCGCAGCCGCCGGCACAGCTCGCCGATCTCGTCCATCGACTCGATCAGCTCGACGAACGCCAGCGCCTGGTGCAGCACCGTGGAGTCCTTCAGCGGCACCCCGTCCAGGCGAAGGTGGCGCAGCACCGGCTGCACGGCACGCTGCTGCGGCGAGCGGAAGTACACCCGGGCCCGGCCACCGGAGTCCAGGTAGCTGACATAGCTGCGCAGCTGCTCGACCGAACCGGGGGGCAGCGTGCCGACCACGGCCATCTGGTCGCCGGCGTCGCGCAGCTTGTCGGCGGCCAGCACCACGTCGGTCGTCCGCCGCAGCAACGTGTCGAACGGCTCGCGGTCGGAGCCGAACAGCACCCGCTCCAGCAACGCCCTCCCCCAGCGGGCGTCACCGGCCGGGTCCATCGCGCGCAGTGTGCTCTGGCACCGCCTGGCGGTCTCCAGCAGCGCCGCCAACCGCTCCGCCGGCATCCCGCCGAGCAGCTCGGGCAGCATGTCCACGCCGTCCCGGGGCGGGTAGCCCCGGCCGCCGGCCGACCGGCACAGCGCGGCGACCTGATCCGCGCTCGGTACCAGGTTCGGGTGCGGCAGGACCTGGTGCAGGCGCAGCCGTCGACTGGCGGTGGCGGTCACCAGGAGCGAGCGCAGCTCGCGCAGCTCGGTGTCCGACAGCGGCGGTGGTACGTCCAGGCAGACGCCCTGCAGTGACTCGGGCAGGGCCGCCCGCACCGCGGCGAGCGCCTCGGCGTCCGAGCCGCTGACCAGCACCCGCTTGCCGTCGGCGAGGACGGCGGCCAGGTTCTCCGCCACCTGGGCGGGATTCGGCGCATCCAGTACGGCGCACGGGTAGCGGTGGACCACGTCCACCACCTCGCCCGGCTCACCGGCCGGCAGCCGCTGCGGCGGCACCGCGGCGCCCGCCGGCGCCAGTACCTCGGACAGCCTGTACAGCCCGATCGGGGTCTCCCCGGCCGCGCCTCGGCGTCGGATCTCCGCTGCGGCGTGTGCCGGCGCGCCGTCCTCGACGGCGTGCGCGGTCAACTCAGCAACGAGTTCCTTCGCTGGGTCCTCGGCGAGGTCGGAGTGTTCCGACGCTCCCAGATCCAACACAGTTGGTCACCTCCGGCTGGCCAGGATAGGCCCGCGACTGCGGTCACATCATGTATCGGACGATCGGCGAAAACGTTCCACCGTTCAGCCCAATATTTTCCGGAGGTCACTCTGTGCGTTCTCTAGTGGATCACTGAGCCCACCGGGGGAGGCTTAATTCTGTCGCTTCCCTCGTCCGTGTGATAGTCCTCCGCGGTGGTCTCGTCCTCGCCATTCGACGCCGAGGTGGCCCGCAGAACCAGCGTCGCGATGACCGCGACCAGCAGGTTCACCACCAGCGCGACGAAGCCGACGTAGATCTGCACCTTCGAGCCGATGAACGGGTGCCAACCGAATACCGTCAGTTTGTCCAGGGTCAGCGCGGAGCCGCCGAAATGCAGCCGCTTCGCCGCCGGGTTGGGAATCTGGTAGAGCAGATACAGACCGTAGCCCATGCCGGCGAGCCAACCGGCGATCAGCGCCCAACGGTGCAGCCAGCGGGTGTACAGCGCGATGGCCACCGCCGGCAGCGTCTGCAGGATGATCACGCCGCCGATCAGCTGCAGGTCGATGGAGAACTGCGGGTCCACCGCGACGATGAACAGCACCGCGCCGACCTTGACCACCAGCGAGGCGAGCTTGGCCTGCTTGGCCTCCTGCGCCGGGGTCGCGTCGCGCTTCAGGTACGTCTTGTAGATGTTGCGGGTCCACAGGTTCGCCGCCGCGATGGACATGATCGCCGCCGGCACCAGCGCGCCGACGCCGATCGCGGCGAACGCGATGCCGGCGAACACCGCGCCGAACTGGTTCTGGAACAGCACGGTGATGACGGTGTTGGTGTCCGGGCGGCCGGTGGCGTTGTTGGTGATCGGTTTGACGCCGGCCGCGATGGCCACGTAACCGAGCAGCGCCAGCAGCCCGAGCAGCAGCGAGTACGCCGGCAGCGCGACCATGTTGCGCTTGAGCACAACCCGCCCGCGCGAGGCCAGCACGCCGGTCACCGAGTGCGGGTATAGGAACAGCGCCAGCGCGGAGCCGAGCGCCAGGGTGACGTACTGCAACTGGTTGTTGCCGGTCAGCAGGATGGAGCCCATCGGGGCGCCGGTGCTCGGGTTGGGGGTGGCGAGCTTCTTGGCCGACACGTCGAAGATGTGCGACCAGCCGCCCAGCTTGGCCGGCAGGTAGAACACCGCGACCAGGATCACCAGGTAGATCAGGATGTCCTTGACGAAGGCGATCAGCGCGGGCGCGCGCAGCCCGGACTGGTAGGTGTAGATCGCCAGGATGAGGAACGCGATCAGCAGCGGCAGGTGCCCGAGGAAGCCGCCGGCGTTGAGGCCCATCGTGCGCAGCACCGCCTCCAGACCGACCAGCTGCAGCGCGATGTACGGCATGGTGGCCACGATCCCGGTGATCGCGATCACCAGCGCCAGCAGCGAGCTGCCGTAGCGGCCCCGCACGAAGTCGGCCGGCGTGACGTAGCCGTGCACCCGCGAGACCGACCACAGCCGCAGCACCGGCAGGAAGACGATCGGGTAGAGGATCACCGTGTAGGGCAGGGCGTAGAAGCCCAGGGCGCCGGCGCCGAACAG
>DASYLM010000186.1:0-4445 GCA_036009565.1 Pseudonocardia sp. | reverse complement strand
TCCGCGCCCTTGAGGTGCTTCTGTCCTCGTTGACCTGGAACGCGGGACCCTCGACGTCCTTGTAGCTGTGCTCCTCGGACTTGTGCGGACCTGGGGTGCGCCCGCCGAGGCTGTCCTTGAGCTCCTCCATCACCACCATGGGGCTGGGCACCTCGCGGCTGATACCGGCGAGTGCGTCCACCAGCTCCTGCTCCGCGCCGTTGCGCTTGGCCAGCTCGGCGAGGTCCTTGCCGCTCATCGGGTAGTCCACGCCCTTGAGGGAGCGCTGTACCTCGTTCACTTGAAAGCCCATACCGCGCGACTGCCCGAACCGGGGCCGACTATGCCTGGCTCGTCGCGGGTGGCCCTCGGGCACGGGACACTGCGCCGAGCGGCGGAAATCCGCCCGAACCGGCGCCGTCCCGGCCTCGGCGCGGAGTAGTCGCGCCGGCACTGGGTAGGACGCGGTATGCGCATCGTGGAGCGACAGACCCTGACCGACCTGACCGGCGCGGACGGGCGACCCCGGGCCGCGGGCGACCTCGGCTTCGCCCTGATGGAGCACGACTACCCGCCCGCTCTCCTGGACGCGGTGCTCGCGGCCGGCCGGCGGATCCGCGCGGCCACCGAGCAGTCCGAGGAGCGCCATCTCGGCCTGGACCACCTGCGCCGGGCGCAGCGACTCGTCCCGGAGGTGGCCGAGCTGGTGCACGACCCGAAGCGGCTGGCCGCGCTCAGCGAGGTGGCCGGGGTGGAGCTGCAGCCGTACCCGATCGGCACGTCCTGCTCCGGGGTCAACTTCTACCGCCCCGGCCGCACCCCCATCGAGTTCCACTGCGACGGGCCGGCGTTCGTCGAGCTGGTGCCGCTGTACACCGACGGCAGCCAGGACGGCGGCAGCACGGTGGTGTTCTCCGGGCCGGCCGAGGTAGGGCTCACCCGGCTGCGGCGCGGCGACCGGTTCGACGAGGGGGAGCTGGTGCGCATCCCACAGCGGGTCGGCAGGAGCGTGCTGTTCCAGGGCCGGATGCTGCTGCACGCGGCGGAGACGCTCGCCGACGGGCACCGGGTGACCCTGGTGCTGTCACTGCGCTCGAAGGCCGAGCCGTGGAAGGACAACAACACGCTGGGCCGGCTGCTGCGCGACGACCGACCGGAGGAGGTGGAGTCCGACTGGCGGACCGACGTGGAGACCCGCCAGCTACCGGCCCTGCGGGAGCACCTGCTCTCCTGAACGGCGGACGCGGCCCGGGGCGAACGAGGGGAAGTCGGAGGCCCCTCGGCGTCGGGGCCGCTCGTCGCTTCGGCTGCCAGCCGGCGCCGGATCGGTTTCGTCCGCCGCCGCCGTGGTATCTGGGCCCGGTGAGCAAGCAGGAGGACGAGCTTCGCCGGATCGCCAAGGAGACCTTCGGCTGGGACCGGCTGCGCGGCGAGCAGCTGCGCGCGATGCGGGCCCTGGTGGCCGGGCAGGACGTGCTGGTCGTGCTGCCCACCGGGGCCGGCAAGTCGGCGATCTACCAGGTGCCGGCCCTGGAGCTGGACGGGCCGACGCTGGTGGTCTCCCCGCTGATCGCCCTGCAGCAGGACCAGCTGCGCGGGATCGCCGACAGCGACGCGCCGGAGGCGGTGGCGGTGAACTCGGCCCAGGGCGGCGGGCAACAACGCCGGGCGTGGCAGGCGGTCCGCCAGGGCAACGCGGAGTACCTGTTCCTGTCCCCCGAGCAGCTGGCCAAGGAGGAAGTCATCGAGGAGCTCGCCGAGATGGGGGTGGCGCTGTTCGTGGTGGACGAGGCGCACTGCGTCTCCGCCTGGGGCCACGACTTCCGGCCGGACTACCTGCGGCTGGGAGCGGTGATCGAGCGGCTGGGACATCCGAGGGTACTGGCGTTGACCGCCACCGCCGGGCTGCCGGTGCGCCGCGACATCGTCTCGAGGCTGGGCATGCGGGAGCCGGAGCAGGTGGTGGCCAGCTTCGACCGGCCCAACCTGCGGCTGGTAGTGGAACGGCTGCCCGGCGACGAGGAGAAGCGGCAGGCCGTGCTCTCCCGGGTCACCGCCCTCACCTCCGACCCGGCCACCCGGCCCGGCCTCGTCTACGTCGGTGCGCGCAAGGACACCGAGTACTACGCCGACCAGCTCGCCGCCGCGGGAGTGCGGGTCGCGGCCTACCACGCCGGGATGAAGGCCGCGCAGCGCAAGCGGGTGCACGCTGAGTTCCTGGACGGACAGCTCGACGTGGTGGTCGCCACCTCCGCCTTCGGGATGGGCATCGACAAGCCGGACGTGCGGTTCGTGCTGCACGCCTCGGTGCCCGAATCGCTCGACTCCTACTACCAGCAGGTCGGGCGGGCAGGCCGGGACGAACGGCCGGCCGAGGTCAGCCTGTTCTACCGACCCGAGGACCTGGCCCTGCAGAAGTTCCTGACCGCCAGCGGGGCGCCCGAGGACGCGCTCGGTGAGGTGGTCGGCGCGATGCGCGAGCACGGCGAGCCGCTGCGCCCCACCGAGCTCAAGGACCGGATCGAGGCCAGCGGGGTCAAGCGCACCCGCGCGGTCAACCTGCTGGAGCAGGCGGAGGTGCTCTCCGGCACGGCCGACGGCCGGCTCTGCCTGGTGGACCCGGAGCTGCCGCCGCCGGACGCGGTGAGCCGCGCCCTGGAGGTCGCCGAGGCGCACCAGCGACTGATCCGCTCGCGGATCGAGATGATCCGGGAGTACGCCGAGACCACCCGGTGCCGCCGGCAGTTCCTGCTCGGCTACTTCGGGGAACGGCTGACCGAACCGTGCGGCAACTGCGACACGTGCGCGGCCGGGACCGCCACCGCGCTGCCGGAGGCGAACCGGGAGTTCCCGCTGAACTCGACCGTCCGGCACGTCGAGTGGGGGCGGGGGGTGGTGATGAACGCCGGGGACGACCGGATCACCGCCCTGTTCGACGAGGCCGGGTACAAGACGCTGTCGCTGGAGGCCAATCGGGCGCACCGGGTGCTCACGCTCGAGGGCGCCGGTGACGCCGGCTGACCCTTCGGGCAGCGCCCGGGGAAGGGATGACCGCGATGCGAGCCGAGGCAGCACGACCCGCGGACCGCTCGACCGAGACCGGGGCAATGCGGGCGGAGGAGGGGGCGGCGTTGCCCGGTGGGCAGGCGGAGAGCCCGACCCAGATCCCGCCGCGCGGCTGGTGGCAGGTGGTCCGGCGGGCGCTGCGCGAGAGCAAGGCGGACAACGTGCCCATCCTGGCCGGCGGCGTCGCGTTCTTCGCCTTCCTGGCGCTGTTCCCGACGTTGATCGCGGCGTTGACCCTGTACGGGATGGTGGCCGACCCGGCCCGGGTCGCCGAGCAGCTGCGCGGCTTGTCCGGCGCGCTGCCCCCGGGGGCGCGCGAGCTGGTCACCCAGCAGCTCACCTCGGTGGCCGGCGGCAGCGGCGGGGCGCTGACCGTGGGGCTGGTGGTGTCCCTGCTGGCCGCGCTGTGGAGCGCCTCCAGCGGCACCGCGCACCTGATGACGGCGGTGAACCTGGCCTACGACGAGGAGGAGGGGCGGGGCTACCTCGAGCAGAAGGCGATCGCGCTGGGCCTGACCTTCGGGGCGATCGTGTTCGTGCTGGTGGCGCTGGTGTTGGTGGCGGTGCTCCCGGTCGCGCTGGACCACGCCGGGCTGGGCGTGGTCGGGCGGGTGGTCGCCCAGGTGGTGCGCTGGGGTCTGCTCGTCGCGGTGGTGGTCGTCGGGCTGGCCGTGGTGTACCGGATCGCTCCGGACCGCGACCGGCCACGGTTCCGGTGGGTCAGCGGGGGCGCCCTGGTCGCCACCGTGCTGTGGGTGCTCGGCAGCGTCGCGTTCAGCCTGTACGTCAATTTCTTCGGCCACTACAACAAGACCTACGGTGCACTGGCCGGGGTGATCGTGCTGATGCTGTGGCTCTACCTGAGCTGCTACAGCGTGCTGCTCGGGGCGGAGATCAACGCCGAGGTCGAGCGGCAGACCGTGCGGGACAGTACGGTCGGGCCGCCCGCGCCGCTGGGTCGGCGGGGCGCGTGCGCGGCGGACACGGTCGCCGGCCGGCCCGAGGGCCTAAGCCACTGCTAGGCCTCCTTCGCCGCCTCGCCGGCGTCCAACCGGCTGCGCTGCGGCACCACCACGTACCTCGGATCCTTGGTGGACTCCACCCCGGCCTCGAACACCGCGAAGCGCTGCAGCGCCGAACCGGTGAGCAGGGCCAGGCCGGAGGCCACGGGGCCGGCCCGGCTGCGCCCGGCGACCAGCACCGTGCCGGCCAGCCCCGCGGCGGTGAGCGCCTCGGCGGCGCGCCGCAGCCGGCCCACCCGGCCGTGCCGGTACACCTCGCCGACCAGCCCCATCCGGTGCTCCATCACCCGGGACGCCACCAGCTCCTGCGTGGCGCCGACGGCGGCGAACACCCGGGCGGGACCGTTCTCGGCCACCGGCGCGCAGAGCATGCCGAAG
>DASYLM010000185.1:0-3519 GCA_036009565.1 Pseudonocardia sp. | reverse complement strand
ATCGCGATGCGGCCCTTGTCCAGCCCTTCGACCAGGTACATCTCCCAGAGCGGGCGGGTGTGGTCGAGCGGCCGCGACATCAGCCGGGCGATCAGGTCGTTGAACGCCCGGTCGGTGCCCGGTTTGGGCAGCGCGGAGCGGCGCACGTGGTAGGTCAGGTCGAAATCGGGGTCGTCCACCCAGACCGGGCGGGCCAGCGCGGCCGGGACGTGGCGCACCTTCTGCCGGTACCTGGGTACCAGTCCGATGCGCTGGTCGATCAGGCGCAGCAGCCGTTCGTAGTCGAATCCGGAGCGGGGCCGCCGGAAGATGGCGACCGCGCCCACGTGCATCGGGGTGGTGGGATGTTCGAGGTAGAGGAACGACGCGTCCAACGCCGAGAGGCGATCCGGCATGGCGCGATCCTCGCATGCGATGCTGGCGCGCGTGCCGCCGCGCAGCCCGAAAGACACGTATATCACCGTGTATGGACGCAAGCCCGTGCTCGAAGCCCTGTCCGACCCTTCGCTGACCGTCGACAAGATCATTACGGCGGACAACGCCAGGGGTGGCACGCTGACCGCCATCCTGGACGCCGCCAGGGGACGGGGGGTCCCGGTCCAGCAGGCCAGTGCGCACCGGGTCAAGGTGCTCGCCGGCAACGGCCACCACGACCAGGGTGTGCTGGCCGACATCGTGGCCCCGCGGATGCGCCCGCTCACCGAGTACCTCGACGAGCTGGCCGACCTGCCCGGCGACACCCCGTGCTCGTTGCTCGTGCTCGACGCGGTGACGAACCCGGGCAACGTCGGCATGGTGCTGCGCACCGCGACCGCGGCCGGGATCGACGGCGTGCTGGTGCCGCGCCGGGGCGTGCCCGCGATCGACCCACTGGTGATCAAGGCGTCGGCCGGCGTCGCGTTCCGGGCCCCGGTGCTGCGCTCGGCCACCGCCGCCGAGGGCTGCGCCGCGCTGCGGGCGGCCGGCATCCGGGTGCTCGGGCTGGCCGGTGACGCGCCGACCTCGCTGCTGCGCGACCCGCTGCCGGAACGGGTCGCCCTGGTACTCGGCAACGAGACGGACGGGATGTCCGAGGCGGTGCGCGCGCTGCTGGACGGCACCGTGTCCATCCCGATGCACGGCGGGGTGGAGTCGCTGAACGTGGCCAGCGCGGCGGCGGTGGCCAGCTACGAACTGCTGCGCCGCCGGGAGGCGTAACCGCCGCGCGGGTGCCTAGAGTGGCGGCATGGTGCAACGTCGTCTGCCACACCCGGCCGAGCTGCGTGAGCTGCTCCGTCCCGCCCCGATGAGCCTGGACGCCACCCAGCGCCGGCTGATCCGCGCCGCGTCCATCGCCGACCTGCGCACACTGGCCCGGCGGCGCGCACCGAGGGCCGTGTTCGACTACACCGCCGGGGCGGCCGGCGTCGGCGAGCTGGCCCTGCGCCGGGCCCGGGAGACGTTCCAGCGCCTCGAGTTCCACCCGTCGGTGCTGCACGACGTCTCCAAGATCAGCACCGAGACCACGATCCTGGGCAAGACGTCCAGCCAGCCGTTCGCGCTGGCCCCCACCGGCTTCACCCGGATGATGCACACCGAGGGCGAGCGCGCGGTGGTGGCCGTCGCCGAGAAGGTCGGCATCCCGTACACCCTGTCCACCATGGGCACCACGACCATCGAGGACGTGGCCGCCGCCGGGCCGGGCGCCCGCAAGTGGTTCCAGCTGTACCTGTGGCGCGACCGGGCCCCGGCCAAGGACCTGATCGAACGGGCGGTCGCCGCCGGCTACGACACGCTGATGCTGACCGTGGACACCCCGGTCGCCGGCGCGCGGCTGCGCGACGTCCGCAACGGGATGACCGTGCCGCCGCAGCTGACGCTGCGCACCTTCGTGGACGGCGCGACGCACCCGCGCTGGTGGTTCGACCTGCTGACCACCGAACCGCTCACGTTCGCCAGCCTGACCAGCTCCGAGGGCACGGTGGCTGAGCTGATCGACCGCGTCTTCGACCCGGCCATCACCATGGCCGATGTGGAATGGCTGCGCGGCCAGTGGCCGGGCAAGCTCGTGGCCAAGGGCGTGCAGTCGGTGGCCGACGCGGAGCGGGTGGTTGCCGCCGGCGCGGACGCCGTGCTGCTGTCCAGCCACGGCGGCCGCCAGCTCGACCGGGCCCCGGTGCCGCTGGAGATCGTGCCGGCCGTGCGGGAGGCCGTCGACGGCCGCGCCGAGGTGCTCGTGGACACCGGGTTCACCACCGGTGCCGACGTGGTGGCGGCGCTCGCGATGGGCGCGCACGCCGCGCTGGTCGGCCGCGCCTACCTGTACGGGCTGATGGCCGGCGGGCAGCGCGGGGTGGCCAGGGCGGTCCAGATCCTGAGCGCTGAGGTGGCCCGGACCATGGCCCTGCTCGGGGTCAGCAACGTCACCGAACTACGCCCGCACCACGTCTCGATGCGCCCCTGAACCGCTCAGTCCCTGAACCGCTCAGTCCATGGCGCGGCGCATGAAGCCGGCGATGCCGAGCCAGGCGAAGCCGGCGGTCGCCAGCACGCTGACCACGACGCAGAGCAGGTACGGCAGGTGCGGCACCGACGGCACCAACGCCGCCCGGATGCCCTCGCTGACGTAGGTCAGTGGGTTCAGCGCGCACACCACCTGGAACCAGCGCTCGCCGGACAGCGCGTGCCAGGGGAACTGCACCGAGCCGGTGAACATCAGCGGGGCGAAGATCAGCGCGAACAGCACGTTGATCCGCCGGGGCGGCACCAGCGTGCCGATCGCCAACCCCATCGTGCCGCCCAGCACGGCGCCGAGGACGGTGCACAGCAGGGCCGGCGCCCACCCGCCGGCCGGCCAGGACACGCTGGGCAGCATGACGAGCCCGATCGGCACCATGAGCACGGCTGCGAGCAGTCCGCGCAGCGCTCCGAAGGCCATCTTCTCCACAGCTACCAGCGAGATCGGCATCGGCGCGAGCAGCCGGTCGTCGATCTCCCGCGTCCAGGCGAAGTCCATGACCAGCGGGAAGGCGACCGCGTGCAGGCCGCCGAAGAACGCGTTCAGCGCGATCAGCCCGGGCAGCATGATCTCGCCGTAGCCGCCGCTGACGAACCCGGCGCCGTCCAGCACCTTCGCGAAGATGAACAGGAAGAAGAAGGGTTGGATCATGTTCTGCGCCAGGAACGCGACCAGCTCCTTGCCGGTCACGTGCACGTCCCGGCTCAACACGGCCAGGAACACCCTCGCCGAGGAGCAGGGCGGCGCCGGCGGCGGCCCCCACATCGCCGGATCGGACAGCTGATCGGGGACCGGAGCGGGCCGCTGGGTAGGCACCTGGGCAGGCACCTGAGCAGGCAACGGAGCAGGCAACGGAGTGGGCACCGCGGCCGGTGGGCGCGGCGGGCCCCACGCCGGGGCGGCACGGCGGGGGCCCGCCACACCGACCGACGCCGAGGAGAAACGGCCGGGCAGGGCCGTCCCCCGGCGTGGCCGCACAGCGAGATCGGGTGTGCCCTGCGGCACGGTGGGAGCACTCATCG
>DASYLM010000184.1:0-15706 GCA_036009565.1 Pseudonocardia sp. | reverse complement strand
CGGCAACAACCAGGTCGGCAACAACCAGGTCGGCAACAACAGCGGCAACAACCAGGTTGGCAACAACAGCGGCGGCAACCAGTTCGGCAACAACAGCGGCGGCAACCAGGTCGGCAACCAGGTCGGCAACAACCCAGGCGGCAACCAGGTCGGCAACAACAGCGGCGACAACAGAGGCGACAACCAGCGCGGCAACCGAGGTGGCGGGAACGGGGGCAGCTCCACCGGCAGCTTCGTGGCTCGCTGCGGCCTGCCCAACGGCCACCGGAACTCGGACAACTTCATGGTGACGCCAGGCAAGCGCAACGGGGCCCAGCACGTGCACAACTACGTCGGCAACCTGTCCACCGACGCGGACTCCACCGACGACAGCCTGCACGCGGCCGGCACCAGCTGCGACCGGGACAACAAGTCCACCTTCTTCTGGCCCGTCGTGCGCGACACCAGCCAACAGGGCGACGACGCCGATTCCGATGGCGGCGGCCGCGACGGCAACGTCGGCAAGATCCTGCAGGAGAAGACGGTCGACCTGCGCTTCCTGGGCAACTCGGAGGAGAAGGTCATCGCGATGCCGGACGACCTGACAATCATCATGGGTGACGCCAAGGCGAAGACGAACGGCTCGACGAACGCCAAGGCCCAGTGGACCTGCACCGGCTTCGAGAACCGGGTCACCGACAAGTACCCGCTGTGCCCGGCGGGAAGCGACCTCGTCCGGATCCTGGAGTTCCCCAGCTGTTGGGACGGCAAGAACCTCGACTCCGCCGACCACCGCTCGCACGTGGCGTTCCCGGGTGACGACGGCCGCTGTGGCGACGGGTTCAAGGCCATCCCCCGGCTGCGCGAGACGCTCACCTACAACCGGCCGAACGGGCGGAACTTCGCCCTGGACACCTTCCCGGACCAGCAGCACGACCCGTCGACGGACCACGCCGACTTCATGAACATCGTGTCCGACGACGTCGGGAAGCTGGCCGCGGACTGCATCAACTCCGGCCGGAACTGCTGACCTGAGCGGAGCACCACGCTCCGCCGCGAGAACACGGCCCACTGAGCTCACTCGGTGGGCCGTGTTCGCGGGCCCGGCCGGTCAGCCGCGCGCGGGGCGGTTCCCGCCGCCGAGTCCGACCTCGGTGCGGTTGCGGGTGTCCTCGGTGCCGGTGAAGCCTTCGGCCGGGGCGAACGTGTCCTGGCCGAACTTCGGCCTGGTGTCGTCGGTGGTGCCGCCGGTGCCGTCCGGCCCGTAGCCGAACGCGCCCACCAGGTCGCCCGGCGCCATCAGGTCGTGCCGGCCGGAGTTCGGGTCGGTGTGCCAGCTGCCCAGGAAGTGGCCCGACTCGTGCGAGGCGATGTTGCCGACCGCGTGCGCGATGAAGTCGAGCCGGTCGCCGCCGTTGGAAAGGTAGTGGTTCAGCGAGATGGCCTCGCTGGCCGGTCGGCTCAGGCTGTCCAGCAGCACCAATGCGGTCTCGGCGCGGTCGAAGTTGCCCGGGTCCACCGACTCGGAGATGCCGACGGTGTCGATGCCGGCCTCGGCCGCGGTGCCGCCGATGACCACCCGGCTGACGTCCGGGCGGCCCCAGATGTTCGGCGACCTGGCGGAGTTGGTGACCTCGATGGGGGTGCCGCCGCCGGCCCCGCGCAGGTTCGCCGCCACCCGGTCGGTGATCTTCTGGATCAGCGCCGGCTCGTCGGTGGCGGGCAGCCCCCACGCCGCCAGGAACGACGAGAGGGGGCTCAGCTTCCTCGGCTGGGCGGCGCCGGTGTCCTGGCCGAAGATCCTGGTGTCCACCGAGGGGCCGTTGAAGTCCAGGAAGATCTGCTGTGGGCCGGCCGTCGGCGGCACCAGGATCGACACGGTGGCCTGGTACGCGCCGGTCCCCTTGCTCACCGTGAGCACATGCGTGCCGGTGACGGCGGCCACGTGGTCGACCGTCGCGTTGCCGCCGCCGGGCAGCGGTGAGGTCTGCGGGTAGCTGGACGCGCGGTCCGCGCTGGAGCCCTCGACCAGGGTGCCCTTCGGGTCGCGTATCTCCAGCTGCCGGGCTCCGCCGGCGACGCTGACCCCGAGCACCTCGCCGGCGCGCATCGGTATCCGGTAGCTCTCGGTGCTGTCCGCGCCGGTCAGCTCGCCGTTGATCTGCGCCCGGGGGTTCTTGCCGGGGCCGGTGCCGAGGCCGGGGATCTCCTTCGACCTGCCGGGGGCGTCGTCCTCGGCGGCCGTGAGCTCGGAGTCACTGACGGTGAGCGGCGGCCGGCCGCCGGAGCGCAGGGCCACCCGGTGCGCCCGGTGCGGCAGGACGCAGTGCCAGGTGGCGGCCGCGGTCGCGGTGGCCAGCGCCACCGGGTCGATGTAGCCGGCGGGTAGCGTCGGCGTGTCGAGCTGGGTGATCAGCAACGCCGCCGCGGCGACGGGCAGCAGCACCCACGATCGTTGCATTCGCGCCGGCCCCCGTCGTCAGCTGTGGCAGTGACGGTAACCGTGAGCGATCTTGGTGGCCTAACAAGCTCACGCTTTCGGGTATCAACCGCTCAAATGCCGCCACTGAGCGTCGCGATTGTGCCGGAACCGATCCGCGGCGGTACCCGGCGCGTGAGTCGATGGCAACGGCCCCGGGATGTGGGACAGTGGAAGTAGCAGGCGACAGGCCCGGCGGCACGGGAGCGGACGACAGTTACATGGTCACCAAGTCGAAGACGGTCACCGGGTCCGATGGCCGGACCTGGACGGTGCGCCGGCGCATGGAGTGGTCCATGCCGGCCACCGGCGAGGAGTTCGAGCACGACGTGGACGGCGGTCGGGCCGCCGCCGTGCTGATCCTGTCCACCCTCGGCATGTTCTACGTGGCGCTGTTCAGCTGGATGCCCGCCGATGTGCACGTGCCGTGGTGGGTGCTGCTCGCCGGCCTGATCGTGGTCGGGTTCTTCCCGGTCCGCTGGACACTGCGCCGGCCGTGGACCCTGGTGGCGCAGACCCCGGGCGGCTACGACCTGGACCCGGAGCACTGGGTCGGCATGGTGCGCGGTGTCAGCAAGGCCCGCGAGGAGACCAAGCTGATCATCCGCATGATCCGCACCAGGGCCACCCCGGCGTACGCGGACAGCCCGCTGCAGCCGGTGAGCTGAGAACCCGCCATGCCTGAGTTACCCGAGGTGGAAGCGCTGGCCCACCACCTGCGCGAGAACGCGGTGGCCCACCGGGTCGCCAGGGTCGACCCGGCCAGCATGAGCGCGCTCAAGACGTTCGACCCGCCGGCCTCCGCGCTGGTCGGCCGGACCGTCACCGGCGCCGCCCGGCACGGCAAGTTCCTCGATCTCGACTGCGACGGCCTGCACCTGATCACCCACCTGTCCAGGGCCGGGTGGCTGCGCTGGCACGACACCGCGTCGGCGGTGCCGCCCAAGCCGACGGGCAAGGGGCCGATCGCGCTGCGGGTACACCTGGACGCCGTCGGCGGCCCCGGGTTCGACCTGACCGAGGCGGGCACCCAGAAGCGGCTGGCGGTCTACGTGGTCACCGACCCCGCCCAGGTGCCCGGCATCGCCCGGCTGGGCCCCGACGCGCTGAGCCTGAGCCGCGCCGAGCTGGCCGAGCTGCTGTCCGGCCGCACCGAGCGGATCAAGAACCTGATCGTCGACCAGGCCGTGCTCTCCGGGGTCGGCAACGCCTACTCCGACGAGATCCTGCACGTGGCGAAGCTGTCCCCGTACGCGGTGGCCGGCCGGCTGGACGATGCCAAGCTGGACGCCCTGTTCGCGGCCATGCACACCGTGCTGGCCGACGCGGTGACCCGTTCGGTCGGCCAGGACGCGGCGCGGCTCAAGGGGGAGAAGCGCTCCGGTCTGCGGGTGCACGCCCGGACCGGGCTGCCCTGCCCGGTGTGCGGCGACACCGTGCGCGAGGTGTCCTTCGCGGATCGTTCCTTCCAGTACTGCCCCACCTGTCAGACCGGTGGCAAGCCCCTCGCGGACCGCCGCCTCTCACGACTGGTGAGATGAGCCGTGCCTGACTTCCTCTCGTCGCCGAGCGCGCTGTTGGTGCTGCTGGTCACCGTGCTGATCGTCGCCACCATCGCGCTGTTCATGCTGTGGCGGGCACGGCGGCGGGCGTTCGCCTCGCCGCTGGAGCGGGCCACCTTCTCCACGCTGCACACCGTCTCGCTGGCCGCTCCGGCGCTGCGGGAGGGACTCTCCCGGCAGTCCGCCGCATTCGCGCTGCCCTACCTGCGCACCCTGCTGGAGACCTGCGCGCTGACCATGACCGACGCCCAGGCGCAGTCGCTGGCCTGGGACGGCGAGGCCGACCACCACACGATGGACGTGGTGGAGCTGGCGAAGCAGGTGGTGGAGACCGGCCGCCAACAGGTGGCCTCGCACACCGCGATCGACTGCGGCCGGGACGACTGCGTGGTCAAGGGCATCGTGGTGGTGCCGCTGGAGACCGAGGGCAACATCGTCGGCACCCTCGGCGCGCTGACCGACTCCACCGCCGGGCCGGTGCTGCTGCGGGCCACCGCGGAGGTGGCGCGCTACATCTCCAGCCAGCTGGAGCTGGCCGAGCTGGACGAGTCGAGGGCCCGGCTCAACCGCGCCGAGGTGCGCGCGCTGCGCGCCCAGATCTCGCCGCACTTCGTCTACAACGCGCTGACCACGATCTCCTCGCTGATCCGCACCGACCCGAGCCGGGCCCGCGAGCTGCTCATCGAGTTCGCCGACTTCACCCGGTACTCGTTCCGCTCGGCCGGCGAGTACACGACCCTGCAGGACGAGCTGACCAACATCGAGCGCTACCTGATGATCGAGCGGGCCCGCTTCGGCGACCGGCTCGACGTACGGCTGCAGATCGCGCCCGAGGTGTTGTCGGTGGTGCTGCCGTTCCTGGCGCTGCAGCCGCTGGTGGAGAACGCGGTGCGGCACGGGCTGGCCGGCAAGCCGAACGGCGGGTCGATCACCCTGATCGCGGAGAACGCCGGTGCCGAGTGCGTGATCAGCGTGGAGGACGACGGTGTCGGGATGGACCCGCGACGGCTGCGCGAGGACATGACCGACGCGCACCTGTCCGGCGCGCACGTCGGTCTCGGCAACGTGGACGACCGGATGCGCTCGGCGTTCGGCGACGACTTCGGGCTGGTCGTGGATACCGCGCCGGGAGCCGGTACCAAGATCACCTTACGGGTGCCCAAGTTCCGCGCCGGCATCCGCGCCTGAGGTCGCCACCCGAGCGCTCCAGCGACCGGCAACCCTGGTCAACGCGTAGGTTGTCGGCATGACTGGCGCACAAAGGTTGCTCGACAAGCTCCCGAAGGAAGTGACCGATCGGCTCCCGGGCAAGCTCGGTGAGCGGGCCGAACGGTCCGTGGTGGCGGTGGTGCGACTGCATGGCGTGATCACCCCGGCGATGGGCCCGATGGCCCGCTCGGTGATCAACCTGAGCGTGCTGGAGCCGGTGCTCAAGCGGGCCTTCGAGGTCGACGGGCTGACCGCCGTGGCACTGGTGATCAACTCGCCGGGCGGTGCACCCACCCAGTCCGCGCTGATCGCGGACCGGATCCGCGGCCTCGCCGAGGAGCACGGCACCGAGAGCGGCCCGGGCAGCGGCGTGACCTCGGCAAACGGCGCGAAGGGCTCGGGCAGGACCCCGGTGCCGGTGCTGGCCTTCTGCGAGGACGTCGCGGCGTCCGGCGGCTACTGGCTGGCCTGCGCCGCGGACGAGATCTACGCGCACGCCACCTCGATGGTCGGCTCGATCGGCGTGGTGAGCCAGAGCTTCGGCCTGTCCGGGCTGCTCGAGCGGGTCGGCGTGGAGCGGCGGCTCTACACGGCGGGCACCAACAAGGCCCGGCTCGACCCGTTCCTGCCGGAGAAGCCGGAGGACGTCGCCTGGCTGACCGACATGCAGGACCAGCTGCACGTGCTGTTCAAGAACTGGGTCAACAGCCGCCGGGGCGACAAGTTCGCCGCCGCCGGCGTGACCGACCCGGCCGGCGAGCTGTTCACCGGCGAGGTCTGGACCGGCGCGAAGGCCGCGGAGCTCGGCCTGGTGGACGGCCTGGGTACCCTGCGGGAGATCATCAGCGCCCGGTTCCCGGAGGCCGAACCGGTGCTGGTGGAGGGCCGCAAGCCGTTGCTGGCCCGGTTGGGCATCGGCGGCGTGTCGGCTCGCGGCGGGCTTTCCGGCGTGTCCGGGCTGGTCGGTGACCTATTGCAGGCCGCCGAGGTGCGCGCCGCGTGGGCCCGGTACGGACTTTGATGGCATGCTGGGCCCCCGTCGCGGGGAGTGGTGAAAATCGCAGGGGCCCTGGCACTTGGCCTCGGTCACCGTCACCATTGAAATGGGCGATAAGGACGCGGTGGGCGCAGCTCCGGTGCGATGATGTACGTCACGGCCGGGGGGATTGGGCAGGATGAGGAGATCGTGAATAGCACAGAAGGCTCTGGTGGGCTCGTCGTCCTTGCGGTAGACGACGAGAAGCCCGCGCTCGACGAGCTCGAGTACCTGCTCGGCCAGGACCAACGGATCGGCACCGTGCTGACCGCCTCCAACGCCAATGACGCGCTGCGCATGCTGAGTACCCGGGAACGCCCCCGGGACGGTCTGCCCGGGATGGCGTCGGGTCAGATTCCGGTGCATCCGGTCACCGGCGCGCCGATCGCGCGCAGCACCGACGTGGACGTGGTGTTCCTGGACATCCGGATGCCCGGGCTGGACGGGCTCGAGCTGGCCAGGGTGTTCTCCTCGATGGTGGTGCCACCCGCGGTGGTGTTCGTGACCGCGCACGACGACCGCGCGGTCGACGCCTTCGACGTCGGCGCGGTCGACTATCTGCTCAAGCCGCTGCGGTCGGAGCGGCTGCGCGGCTCGCTGGACCGGATCCTGTCCAGTCGAGTCGTGGCCAGCAACGATTCGGGCGGCGCCGACAGCACCAATGACGACGAGGTGATCCCGGTCGAGCTGGCCGGCACCACGAAGCTGGTGCCGCGCTCGGCGGTGCGCTACGTCGAGGCCCAGGGCGACTACGCCCGGCTGCACACCAACGACAACAAGAGCCACCTGGTGCGGATCCCGCTGTCGGTGCTGGAGGACCGCTGGCGCGACGCCGGCTTCGTCCGGATCCACCGCTCGTACCTGGTATCCCTGCCGCTGGTCACCGAGCTGCGACTGTCCGGGTCGGGCTACGTGGTGCGGATCGGCACCGGCCCGGAGACCGCTGAGCTGCCGGTCAGCCGCCGGCACACCCGTGAGCTCAAGGACCGGCTGGTCCGCGCGACGAAGCAGGCCTGGAGTCAGCGGTGACCGACGGCGGCAACGGTGAGCCAGCTCCGACAACGGTGCGGCGGGCGTTAGCGAGCGAGAAGCGGACCGAGCGGGGAGCCGGGGCGTGACCAAGGACGGCCGTGTGCCGTCTGTGGTCTCGGACCAGTACCCCGAGCCCGCGGCTCGCCCCGCTCCGCCGTCCCACCTGCACCGGGGCAAGCAGTCCGCCGACCCGGACGCCGACACGGTGCCCGACGACTCGCCCATGCAGCTGCGGCGTGCGCTGCGCCGCCAGGTCGCCAACGGATCCGTCCCGGACGGCGACACGAACACCGACACCGCCGGGCCGGACACCGCGCCGGGCGCCCGGGTGGGCGGCGGTGGCCGGCACTCCCGCCGTGGCGCGCAGCCCCGGCCGCCCCGGCTGGACTACGTGCCCCGGCACGCCATCAGCACACCGGGGCCCGGGTCGGTGCCGGTGTCGCCGACCGACGTCACCGAGGTGTTCTCCCGGGTCCGGCAGGACCCGACCGAGCGCCCCATGTCCGCCCGCCCCGAGTCCGAGCCGATCCCGCGCTCGGCCCGGGTGGAACCACTGTTCGCCCCGCCGCCGCCCTTCCCCGAGCTCGAGGCCCCGGAGCCGGTCGTACCCGGTAAGCGGGAGCGGGTGGTGCTGTCGCAGCGCAAGGGCCAGACCCGGCCGGTGCGCACCGTGGTCGACGTGCAGGAGCTCACCCAGGTCGGCGAGGTGCTCAGCTCCAGCCTGATCCGCTCGCAGCTGGCGCTGGCGCTGCGCATCGGCGGCATCGCGCTGATCACCCTGGGCGCGCTGCCGGCCATGTTCGTCATCTTCCCGGTGCTCGGCCGGTTCGAGCTGTTCGGGCTGCGGCTGCCCTGGCTGTTGCTCGGTGTGCTGGCCTACCCGTTCCTGCTCGCGCTCGGCTGGATGTACGCCCGGTCCGCGGAACGCCTGGAACAGGTGTTCGCCGACCACATCCAGAACTAGGACTCACTCGCCAAGCCAGACCAGGCCTGCGGGCTCTGGGCGTCACCGGATGAGGCCTTAGGCTCTTGAACATGACCCCGGCAGCCGTGGTGGCGCTCAGCTGCATCGCGATCGTCGCGGTCGCCTCCACCGTGATCGGCTCGTTCGGTGTCCGGTTCGCCCGCAACACCTCCGACTTCCTGGTCGCCTCCCGCACCGTGGGCCCGACCGCGAACGCCGGCGCGATCTCCGGTGAGTACCTGTCCGCCGCGTCCTTCCTCGGGGTCGCCGGGCTGATCCTCAAGCAGGGCCCGGACGCGCTCTGGTACCCGGTCGGCTTCACGGCCGGCTATCTCGCGCTGCTGCTGTTCGTGTCCGCGCCGCTGCGCCGCTCCGGCGCCTACACCGTGCCGGACTTCGCCGAGTTCCGGCTGCGCAGCCCGGCGGTGCAGCGGGTGTGCACCGTCTTCGTGATCATCATCGGCTGGATGTACCTGTTGCCCCAGCTGCAGGGCGCGGGGCTCACGGTGGCCACCGTGGTGCCCTCGCTGCCCGCCTGGAGTGGGATGGTCGCGGCCGGTGTGGTGGTCATCGCCACGGTGGTGTTCGGCGGGATGCGGTCGATCACCTTCGTGCAGGCGTTCCAGTTCTGGCTGAAGTTGACGGCGCTGGCGGTGCCCGCCGTGGTGCTGCTGATCTTCGTGGGCGGCAACCACCAGCCGTTCAACCGGCCGGCGCCGCCACAGTTCCCGGCCGACACCACGGTGAGCATCAAGACCGACGTACTGCTGCGGGTGACCCAGCCCGTGGTGCTGCAGGCCACCGGCGTCGTGGACGGCACGGCGACGGACGGCACGGTGATCTGGAACGCCGGTCTGCACAGCGTGCTGGCCGGCGCCAAGCTCGGCTTCACCGCGGGCAGCTCGGTGCCGATCCCCAACGGTCTGCCGGTGCGCGACTCGAGCTGGCTGACCCCGCTGTCCGGGGACTCCAACTACCAGCTGTTCGCCATCTACTCGCTGATCGTGGCGACCTTCCTGGGCACGATGGGGCTGCCGCACGTGCTGGTGCGCTTCTACACCAACCCGGACGGCCGGGCGACCCGGCGCACCACGGTGGTGGTGCTGGCGTTCCTCGGCGCGTTCTACCTGCTGCCCACGCTGCTCGGCGCGCTGTCCCGGCTCTACGTGCCGCAGCTGCTGGTCAGCGGCAACACCGACGCGGCGGTCCTGCTGCTGCCGACCGCCGCGCTGGGCGGCGGCACGCTCGCCACCCTGCTCGCCGGGCTGATCGCGGCGGGGGCCTGGGCGGCGTTCCTGTCCACCTCGTCCGGCCTGGTGGTCGGCGTGGCCGGGGTGCTGGCGACCAGCCCGTCGCTGTTCCCCCGGGGCGGCGTGCGGGACTTCCGGGTGGCCGCTGTGATCGCCGGGCTGGTGCCACTGGGGTTGGCCCTGGTCGCCGCGCGGCTGGACTTCTCGCAGACCGTTTCGCTGGCTTTCGCGGTCGCCGCGTCCACTTTCTGCCCGCTGTTGGTGCTGGGCATCTGGTGGAGCGGGCTGACCGACCGGGGCGCGGTGGCCGGGCTGCTGGTCGGCGGCATCACCTCGGGCGGCGCCGTCTCGCTGAGCCTGTTCGGGCTGGACCCGGGCGGCTGGATCGGGCTGCTGCTGAACCGGCCGGCGCTGATCACCGTGCCGCTGGCGTTCCTGACGATGACGGTCGTCAGCAAGCTGACCCGCAAGCGGCTGCTGCCGGACGTGCCGAGGTTGCTGCTGCGGCTGCACGCCCCGGAGCGGCTGGGGCTGAGCCAGGACCGCACGCACCGGCTGAACTGACCGAACCACGGCGTTACTGATCACCTACTGGGGTGATTTCGGCCGGCGTGGCGCGTTCCGGCAAGCTCGCCGTGCGCCCGGGTCGACCCGGTGCTCTAGCGTGATGGACGCAACTCAGCGTGTCTGAGAAACTACTGAGCGGACCGAACGCTGACTCGTGCGACAGTGCCCGGTCCTCGATGCGAGTCGTCGGGAAGAGCAAGGAGCGCTGTGTCTGTCGTTCGTCTAGCGCACGGTCGAGCACGTTTCGAAGGAGAAGGCCCGTGACTACCACCGGTGAACGCCAACCGGGCGAGGGCACCCTGTACGAGCAGATCCAGGCCAGTCCGGAGTTCGTCGAGCTGCGCCGCAGGCTGCGCCGGTTCGTCTTCCCGATGAGCGGTGTCTTCCTGGTCTGGTACCTGCTCTACGTGCTGCTCGCGGCCTACGAACCGGAGTTCATGTCGATCAAGCTCCTGGGCAACCTGAACGTCGGTCTGCTTATCGGGGTGCTGCAGTTCGTCAGCACTTTCGTGATCACCACGGTGTACGTGCGATACGCCAACAAGCACCTGGACCCAGCCGCCGAGCAGATTCGGACGCGGTTCGAGGGAGATATCCGATGACCGGGCTGAACCTGGCCGCCACGGTCGGCAAGCCCGGGCTGAACATCGGCATCTTCCTGGTGTTCGTGCTGATCACCCTGGTCGTGGTGTTCGTGGTCGGCCGGCAGAACCGCACCGCGGCCGACTACTACGCCGCCGGCCGGGCCTTCACCGGCACCCAGAACGGTGTGGCGATCTCCGGGGACTACCTGTCCGCGGCGTCCTTCCTCGGCATCGCCGGCGCCATCTCCACGGTCGGCTACGACGGCTTCCTGTACTCGATCGGCTTCCTGGTGGCCTGGCTGGTGGCCCTGCTGCTGGTCGCCGAGCTGCTGCGCAACACCGGCAAGTTCACCATGGGCGACGTGCTCAGCTTCCGGATGCGGCAGCGCCCGGTGCGGGCCGCGGCCGCCATCTCCACGCTGGTGGTGTCGTTCTTCTACCTGCTCGCCCAGATGGCCGGCGCCGGCGGGCTGATCTCCCTGCTGCTCGGCGTGGAGGACGACAAGTCCACGTTCTTCGACGGGCAGTCCCTGGTGATCGCCGTGGTCGGCATCCTGATGGTCGTCTACGTGCTGGTCGGCGGCATGAAGGGCACCACCTGGGTCCAGATCATCAAGGCCACCCTGCTGCTGGTCGGCGCGGCCGTGATGACGGCCTGGGTGCTGGGCAAGTTCGGCTTCAACCTGTCCTCGCTGTTCGGCAAGGCGGTGGAGAACAGCCCGAAGTCCGGCGAGAAGATCCTCGGCCCCGGCCTGCAGTACGGCAAGACGGCCACCTCGAAGATCGACTTCGTGTCGCTGGGGCTGGCCCTGGTGCTCGGCACGGCCGGCCTGCCGCACATCCTGATGCGGTTCTACACGGTGCCCAGCGCCAAGGAGGCCCGCCGCTCGGTGGTCTGGGCGATCTGGCTGATCGGCATCTTCTACCTGTTCACCCTGGTACTGGGTTACGGCGCGGCGGCGCTGGTCGGCCCGGACGTGATCCTCAAGGCACCCGGCGGTGCCAACTCGGCCGCGCCGCTGCTGGCCTACCAGCTCGGCGGCGAGGTGCTGCTGGGGCTGATCTCGGCGGTCGCGTTCGCCACCATCCTCGCGGTGGTGGCCGGCCTGACCATCACCGCGTCCGCCTCGTTCGCGCACGACGTCTACGCGAGCATGATCAAGAAGGGCAACACCGC
Organism: Pseudonocardia sp.; assembly: GCA_036009565.1. Lineage (GTDB taxonomy): Bacteria > Actinomycetota > Actinomycetes > Mycobacteriales > Pseudonocardiaceae > Pseudonocardia. The sequence continues at coordinate 3,867 of DASYLM010000184.1, read as the reverse complement.
ACCGGACTCCGAGGTGCGGGTGGCCCGGCGGACCGCGCTGGTCATCGGCGTGGTGGCGATCATCGGCGGCATCCTGGCCAACGGGCAGAACATCGCCTTCCTGGTCGCGCTGGCGTTCGCGGTGGCCGCCTCGGCCAACCTGCCGACGATCCTGTACTCGCTGTTCTGGAAGCGGTTCAACACCACCGGTGCGCTGTTCAGCATCTACGGCGGGCTCGGCTCCTCGGTGCTGCTGATCATCTTCTCGCCGGCCGTGTCCGGCTCGGCGACCTCGATGATCAAGGGCGCGAACTTCCACTGGTTCCCGCTCTCCAACCCGGGCCTGGTTTCCATCCCGCTGTCGTTCATCCTGGGCGTGGTGGGCACCCTGGTCGGCGGCCGGGAGCGGGCCGCCGAGGCCGGGTACGCCGAGATGGAGGTCCGTTCGCTGACCGGTGCCGGCGCGGAGCGCGCCGACGCGGTGGTGCCGCGCTGACCTCCGCAACACCGCGCGGGTTTCGCCGGGGCCGGTCCCAGTACGTGGGGCCGGCCCCGGTGCCGTTCGTACCGGGCCGGCCACCCGGAAAGCGTTCGTACGGGAGGGTGGCGGCGCGGCGGCCTTACCGTGCGCTGACGTGCCCTAGTGGCAACATGGGCAGGTGACTTCTTCCCAGCTGCCGTCGGTCACCGTCGCCGCCCTGCCCGACGGCGTGCGCCCGGTCGACGTGCGTGAGGCCGACGAGTGGACCGCCGGCCACGCGCCGACCGCTGTCCACATCCCGATGTCCGAGCTCACCGGCCGGCTGAGCGAGCTGCCCGAGGACCAGGACCCGCTCTACGTCATCTGCCGCTCCGGCGGGCGGTCCGCGCGGGTCGTGGAGTTCCTGGTCGCCCAGGGCTACCCGGCGGTCAATGTGGACGGCGGCATGCAGGCCTGGGCGTTGGCCGGCCGCCCGATGGTGTCGGACGGCCCCGGCGAGCCCGAGGTCGTGTAATGCCAGCCCGCCGGTGCACCGGGTGGCCGGGGTGAACTGCCCCCGCTGCGGTCGCGCGCAGCCGCCGGACGCCGAGGGGGTCTTCTGCGTGCACTGCGGCCAGTTCCTGGTCCGCACCCGGTGGGTCGCGCTGCCGCCGGAGTCGGCGTCCGGCCCGACCCCGCCGGTAGAGCGCCGCGGCCGCTACAGCGGTCCGCCCCGGTACCTCTCGCCGCCGCGCTGGGGGTTCCCGGCGCTGCCCTGGCGGCTGGAGAAGCCGGCCACCGCGCCGTCGTCGGCGAGCATCGCGGCCGGCCACGCCGGGCTGCTGGTGCCGCTGCTGCGTGGGTTGGCGCTGCTCGCCGCGTTGTCCGGTGCCGCCGAGATCTGGCGCTACGTGCTGCTGCTGCGCAGCCGGGGCGAGGCGCTCGACGCGGGCCAGGTGGCCGCGTCCGACGCACTGGTCGAGGCCGCCTCCTGGGTGTGCACCGTGCTGGGTGTCGCGGTGGGGGTGTACCTGCTGCTCTGGGTACTGCGGGTGATCGAGGCCGCCGCCGAGCGCTCCGGCGTCCGGCCGGCCAGGAGCCGGCGCATGGTGCTGATCGGGTGGGTCGTGCCGGTGCTGAACATCAGCGTGCCCGGTTCGGTGCTCGCCGAGGTGGAACATGCGGCGCTGGGCCGCCCGGTCGGTCAGCGACCCAGCCCGTCCCGGCTGCTGCTGCTCTGGTGGGCGCTGTGGGCGGCGAACGTGGCGCTGTCCGTCTTCACCGTGCTCTGGTCGCTGCGCAGCGGCGTACAGGCCAGGGCGGACGGCGTCGAGCTGCACGCACTGGTCGACCTGCTCGCCGCCGCCACCGCCCTGGTCACCGCCAAGGTGGTGCTCTGGCTGACCGCCCTGGTCGGGCCGCCGAAGAGCATTCCGCTGCCCCGGGTGGTCAGTGTGCGTGAGCCGGCCGGAGCTGGTCGGGCGCCGGCAAGTACCGTGTTGCCGCGATGAGCAAGAAGACGAAGAACCGGCCCCGCCCCGCCGCGGCCGGCACCGACGGTCCCAACCCGCGCCAGCCCTGCCCGTGCGGTTCGGGCAAGCGCTTCAAGGCCTGCCACGGAGCCGGCGACGACGTCATCGTGCTGCGCCCGTTCGAGGGGCTCGCGGCCGAGTGCGACCTGGTGGCGCTGCGCGAGTTCGTGCCGTCCGGGTTGGCGCCGCTGACGTTGTCGGCCGAGGCGAAGAAGCTGGCCGGCTCGCGGACCGCCCGGCTGGCCACCGTGCTGCCCGGCGCCTCGGCTGCGCTGATCCGCCCGAACGGCGACGCGCTGGTCGGGCTCCAGGTGCAGACCCGCAGCGGCGACATCTCCGCCGACCTGGGCCGGGCGCTGCGCTGGGTGCTCACCGCCGAACCGGGCGAGGTGCTGCCGGTGGCCGGGGCGTCGGTGGGCGACGGGCCGGTGCGCCTGCAGGACCTGCTGGTCCCGGACGCGGCGCTGGACGTCACGCTGCACGCCGACTTCGCCTGGTGGCTGCCCGACGACGGTGAGCCGAGCGCGGAGGCCGCCGCCGCGCTGGAACACGCGAACAACGTGATCATGCCGACCGAGGTGGTCCGCGCCGACGGGGTCCGGGGTGCGTACTGGGTGGACGCCGGCTCCAAGGCGCACCTGCGCTGGGTCCGCCCCGAGCCGGAGGACCAGCTGGTCGCCGCCTTGGCCCGGCTGCAGGTCAACGACGAGCTGGACCTCGGCACCGGCTCCCGGTACGTGGGCTCGTTCCGGGCACACGGGCTGCTCGTGCCGGTGTGGGACCTGGACCAGGACATGCACGTCAAGGAGTGGTCCGCGCCGGCCGCGGCGTTCGCCAAGCGGCTGACCGAGACGCTGGCCTCGCTGGAGGAGCAGCCGCCGACCGAGCGGGAACGCCGGGCCCGGGATTCCCTCGCCGGCCGCCAGGTGACCCTGCGCTGATTCTCGACACAGCTGAGGCCCGTCACGACTGAGTCATGACTGAGTCATGACAACGGCCCCGCGACCGCGACGTACTGCTGGCTGGCGGTGAACTGGCTCGGTCCGGGTGTCAGTCCAGCGGGTCCCTGGACAGTGGGCAGGACATGCAGCGCGGCCCGCCCCGGCCGGAGCCCAGCTCCGAGCCGGCGATCCTGATCACCTCGATGCCGGCGTCCTCAAGCCGGGCGTTCGTCTCGGTGTTGCGTTCGTAGGCCACCACCACGCCGGGGGCCAGCGCGAGCGTGTTGTTGCCGTCGTCCCACTGCTCGCGCTCCGCGGTCACCGGGTCCAGACCGGTGTCGATCACGCGCAGCTCGGCCACCCCCATCGCCTCGGCGGCGGCCACCCGGAACGGCACCGGGCCGTCCACGGTGATGCCGCCGGCGTTGTCGGCCCGGACCGTGTACGCGCGCAGGCTGTCCGCGATCGTCGGGTACATCACCACCGCGTCCCGGTCGACCATGGTGCACACGGTGTCCAGGTGCATGGTCGCCCTGGTCTGCGCGATCGGGACCACCAGCACGGCGGTGGCCAGCCCGTCGGCCAGTGCGGACCGGGCGAGCGACTCGGCGCCGGCCGGCGTGGTGCGCTCACCGACCCCGACGGCGAGTACCCCGGGGGCGAGCAGCAGCACGTCGCCGCCCTCCACCGGAGCGGAGTGCGCCTCGTAGGCCCGCTTGGTGCCGACGAACCGGGGGTGGTGGGCGTAGATCAGGTCGGTCAGCGCGGTCTCCCGGCGCCGGGCCGGCAGGGCCAGTGAGGTGATCGCCACCCGGTCGGCCAGCCACACCGAGGAGTCCCGGGTGAACAGCAGGTTGGGCAGCGGATCGAGGACAAAGTCGGTGGGCGCGTGCATGGTGCGCACCAGCGACCGGGCCAGCGCCCCCGCCGTGGACCCGCCGGGCAGCTCGGCGAA
>DASYLM010000183.1:0-9261 GCA_036009565.1 Pseudonocardia sp. | reverse complement strand
CCTGCCCTGCAGGTCACAGCGACACGGTCAAGCTGTTGTCCACGGTGGCCATGACCGGGATGGCGGCGGCGTCCGCACCGAGGGCCGGCGGCGGGTGCTGCGGCGGCGGCTGCGGGTGCGGCTGACGTCCGCCGCGGCACTTGGAAATACCCCCACCTGGCGGTTCACACCAGCCGACCACGTTGTCGATCACGGGGATTATTACCGCAGGGTCACAACTGACCCGATCTGACTAACACTTTCGGGTAAACACGTTGCGGTACATCTCGGGCCGCAAGCTACTCTCTGTCGTGATGTCTCCCCTCACTCGCGGCGGCTGGGTACGCCTACTGAAGACCGGTCCCGCGGTCGCGGCGGTCGTTGCCGCGACGACGGCGTCGACTATTCAGCCGGTCATTGCCCATGACTTTCCGGATCCCGCTGTACTTGCAGTCGGAAGCGTTTACTACGCCTATTCAACGGCGAGTAGCTACGGCAATCAGGTGTGGCACGTGCCGGTGCAACGGGCGTCCGCGCTGGACGGCAAGTGGAGCGTGGTCGGGGACGCAATGCCGCAGCTGCCGCCCTGGGTGGCGAAGAACGGCGCCGCGGCCACCGTCTGGGCCCCGGAGGTCGCCGCCCGCAGCGACGGCAGCTACATCCTGTACTTCACAGCGCGGTCCGGGTCGAAGAACGTCCAGTGCATCGGCGTCGCGTTGGCCAGCTCCCCGAAGGGGCCGTTCGAGTCCACCGGGGCCAACCCGCTGGTCTGCCGCCCCGAGGACGTCGACAGCATCGACCCGAGCGCGTTCACCGACACCAACGGCAAGCAGTACCTGCTCTACACCAGCGGCCGGGGCAAGGCCACCATCTGGATCCAGCAGGTGAGCGTCGACGGGGTCACCCCGATCGGCGACCGGCACGCGCTGATCCAGGCGGACCGGCCGGAGGAGGGCAACATCGTGGAGGCCCCCGCGATGGTCAAGCACGGCAACAAGTACGTGCTGTTCTACTCCGGCAACGCGTTCAACAGCGGCAAGTACTTCGTCAACTATGCCAGCTCCACCTCGCTGAGCAGCGCGTTCGACAAGCACGACGGGCAGTTCCTGAACCGCGACACGCTCGGCGGCGGCTACACCAACCCGGGCGGCGAGGAGGTCGTGCCCGGCCGCAAGCACGACTACCTCCTCTTCCACGCCTACACCAGCCCGACGCAGCGCTCGATGTTCGTGGCCGCGCTCAGCTGGGACTCCAGCGGCAACCCCACGCTGGACCTGAAGAACCTGGCCAAGGCGCCGACGAAGGCCAAGGACAAGCCCTGAGTCGACGCCGGCCCCGAGCCAGGTTCTGGGTCAATGCGGGACAGTGCCGATCAGGGCGCGCCGCCGGCCTCGGTGCCGAGCCGGTCAGGGCGCGCCGCCGGCCTCCGGGCCGTTGTAGCCGTTCTCGGACGACGAGTCCATGCCGACCTCGTACTTGACCGACCCGACCTGGTTGCCGGTGACCACACCGCTGGTCGACTGGTTCTGGAAGGCGAAGGCGTGGTTGATGTGCCCGACGATCTGGTTACCGGTGATGACCATGTTCCGTACGTCGTCGGCCAGCACGGCCTGCGAGGCCTGGTTGTCGCAGAAGTTGTTGCTGAAGGTGATGTTCTTCATCTCGCCTTCGCCGCTGCCGTCGCCCGCGCTGCTGTTCGGGCCCTCCGCGATCAGGCAGTTGTTGTCGATCTTCTCGCAGCGGTTGCTGTCGATCAGCACGTCCTGGCTGGCCGGGCTGTCCTCGTCGGTGGCGTAGGTCTGCATGCAGTCCGCGTGCGCGCCGGTGTCGTTGCTGGTGTCGGTGACGGTGTTGTGCAGGATCTTGATGTTGGTCCCCCAGAACCGGATGCCGTCGCCGTCGCCCTCCTTCGGGCTGTTGACCGCGGTGTTGCGCAGGGTCAGGTTGTCACCCTTGAGCGACACGCCGGGCGCTTCGGGTTCCTCGGCGACGAACCCGTCCACGATGACGTTGCTCGCCTCGACGGTAATGCCCTTGGTGACGGTCTTGCCGTCACCCAGCACCGTGATCGGGGCCTGCGCGCTACCGCCCTTGGCGATGATCACTCGGTCGCCGCTCAGATCGCCGCTGACGCAGATGGTGTCGCCGGCCGAAGCGCCGTTCAGCGCCTGCTCCAGGCTCGAGGAGTCAGTGGCCTTCCGCGCGCAGTTGTTCTGCGCCGCCGGCGTGCCCACGCCGGCCGCTCCGCTCGCCGCCGGCGGCCGCACCGAGCCCGAGTCCCCGGACTTGTTCGCGCAACCGGCGAGTACCACCACCACCGCGACCAGGCCCACCGCCAGTCCGGTCGTTCGCTGCCACCGCCGAGAACGGCGCTGCCCCCACGTCTTCCGCTCGATCACTGGGCCGATGCTAGCCAGCGCCCGGGGCCCGGACCGCCGGATAAGGGGCTGTCGAACAAACACTTAAGTAACTCTCAGTCTGAGTTCGGTTCGGGCCGAGGGGGGCGGCCGGTTGGATGACCCATCAGACACGGCCCTAATCCATCGGGCGATCGGGGCGGCCATGAAAGGCTGTTCCGGTGGACCTCGACGGGACGGCCGATGCGCTGTATGCGCTGCCCCGTGCCGACTTCACCCCGGCGCGCGACGAGCGGGTCAAGGAGGCCAGGTCAGCCGGGGACAAGGCGCTGGCCGCCTCGATCGGCAAGCTGCGCCGGCCCACTGTGGCGGCCTGGCTGGTGAACAACCTCGCCCGGCAGCGCCCGGAGGAGATCACCGGGCTGGCCGAGCTCGGCGAGCAGCTGCGCGCCGCGCACGAACAGTTGGACGGCGCCGCGTTGCGCCGGCTCTCCGAACAGCGCCGCGAGCTGATCAATGCGCTGACCCGCACCACCCGGGAGCTGGGTGCCGTGGGCGGCGAGGAGGTCAGCGACACCGTCAGTCGCGAGCTGGAGGGCATGTTCACCTCCGCGCTGACCGACCCGGACGCCGCCCGCGCGCTGGCCAGCGGTCGGCTCAGTTCGCCGAAGGAGCTGGCCAGCGCCAGCACGCTGGACTGGCCGGCGACCGCTCCCGGCGCCCGCCCGCAACCGGGTCCATCCCCCGCGCCCGCCGATGGCGCAGCCGGCACCGAGGCAGCGCCTCGCGCCGCGTCCGCGTCCGCTTCCGCGGGATCCCGAGCCGGCACTGCCTCCGGAACCCGCACTCCCCCCGGAACCGGCACTGCCGGCTCCCGCACCGACACCGGGGCGGGAGCCGCACGCGGCGCCACCCGCGCTCCGGCGGGCACCCCGCCGCGGCCGGCCGACCGCCCGAACCCGGCGCTGGCACGCGCCCGCCAGGAGTTGGAGCGACTGACCGAGGCGCTGGCCGAGGCGCGCGCGAGGGCCGAGGCCGCACACCGGGACTACGACGAGGCCGCCGCCGAGGAGTCCGCCGCGCACCAGGCCGTGGCCGACCGGCGGGCCGAGCTGATCGCGGCCGAGCAGGCCGAGCAGCGGGCCCGCCAGCGAGCGCGGGCGGCGCGGCGGGACCGCGAGGACACCGAGCGTGCACTGCGGGACGCCGACCGGCGGCACGGGGTGGCGCGGGACCGACTGACCGCGCTGGAACACTGACCACCCGCGGCGACCAGGCAGGAGAGCACCGTGCCCCGTTCCATCTGGACCGGCTCGATCACGTTCGGGCTGGTCACCGTGCCGGTCGGGCTCTACAGCGCGACCGAGAGCCACGGCGTGAGCTTCCACCAGTACCAACGGGGCACCACCGACCGGATCCGCTACCAGCGGGTGAACGAGCGCACCGGTGAGGAGGTGACCTTCGGTGACATCGTGCGTGGCGTCGAGGAGGAGGACGGCGAGACCGTGATCGTCGAGCCGGCCGAGCTGGACCAGATCGCGCCAGGGCGGTCCCGCTCGATCGACGTCACCGCGTTCGTGGACCTGGACGAGATCGACCCGATCTACTTCCAGAAGACGTACTGGCTCGCGCCGGCGAAGGCGGAGAACGGCAAGGTCTACGCACTGCTGGCGGCCGCGATGGCGGCGACCAACCGGGTCGCGATCGCCACCTTCGTCATGCGCGGCACCCAGTACCTCTGTGCCGTCCGCGCCGACGACGGGGTGCTCTCACTGGAGACGCTGTACTACGCCGACGAGATCCGCCAGCCGCGTCAGCAGCTCGACCACCTGCCGGAACGCGCCGAGCCGGACGGCCGCGAGTTCGACATGGCACGCACCCTGATCGAGTCGATGAGCGCGGACTGGCGGCCGGAGGACTACCGGGACACCTACGCCGACCGGGTCCGGGAACTGATCGAGGACAAGCGCGTCGGCAACCAGGTGGTCGCCGAGTCCGCCGCCCCGGCCGCCACCGATGTCACCGACCTGCTCGAGGCGCTGCGGCTCAGCGTCGAGGCCCGCCGCGCCTCCTGACCCTCGGCCGGCGCCCGGCGCGGACTCCCTGGGTTCAGCGCTCGCTGTCCAGCGCGGCCATCTGGTGCGCGTCGTAGCGGTCGCCGGCCGCCGCGCCCGGCGGGACCGCCTGCTCGATCGCGGCCAGGTCGTCCTCGGACAGCGACAGCTCGGCGGCACCGAGCGCCTCAGCCAGCCGGTCCCGGGTGCGCGCGCCGACCAGCGGCACGATGTCCGCACCGCGCGAGAGCGCCCAGCCGATGGCCACCTGTGCCGGACTCGCCCCGCGCGCCTCGGCGACCTTCGCCAGTGCCGCGACCAGGTCGAGGTTGCGCCGCAGGTTCTCGCCCTGGAACCGGGGCGACCGGCTCCAGAACGAACCGGGGGTGATCGCGCTGTCGGCGGTCCACCGCCCGGACAGCATGCCCCGGCCGAGCACCCCGTACGCGGTGACCGCGATGCCCAGCTCACGGCAGGTCGGCAGGATGTCCGCCTCGATGCCGCGGGACAGCAGTGAGTACTCGATCTGCAGGTCGGCGATGGGGTGCACCGCGTGGGCCCGGCGGATGGTCGCCGCGCCGACCTCGGACAGCCCGATGTGCCGGACGTAGCCGGCTTGGACCATCTCCGCGATCGCGCCGACGGTGTCCTCGATCGGCACCAGTGGGTCCAGCCGGGCCGGGCGGTAGACGTCGACGTACTCGACCCGCAGCCGGTTCAGCGAGTAGGCCAGGAAGTTCTTCACCGCGACCGGCCGCGCGTCGTAGCCGAGCCAGTCCCCGGCCGGGCCCCGCTGCGCGCCGAACTTCACGCTCAGCAGCACCTGGTCCCGGTCCCGGCCACGCAGCGCCTCGCCGACCAGCATCTCGTTGTGGCCCTGGGCGTAGAAGTCGCCGGTGTCCAGCAGGTTGATCCCGGCGTCCAGCGCGGCCTGGATGGTCGCGATGCTCTCCGCGCGGTCCGCCGGGCCGTAGATCCCGCTGGACATGCCCATGCAGCCGAGACCGAGCGCGGACACCTCGGGGCCCGCCGCACCCAGCCGACGCGTGCTGATCGTGCTCATGTCACCAACCTGCCCGCCGCCGCGCCAGCTTTCAAGCCATCTCGGCCGATGACCTCAGCTCGATAGACAACAGTGTTTTGATACGTCACAGTGAACGGGTACCGGCCACCGGGCGAGTAGTCCGGCCCCGGAGTGCGATCGGGAGGAGACGGCCATGCGCGGACCTCAGGGCAGTGCCGGCAAGGTGTTCCCAGGGCGCTACACCGCCGAGCTCGGTGCGGACGGCGTGGTGGTGGTGCTCATCGGGATGCGCTTCAACCACTGGTGGCGGGTGGACAAGTGGCTGTTCATGCTGCTCGCGATGAACAGCATGCTGCGCCACCTGGCCGGGCGCGACGAAGGGCTGCTGGCGAACTACACCTGGTTCGGCCGTACCACGCTGATGGTCCAGTACTGGCGCACCATGGCGGAGCTGCAGGCCTTTGCGGCGAACTCGGACGCGCCGCACCTGGCCGCCTGGCGCCGGTACGTGCGCAAGATCGGCACCGACGGCAGCATGGGCGCCTATCACGAGGCGTACCAGGCGCGACCGGGCACCAGCGAGGTCGTCTACGTGAACATGCCGGCGTTCGGGCTGGCCGGCGCGCTGGAGCCGGTGCCGATGGACGCGAGCCGCAACAGCGCCCGCCAGCGGGTCGCCTACCGCCGCGCGGCGCGCCGTGCCGAGCGCACCGAGGCCGGCTGAGCCGCACACTAGCTGGTCAGGGTGAGCTCGAAGGAGTAGCGGTTGGCGCGGTACATGTGCGAGCCGTACTCCACCGCGCGCCCGGCGGCATCCCAGGCGGTACGGGTCATCGTCAGCATCGGGGCACCCCGGGAGTCGCCGAGCAGCTTGGCCTCGGCGACGGTGGCCGACTTCGCGCCGACCACCTGGTTGGCCATCCTCGGCACGTGCCCGGCGGCCCGGAGCAACTCGTAGAGCCCACGCTGCTCGAGGTCGGCACGGCGCAGTGTGAGTACGTCCACCGGCACCGCGTTGTGCATCAGCGCCAAGGGCTCGCCGTCGGCGTAGCGCAGCCGCTCGATCCAGTTGACCTCCGAGCCGAACGGGACGCCGAGCGCCTCGGCGACGGCGTCCGGGGCCACCCGGATCTCCAGCAGCTTGACCTCGGTGCGCGGCGCCTGACCGGACTTGCTCAGGTCGTCGTAGAGGCTGGTCAGCTCCACCGGGCGGCGCACCTTGGGATGCACGATCTGGGTGCCGACGCCACGCTTGCGCACCAGCATGCCGCGTTCGACGAGGTAGCCGATGGCGCGGCGCATGGTCGGCCGGGACACCCCCAGCCGGTCGGCCAGCTCGACCTCGTTCTCCAGCCGGCCGCCCACCGGCAGCTCGCCGTCCTCGATCAGCTGCTGCAGCCGGCTGGCCACCTGGAAGTAGAGCGGGACCGGGCTGCTCCGGTCCAACGCGAGATCCGGCACGAGTCCCCAGACCGTCGTCCGTTCCGACACCGTGGCCCCCATATGTCCTGACAAAGTATGTAAAGACAAAGTATTGACGTGCTGAGTGCAGAAGGGTACACCTTGAGCCCGTGGTCGCCGTCCTCCTTTCGGGGCGAGACGGCCCCGAGCGAGAGGTGGCGATGGACCCCGTGATCGGCCCTGTCATCAACACTGACACGAACCGGCCCAGCGAGGTCGGTGACTCCCCGGCAGCCCCGGAGGTGCTCACCATGGGCCGCCTCGGGGTGGACATCTACCCGCTGCAGACAGGGGTGTCCCTGCGCAAGGTCGAGACGTTCGGCAAGTACCTGGGTGGCACGGCGGCGAACGTCGCGGTGGCCGCGGCGCGGTACGGCCGGCGCAGCGCGCTCATCTCGCGGACCGGGGCGGACCCGTTCGGCGAGTACCTGCACGACGCACTGCGGGGCTTCGGCGTGGACGACCGGCACATCACCGCGGTGCCGAGCCTGCCGACCCCGGTGACCTTCTGCGAGATCTTCCCGCCGGACGACTTCCCGCTCTACTTCTACCGGCTGCCCAAGGCGCCCGACCTGGAGATCTACCCCGACGAGCTGGACCTCGACGCGATCCGCTCGGCGGAGGTGTTCTGGGTGACCGGCACCGGGCTGTCCGCCGAACCCAGCCGCGAAGCAACCCTGCACGCGCTGCGGGCCCGGGGCAAGCGGGGCGTCACCGTGCTCGACCTGGACTACCGGCCGATGTTCTGGCCGTCCCGCGAGGCCGCCCGCGCCGAGTACCAGCAGGCGTTGCCCTACGTCACCGTCGCGGTCGGCAACCAGGACGAGTGCGACACCGCCGTCGGCATCCGCGACCCGCACGAGGCGGCGCAGGCGCTGCACGCCGCCGGCATCGAGCTCGCCGTGGTCAAGCAGGGCCCCAAGGGCGTGCTGGCCTCGGTGCGCGGCGCCGACGGTCGGCCGGACACCGAGGTCACCGTGCCGCCGGTACCGGTCGACGTGGTGAACGGGCTGGGCGCCGGTGACGCGTTCGGCGGCGCGCTGTGCCACGGACTGCTCGCCGGCTGGGACACCGAACGGATGATGCGGTTCGCCAACACCGCCGGCGCGATCGTCGCGTCCCGGCTGGCCTGCGCCGACGCCATGCCCACGCTCGACGAGGTCGAGCAGCTGCTGAACACCGGGTTAGAGGAGGCCGTCCGTGCGCGCTGAGCAGCTCTCCGAACTCATCTCCACCCGGGTGCACCGCCCCGGCGCGGTCGCCGAAGCCGCCGCCGCCCGGCGCCGGCCCGACTCGCTGCTCGGCGAGCACGGCAAGCTGATGATGATCGCCGCCGACCACCCGGCCCGGGGCGCGCTGCGCGCCGGCGACCGCCCGCTGGCGATGGGTGACCGGATCGACCTCCTGGACCGGCTGTGCCTGGCGCTGTCCCGGCCGGGGGTCAACGGCGTGCTCGGCACCCCGGACGTCCTCGAGGACCTGCTGCTGCTCGGCGCGCTGGACGGCAAGGTCGTGGTCGGCTCGATGAACCGCGGCGGCCTGGCCGGCACCACGTTCGAGATGGACGACAAGTTCACCGCGTACACCGCGGCGGCGATCGGCGCCGCCGGGTTCGAGGGCGGCAAGATGCTGACCCGGATCGACCCGGACGACGCCGGCACGGTGCTCACCCTGGCCGCCGCCGGGCGGGCGGTCAGCGAGCTCGCGGAGCACCGGCTGATGGCCATGGTGGAGCCGTTCATCTCGCACCGGGTGGACGGGCGGGTGCGCAACGAACTCACCGCCGAGGCGATGATCCGGGCGATGACGGTCGCCGCCGGGCTCGGCACCACCTCGGCGTACACCTGGCTGAAGGTGCCGATCGTGGACGACATGGAGAAGGTGATGGCGGCGACCACGCTGCCCGCACTGATCCTCGGCGGCGAGGTGGCGAGCGACCAGGACGCCACGTTCGCCAGCTGGAGCAAGGCATTGGCGCTGCCGACCGTGCAGGGCCTGGTGATCGGGCGCAGCCTGCTCTATCCGCCGAGCGGTGACGTGGCCGACGCGGTCGACCGGGCGGTGAGCCTGCTGTGAGAGATGAGCCAACCGCGCGGGTCAACCCGCTGGTCCCGAGGGGCAGCACGGCAGACAAGCCGTTCGAGCTCGTCGTCACGCCGGAGGTGGCTGGCTGGAGTTACAGCGGGCTGCGGATCCTGGATCTGCCGATCGGCACCCGGGCCAGCTTCACCACCGGCGACGACGAGATGCTCGTCCTGCCGCTCGCCGGCGGCTGCGACGTCACCTGCGACGACGAGCGGGTCACCCTGACCGGGCGGCGCTCGGTGTTCTCCCGGGTCACCGACTTCGCCTACCTGCCGCGCGACGCCGCGGTCACCATCCGGGC
>DASYLM010000182.1:0-3399 GCA_036009565.1 Pseudonocardia sp. | reverse complement strand
GCGCCGGCCACCGCCAGCAGCACGATGCCCATGCTCACCGGGTCCGCGGTGGTGACCACCATGGCGCCGACCAGCAGCACGACCTCCACCGCGGCCAGCGCGGCGGTGATCGGGCGGGCGCCGCGCTTCGGCTGCACGGTCAGCCAGGCGAACAGCAGGAACAGCAGCGCGAGCACCAGGATCGCCACGCCGGCGGCCCGGAAGATGTTCAGCAGGACGTCGGTGCTGATCGTGCTGTTGGCACTGTCGATCTTGCTGCGCAGGTTGCTCGAGATGTTGCCCGGCTGCACCGCGAGCAGCACGCCGAAAACGGCGGCCGGGAGCGCGGCGAGCGTGAGGAAGATCGCACCGGCCCACACCTCGGGCGGCCGACGGATGAGTTGCGCGGCGGCTCGCGAGCCGGTGCCGCCACCGTCCGAACCGTCGGTCGAATGATGGCGGGATTCGGACGGAGTGGTCACCACGAAACCATAACTGGCGGACCGCCGGATCGGACCGCCGACGACCGCCCCGGACGGGTGGTCCGGCTCAGTGGTCCGGCTCAGTGGTCCGGCTCAGTGGAAGTAGCCGCGCGTGCTCGGCCGGTACATCAACACGGTGGCGGCCACGATCATCGCCAGCTTCGCCGTCACATAGCCCAGGGTGAACAGCACCAGCCCGTCCAGGTTCCTGCCGAACTCGCCCTTCAGCCCGAACAGCGCGAGCAGGCTGACCGCGACGAACACCCAGGCGACGCTCATCAGGGTGACCCGCGCCCACAGCCGGCCGACCCGCATCTGGCTGCCCAGGACCAGGAACAGCGCGGCCTCGATCAGCGCTCCGACCAGCACGGTCGCGCCGCTGATCCGGAACGAGATCTGGATGACCGCGTTGAGCAGGGACAGCACCACCACGCCGACGAAAAGCGCGAACGAGGCCCGGACCGCGGTGGGTGGCAGGGGGCCGGCGTCCATCATCACAGCCAGGCACCGTAGCGGATGATCACGCTCGCCCCGGAGCCGGCTGGCTGTTGATCGTCTCGGTCTGGCCTGGCCGGGTCGGGTCCGTTTCTCAGTAAGCGTGCCGGCCCTCGTCGGCGAGGTAGCGGTCCACCTCGGGCTGATAAGCCCAGACGACGGCGGCCAGCGAGCACAGGACCACGGCGGCCCCCGTGATCAGCCAACCCGCGCGCGGCTGGTCGGCCAGCAGCACCAGCACGAGCGTCACGTCGTAGATCGCGGTCAGGGTGACCACCGCGGTGCGCGCCCAGAGCCGCCGCCGGTACCCCTGCGCCGCGAACAACAGGTAGCCGACGGCGAGCAGCAGCATGCAGGCGCCGAGCACCCGGTAGCCGGTCTGCCCGGTGTGCACCCGGGGCCATGGACCGGTGTACGGCAGCCAGCGCCGCATCGGTGCGCCGGCGGCGGCTCCGCCCAGCAGCAGGAAGGGCAGCGAACTGAGCACCAGCAGCGCCGTCGCGGTGCGCAGGGCGGCCGGGCGGTCGGAGCGGTCGGAGCGGCTCGACCGGGACAGTGACTGCCCGGGCTGCTCGACCGGCACCGTAACCACGCCGGCACCGTACGGCGGATGATCGGCTTCGCGGGCCGGGGCAACGCGAACGTGTACCCCGGGCCAGGCCAAGATCACCCGACTCGGTGGAGCGCGTCACTCTGCCGGAATTCGGCGGCTGCGACGCGACTCTCGGGCAGGTCGGGCGAGCGCCGGGCGGCGAGCGCGGGCGGCGGGCATCGGGCGGCGAGCGCCGGGCGGCGAGCGCCGGGCGAGCACCGGGCGGCAAGCGCCGGGCGAGCACCGGGCGGCGAGCACTGGGCGGCGAGCATCGGGCGAGCACCAGGCGGCGAGCGCCAGGCGAGCGCCAGGCGGCGAACGAGGTGGCAAGCGCCGGGCGAGCGTCAGTCGGCGAGCGTCAGGCGAGCCAGGTGGCGACTTCGGTTGCCCAATAGGTCAGCACCACGTCGGCGCCGGCCCGGCGGATCCCGGTGAGCGTCTCCAGGACCATGCGGTCGCGGTCCACCCAGCCGTTGGCCGCGGCCGCCTCGATCATCGAGTACTCGCCGGAGACCTGGTAGGCGGCCACCGGGACGTCAGCGTTGTCTGCCACGGTGCGCAGCACGTCCAGGTACGCCATAGCCGGCTTGACCATCACCGCGTCGGCGCCCTCGGCCAGGTCCAGGGCCAGCTCGCGCAGCGCTTCGCGGGCGTTCCCCGGGTCCTGCTGGTAGGTCTTGCGGTCGCCCTGCAGCGACGACTGCACCGCTTCCCGGAACGGCCCGTAGAACGCCGAGGCGTACTTGGCGGTGTAGGCCAGGATGCCGGCGTCGAGGTGCCCGGCGTTGTCCAGTGCCTCCCGGATCACCCCGACCTGGCCGTCCATCATGCCGCTCGGTCCGATCAGGTGCGCCCCGGCGGCGGCCTGCGCGACAGCCATCTCGGCGTAGAGCGCGAGCGTCGCGTCGTTGTCCACGGCACCGTCGGGCGTCAGTACGCCGCAGTGCCCGTGGTCGGTGAACTCGTCGAGGCAGCAGTCGGACATGATCACAGTCGCGTCGCCGACCTCGGCAAAAAGGTCGGCGAGCCCCACGTTGAGTACACCCTTGGGGTCGATCGCGCCGGAGCCGGTCGCGTCCTTGTGCTCGGGTACGCCGAACAGCATCAACCCACCGACCCCGGCCGCCACCGCCTCAACTGCGGACTTGCGCAGTGAGTCCCTGGTGTGCTGGACGACGCCGGGCATGGACGAGATCGGCACCGGCTCGGTCGCATTTTCTCTAACGAACATGGGCAGCACGAGGTTGCGGGGCCGCAGCTCGGTTTCTGCGACCAATCGCCGAAGTGCGGGGGTACCGCGCAGCCGGCGTGGGCGTTGCGTTGGAAACATGCCCCCGAGCCTACGACTGACCACGGCCGACCGCCTCCACTCCGAGCGCACCACATCCCCGCTCACCCCCGCCGGTGCTCACTCCCGCCGAGGGCTCACCCCCGCCGGTGCTCGCTCCCGCCGAGTGCTCACCCCGCCGAGAGCTCACCGCGTCAGGTGCTCGCACAGACCGCCCGCGGCCGGCACAGCCCTTACAGGGTCTGTGTTGCTTGCACCCGGTCTGTGTCGCCAGCCGTTCGACGCGACGCGGCGCCGCGCATACGCGCGGCACTCCTTACCCGGGAGCCGCTGTTGCGTATACCTACGCAGAGCAAAGGGGTGAGGAAGCTCGCTTCCGGCGCATCGAGATCGACGTGAGGGCTGATTTTTTCATGATCGAAGAGCCCTCATGTCGATCTCGGCGAGGACGCCGGCCGCCCACACCTCCGGCCACCCGCCCGGCACACCGGCCACCCGGCCGCGAGCACGCCGGCCACGACGCGGCGACACCCCGCCGCGGGTGGCGGCGGGGTGTCGGCTGG
>DASYLM010000181.1:0-10963 GCA_036009565.1 Pseudonocardia sp. | reverse complement strand
CGGTCGCGTGCGGCCGGCCCTGTGCGGTTCTTTGCTCTGCGTAGGCATACGCAACACCCTCAACCTCGGGTCGAGGGTGCTGCGTATCTCTGCGCAGAGCAAAGGACCGCTGAACCCGCGCCCTGGTAGCCAGGTCAACCCGGGCCGGCGACCGACCCGCTCTAGTCCTCGCCGATGCGGGTCAGCGCCATCGTGAAGCTGACGATGATCACCTGGAAGCCGGTCACCGTCAGCACCATGCCGATGATCGGCACCTGCATCGTGTCCGAGGCGTCCAGCGCGCCGAACCCGGTGGCCCCCCACGAGGTCAGCGCGGCCAGGAAGCAGGCGGTGCCGAGCAGGAACAGCAGGCCCCCGATCAGCAGGCCGCGCTCCAGCGAGAACCGGGACACCATCCTGGCCAGCCGTGCCGAGGGCAGCAGCAGACCCAGGTGGCTCGCGTAGGACCGGGAGATCACCGCCAGCCCGAGGCCCTGCACGCCGAGCATGAACATGGTGGCGCAGGCCAGCATGCTGTGCGGGCCGAAGCCGACACCACCGACCATCTGCGGGCCGACCGCCAGCCAGACCAACCCGGCCAGCCCGATGCCCTGCAGCGCCACCGACGGGTAGAACAGCAGCCAGCGCGGGCTGAACGCGAGCAGGAACCGCAGGTGCCGCCAGCCGTCCCGCCAGGTGCGCAGGTGCGGGGAGCGGCTCCGCCCGTCGGGGCGAAGCGTTGTCGGCACCTCGACGATCTTCAGCTGGGCGAGCGAGGCCCGCACCACCATCTCGCTGGCGAACTCCATGCCCGAGGTGCGCAGCCCGAGCTCGATCATGCGGTCGCGGCGGAACGCCCGGATCCCGCAGTGGAAGTCGCGGACCGGGATCCGGAACAGCAGCCGACCCATCCGCGACAGCACCGGGTTGCCCAGGTAGCGGTGCAGGAACGGCATCGCGCCGGCCTCGATGCCACCCTTGAACCGGTTGCCCATCACCAGGTCGGCCCCGTCGCGCAGCGCGGCCACGAAGTCGTCCAGGTCGTCCAGCGCGTAACTGTCGTCCGCGTCGGCCATCAGCACGTACTCGCCGTGCGCGGCAGAGATACCGGCCATCAGCGCGGCGCCGTAACCGCGCCGGGGCACGTCCACCACCCGGGCACCGTGTGCCCTGGCGATGTCCTGGGAACCATCGGTGGAGCCGTTGTCGGCCACCACGACCTCGCCGGTGACGCCGAGCCGCTGCAGCGAGGCCTGCGCCTTGCGCACACAGGTCGCGAGCGTCTCGGCCTCGTTCAGGCAGGGCAGCACGACGGACAGCTCGATCAGTGCGGCCGCGGCGGCGGGGCTGACCGTCTCGGCCACCTCCGTCAGCCCGGCGGGGACCTGACCTTCGGTCAGCTCTTCAGCGGTCACCGGCCCGGTGCTCTCTGTCTCTTCGGCGGCTTCGGTCGACGTCATCGGCTGTGCACTCCTTCGCCGGGCCCGGCGCCGTCCGGCAGGCCGGCCGGGACGGTGCTGAGTGCGCCGCGCAACATGGTCCGCGCGCCGCCGAGGTTGCCCGCCGCGAGCAGGCCGGGCAGTTTGCACAGCACGTGCAGCCGGGAGGTCAGGTGCCAGCGCGCCGCGCGCGCCGCCCTCGGCCACCCGTGGGCGGCCAGCTCGGCGGCCGCCTCGGTGAAGAACGCGCGTTCCTCGATGAACCGGGAACCGTCGTCGGCGCGCGCCGAGGACAGACTGCCGGAGTGCCGGCGGTACTCGATGCCGGGTCGCTCGCACAGCACCGCGCTACCGCCGCCGCGCAGGATGCGCAGGTACAGGTCGAGATCGAGGACGATGTCGTAGCCCGGCCGGAAACCGTGTTCGACCAGCGCCGCCCGGCGGAACACCACGCTCGGGAAGTACATCCAGTTGCCGTGCAGCAGGGACATTGCGAGCCGCTCGCCACCCACCTCGGCGCTGTCCCGGACCCGGATCGAGGTGCGCGCCTTGACCCGGTCGACCAGCGGCGTGACCGGGTGGCCGGCCTCGTCCACGATCCGGGCGCCGGTGTGCAGGAAGGCGGCGTCCGGGAACTGCTCGGCGAGCCGGCGGACCCGGCCCACGAAGTCGGGCAGCAACCGGTCGTCCGCGCCCAGGATCACCACCAGCTCGGCGGTGCTGAGCTCGGCGCAGCGCTGGAAGTTGCGGTTGATGCCGAGGCGCACCGGGTTGGCCAGGTAGCGCACCCGCTCGTCGCCGAGCCCGGCCAGCCACGGCCCCAGACCCGGGTCCCGGCCGACCGCGACGCCGTCGTCGACCACGGTCAGCCGCCAGCTCGGGTCGCTCTGGGCGAGGACGCTGGCCACCGTCTCGCGAAGGTGCGCCCCGTCGCCGTAAGCGGGCACCATGACGTCGACCAACACGGCCGCAGGATAGTGGCCCCCGCCGGCCGGCTCTGGATGACCCTCCACAACCTGATCACAGTTTGGCAACGCCGCCCGGTCACGGGGTCCCGACCCGCGGACATCCACCGCCACCCGGGCGCCTGCTCCCGGACCGCCGGGCCGCCCGGCGTACTGTCTGCCGGGTGGCGAACCGGAGCCAGCTGCGCGCCCGACTGGCCAGCATCGCGCCGGTCGGCGGCGGGCTGGCCCTCGTCGGGCTCGCGGCGTACGTCGTGCTCGCACTAGCTGGGCATACCCTCAATCCGCGCGACTACGCCGCCGCGGCCTCGATGTTCCTGCTCACCGCGATCGTCGGTCCCGGTGTGTTCGCCGCCGTCGAGCAGCAGACCAACCACGAGGTGAGCGCCCGGCTGGCCGCCGGCGACGAGCCGGCGCCGGCGGTGCGCGCGGCCACCGTGGTCGCCGCCGGGCTCGCGGTGTTCATGTCGCTGGTGGTGCTCGCGCTGGGGCCACTGCTGGTGCCCCGCGCGTTCGCCGGTCACACCGCTCTGCTGGCCGCCACCGTGCTGGCCGTGCTCGGCGCGGCCGCCGCCTACCTGCTGCGCGGCATCTTCGCCGGCCAGCGACGGTTCCACTGGTACGGCATCAGCCTGGCCGGCGAGGGGCTGGGGCGGCTGCTGCCCTGCGTAGCGCTGGCGCTGTTCGGCTGGGCCACCGCGGACCGGTTCGGTTTCGTCTTCGCGCTCGGCTGCACGGTGGCGGCCGCGGTCACCCTGCCCGCGCTCCGCCGGCCCGGTCAGCCGGACCCCCGGACCCCGGACAGCCCGAGCCCGGCGGCGCCGGTCCCGGCGGGCCCTGCCACCGCCGCCTCGGCGATCGACGCCCCCGGCGGCGCACCGGTCCGGTTGCCCCGAATGGCCGCCTCGGTCGCCTCACTCGCCTGTGCCTCGAGCCTGACCCTGCTGGTGGTCAACCTCGGCCCGGTGGTGCTGACCTCCCGGCTGGGGACCGACCGTGCCGACGCCGAGCTGGCCGCGAGCTTCGTGTCCCTGTTCCTGCTGGCCCGGATCCCGCTGTTCCTGTTCGCGCCGGTGCAGGCGTTCCTGCTGCCCGCGCTCACCGCGGCCGCCGAGCGGGGTGATCTGGGTCTGGTCCGGCACCAGGTGCGCACCGCACTGCTCGCGGTGGCCGCCGTCGGCCTGCCCGGGGTATTGGCTGCCGGGCTGCTCGGCCCCTGGGCGTCCCGGGTGCTGTTCCACGCACCGACCGAACTGTCCCGCCTGGTCGCCGCGCTGCTCGGGATCAGCACCGTGGCCATGATGGCCGCACAGATCCTGCAGCCCGCACTGGTCGCGCTGGGCCGCAACCGGGCCGCGATGGCGATCTGGGTGGTGGCCTCGGCGCTGTTCGTCGGCCTGCTGTTCGCGCCGATCGCGCCGCTGACCGCGGCGGTGGCCGCGCAGTTGGTGGCCCCGACGCTGGTCTGCCTGCTGATGACGCTGACCCTGCGCGCGGAGACCCGGGCGCGCGCCGCCGGCCTGCCCGGGGCCCGCTCCGGCGGTGCTCAGCCGATCGAGCCCTCGGTGACGAACTCGTTGTAGGTGAACAGCTTGCCGGCCCAGCGCGGCAGCGGGAACGACGTCTGCCCGCGGACGGTCAGCCCCAGGGTGGCGTACAGCTCGGCCACCTCGTCGAAGCCGCAGAACCGGACGTGGGTGGCGTCGCTGGCGTAACCGCGCTCCTGCGGAGTGATCACCACGACCACCGCGCCGGGCCGCAGCGAGGGCAGGTACGAGCCGACCACCTCGAGCGCCGAGGGCTGGTCCATGTGCTCGACCAGGTGCGCGGCCAGCAGCCCGTCGAACGAGCGCGGTGCCCCGTGCGTCGAGGCGCGGAAGTCGTCGGGTGTGTACGCGGTCATGCCGCGCTCGCGGCAGTAGGCCACCGAGTGCGCGTTGTGGTCCACCCCCACACTGCCGGGGCCGAGGTTGGCGAGGTTGCGGCCGATGCCACAGCCCACGTCCAGCACCGCGCGGTCGCCGACCAGGCGGCGCAGGTTCCGCCGGTACGGCGCCTGCACGTCCAGCAGCCGCTTCCAGCGCGCGCCTTCCAGGCGGGCCAGCCGCTCGGTGTAGGAGGAACCCTCGGTCGTGCTCATCGAGCCACCCCAGTCACCTCTCGAGCGGAACTCACACGTACACCGCGACGACCAGCGCGCACAGCCAGAGCACCGCGAGCACCTGCAGCACCCGGTCGCCGATGGCGATCTCCTCGGGCTCGCCGCCGTTGCCGCCGTCCACATCGACCGCGTAGCGCAGCACCGCCACCACGAACGGCACGATGGAGATCACCGACCACACCGAGTTGTGGTGCGCGGCGCGGATCTCGAACGCCCACAGCCCGTACGTCATGATCAGCACGGTGGCCGACAGTGTCCAGACGAACCGCAGGTAGGACGCCGAGTACCGCTCCAGCGACTTGCGGATCTTGGCGCCGGTCCGGCTCGCCAGCTCGAACTCCGCGTACCGCTTGCCGGCCACCATGAACAGCGAACCGAACCCGGCGGCCAACAGGAACCACTGCGACAGCGGGATGTTCGACGCGGCACCACCGGCGATGGCCCGGATCAGGAACCCCGACGCCACAATGCAGATGTCGATCACCGGCTGGTGCTTGAGGCCGAAGCAGTAACCCAGCTGCACCGCGATGTACACCGCGATCACGATGAGCAGCTGCATCGAGGCCAGCCAGGCCACCGCCAGCGAACCCACGAACAGCACCGCCGAGGTGGCAACCGCCAGCTTCACCGGCACCAGGCCGGCCGCGATCGGCCGGTGCCGCTTCACCGGGTGCGCCCGGTCCTCCGCGACGTCCACCGAGTCGTTGATCAGATACACCGCCGAGGCGGCCATGCAGAAGGCGACGAACGCCAACCCGACCTTCTCCAGCACGGTGACCTGGACCAGGTCGGCACTGGCCAGCGGGGCGGCCAGCACCAACACGTTCTTCAGCCACTGCCGCGGCCGCATCGCCTTGACCAGGCCACCGACCGAGGACATGGGTCGGCGCACCGGCGACTCCGGGCTCGCGGCCGGCGGGGAAGTTGTGGTCATCGCTCCGCCGATCCCTCGACGGCGTCCGGTGCGACAGTGCGCCGCCACCCCGCCAGCCGAGGAGTCAGTGCGGCCA
Source organism: Pseudonocardia sp. (assembly GCA_036009565.1). Classification (GTDB taxonomy): domain Bacteria; phylum Actinomycetota; class Actinomycetes; order Mycobacteriales; family Pseudonocardiaceae; genus Pseudonocardia. The sequence goes on along the minus strand of DASYLM010000181.1, from coordinate 5,409 downwards.
CGGTCGCGCCCAGCGCGGACCCGGCCAGCACATCAGTGGGGAAATGCACGCCGAGGACCAGCCGGGACAGCAGCATCGGCGGCACCAGCGCCGGGGTCAGCCGGCGCCCGAGCAGCGCACCGAACAGCACCGCGGCCGCCGTGGTCGAACTGGCGTGCGAGGACGGGAAACTCAACCGGCTCGGGGTGCCGACGAGCACCTGGACCGCCGGGTCGTTCGGGCGGGGACGGCGCACCACGCGCTTGACCGCGATGGACGCACCGTGCGCGACGGCGATCCCACCGGCGGCGTAGAGCCAGTCCCGCCGCCGCGGCCGGTCCACCGCGGCACCCAGTACGCCGATCGCCAGCCAGCCGGCGGCGTGCTCACCGAACAGCGACATGCCCCGCGCGACCCGGACCACGGCCGGCGTGTGCAGCCGGCGCTGTACCGCGCCGAGCAGCCTCGTCTCGGCGGCTCGCGACGGGTCGTGGTCGATCGCGGTGGTCCCAGTGGGCGCGGCCGCGGTCGTCCCGTTGTGGGCAGCCAGCGGTTCGGCCACTCCGGACGCCTCCAGGAGGTCGGGGCATGAGCAGGTGCCTAAGAGCATTTCCAGGCAGGGTCCGATGCTACGCGGAGCGCGAGATCCCGCCGCACTTGGCTCAGAACCAGCGCTCGAGTACCAGTGCCACGCCGTCGTCGGTGTTGCGCGCGGTCACCTCGTCGGCCACCGCGAGCACCTCCGGGTGGGCGTTGCCCATTGCCACCCCGTGCCCGGCCCAGCGCAGCATGTCCACGTCGTTGGGCATGTCGCCGAAGGCGATCACGTCCGCCTGGGCCACCCCCGCCGCCGCGGCCACCCCTGCCAGCCCGGTCGCCTTGGTTACCCCGGCCGGCGCCATCTCAACCAACCCGTTGGAACTGGCGAAGGTGAGGTCGACGGCGCCGCCGAGTGCCGGGGTCAGGATCGCGCTGAGCTCGTCGCTGCTCCGGTCCGGGTCCTTGACCAGCAACTTGATCGCCGGGGCGTCGAGCAGCTGCTCGCGGGGCACCGCCGTGTGCTGTGAACTGGACCAGACGCTCTGGTACGCCTCCGGCCGACGCAGCCGCACGTCGACCTCGCAGAGGAACTGGCCCTCGACGTTGTCGAATGCGCCCCTGCCGACCCGCTCCACCGCGAGCCACGCCCCGGGCAGCAGGCGGGAACAGGTCCGCGCCAGCTCGCCCAGCAGGGCCGGCTGCAGGGTCTCGGCGGACAGCACCCGGTCGGTGGGGATGTCGTAGAGCACCGCCCCGTTGGCGCACACGGCGGTACCGAGGCCGGGCAGGTAGTCCGCGATCGGCGGGATCCAGCGCGGCGGCCGACCGGTGACCAGTACGAACGGGGTGCCGCTCGCCAGCACCTTGGCGACCGTCGCGATCGTGCGTTCGCTGGGCCGCAGGGTCGCCAGTAGCGTGCCGTCCACGTCCGAGGCGACCAAACGGGGCTGCTGCACGTTTTCAGCTTACGGAGCGGGTGCTCGCCGGCGGGCCACGGAGGCGGCGGTGTGCCCAACGGCTCACCTCCGCAGCGGTGAGAGGTGATGTTGCCTGCCTGCGTCCTGCCTGCGACCGCGGGTCAAGGGGCCTACGCTGGGCCGGGTGACGGATCCGGCCCACCCCACCATCGCCCAGCTCATCGTGCAGATCCTCGAGGCGGAGGGGGTGGAGTACGTGTTCGGCATCCCCGGTGAGGAGAACATCGGGCTGATCGACGCGCTGAGCACCTCGAGCATCCGCTACCTGCTGACCCGGCACGAGCAGGCCGCCTCGTTCATGGCCGAGATCTACGGCCGGCTCACCGGCAAGGCCGGGGTCTGCTCGGCCACCCTCGGCCCGGGCGCGATCAACCTGCAGCTCGGCGTGGCCGACGCGACGACCAACTCCACCCCGTTGCTGGCGCTGTCCGCCCAGGTCGGCCTGGACCGGATCTTCAAGGAGTCCCACCAGGTGGTGGACCTGGTCGGGATGTTCCGGCCGATCACCAAGTGGGCCGACATGGTGCCGGCGCCGGCCGCCGTGCCGGAGATGCTGCGGCGCGCGTTCAAGACCGCGCAGACCGAGCGTCCCGGCGCCACCTACCTGGCCATCCCGGAGGACGTCGAGGCGGCCCCGGTGCCGGACGGCGTCGTGCCGCTGCCGATCAACCGGGTGCGCGCCGAGGAGCCGTCGCCGGCGCAGATTCGGCGCGCCGCGGCGGTGCTGGCCGGCGCGAAGGCCCCGATCCTGCTGGCCGGGCACGGTGCGGCCCGGGATGACGCGGGCGCCGCGCTGCTCGCGCTGGCCGAACAGTGGGGCGTGCCGGTGGCCACCACGTTCCACGGCAAGGGTGTCTTCCCCGACGACCACCCGAACGCCCTCGGTGCGGTCGGCTTCATGCGCCACGACTACGCGAACTTCGGTTTCGACGCCGCCGACGTGGTCGTCGCCGTCGGCTACGAGCTGCAGGAGTTCGACCCCGTCAAGATCAATCCCGGGCGGGACAAGCAGATCATCCACGTGCACCGGTTCGCTGCCGAGGTGGACGACCACTACCCGGTCGCGGTGGGCATCGAGGGCGACATCTCGCACTCGCTGGCCGCGCTGGGCACCGCGGTGGCCGGCCCGTTCGCGGGCGGCACCGGCGCCAGCAAGATTCGCCAGCTGCTCACCGACGAGCTCGAGCGCGGCGCGACCGACGACCGGTTCCCGCTGGTCCCGCAGCGGGTGGTGGCCGACACCAGGGCCGCGCTGGGCCGCGAGGACATCGTGCTCGCCGACACCGGCGCGGTGAAGATGTGGATGGCCCGGCTCTACCCGACGTACGCGCCGAACACCTGCCTGATCTCCAACGGGCTGTCCACCATGGGCTTCGCGCTGCCCGGCGCGCTGGCCGCGCACCTGGTGCACCCGGACCGCAAGGTACTGGCCTCGGTCGGTGACGGCGCGTTCCTGATGAACTCGCAGGAGATCGAGACCGCGATCCGGGAGAACATCCCGCTGACCGTGCTGGTCTGGGTGGACGACTCGTACGGGCTGATCGAGTGGAAGATGGACCTGGAGCTCGGCCGGCACAGCCACGTCAAGTTCGGCAACCCGGACTTCGTCAAGTACGCGGAGAGCTTCGGCGCCCGCGGCCACCAGGTCAACTCGGCAGCCGAGCTGCTGCCGACGCTGCGCGAGGCGCTGAACTACGACGGCGTGTCGATCATCGCCTGCCCGGTGGACTACACCGAGAACCTGCGCCTCACCGACCGCCTCGGCGAGCTCACCGGCCCGTTCTAACCCCCCGCGAGTCGGGAATTCCGTCAGGGCGAGTCGCGGATTCCGTCAGCGCATGTGACGGACCGAATCCCCGACTCTCGCTGACAAAATCCGCGACTCGCGCTCAGACTGGGGTGAGCACGTCCTGGCCGAGGAATGGGCGCAGCTGCGCGGGCACGGTCACCGAGCCGTCGGGCCGCTGGTGGTTCTCCAGGATCGCCACGATCCACCGGGTGGTCGCCAGCGTGCCGTTCAGGGTCGCCACCACCTGGTTGCGGCCGTCGCCGTCGCGGTACCGGACGTTGAGCCGCCGCGCCTGGAACGTGGTGCAGTTCGACGTCGAGCTCAGCTCCCGGTACCGGCCCTGGGACGGCACCCAGCCCTCGCAGTCGAACTTGCGAGCGGCGCTCGCGCCCAGGTCACCGGCGGCGGTGTCGATCACCCGGTACGGCACGTCGACGGCGGCCAGCATCTCGCGCTCCCAGCCGAGCAGCCGCTGGTGCTCCGCTTCGGCGTCGTCCGGCGGGCAGTAGGAGAACATCTCGATCTTGTCGAACTGGTGTACCCGGATGATGCCCCTGGTGTCCTTGCCGTAGCTGCCGGCCTCCCGGCGGAAACAGGTCGACCAGCCGGCGTAGCGCTTCGGGCCGGCGCTCAGGTCCAGGATCTCGCCGGAGTGGTAGCCGGCCAGGGGCACCTCGCTGGTGCCGACCAGGTACAGGTCGTCGTCGCGCAGCCGGTACACCTCGGCGGCGTGCGCACCCAGGAACCCGGTGCCCTCCATGATCTCCGGCTTGACCAGCACCGGCGGGATCATCATGGTGAACCCGGCGGCGATCGCCTTGTTCATCGCCATGGTGAGCAGCGCCAGCTGCAGCTGCGCGCCGATCCCGGTGAGGAAGTAGAACCGGGCGCCGGCCACCTTCGCGCCGCGCTCGCTGTCCAGCCCGCCGAGGCTCTCGAGCAGCTCCACGTGGTCGCGCACCGGGAAGTCGAACTCGCGCGGGGTGCCCACGTGCTCCAGCACCGCGTAGTCGTCCTCGCCGCCCGCCGGCACCCCGTCGATGACCAGGTTCGGCAGCGCGCGCTGGGCGGCGGTGAGCGCCTCGTCGGCCTCGGACTGGGCCACCTCGGCCGCCTTGACCTGGGCGGCCAGCTCCTTGCCGTACGCCAGCAGCTCGGTGCGCTCGTCGCCGCGCGCCTGGCCGATCTTCTTGCCCAGCTGACGCTGTTCGGCACGCAGCGTGTCGGCCCGCCCGACGGCCTCCCGGCGCCTCTCGTCGGCGGCCAACAGCGCATCCACGGCACCCGGGTCCTCGCCGCGGGCCCGCTGCGAGGCGCGCAGCGCTTCCGGGTCGTCACGAAGCAATTTCAGGTCGATCACAGCAAGACAGCCTAGTCAGCGCGTGTTCGCGGACTCATTCGGCTCAGCCGTTCCGACGCTGCGCCACCGGCCCGCTACAGAATGGCGACCGCGACGACCAGACCGAGGGCGAGGTGCGCGGCGCACACCACGAACGCCTGCGGGCGGCGCTCCTCGGCGGCCAGCACGTCGCCGATGTCGATACCGGTCACCCACTCCAGGATCCGCACCGCGATCGCCTGCACCACGATCCCGACCAGTCCGAAGATCAGCGAAGCGAGCAGGCCCTCGAGCAGCCTCCCGGACGAGCCGTAGATCGCCACCACGATGATGAACGCCATGCTGACCATGCCGAAGGCGGTCACCGCGACGGCGTTCGGCCGGCCCTCCCGGACCAGTTGGTTCAGCTTGCCGGGCGTGGTCAGGTCGATCGCGTAGAAGCCGAGCAACATCAGCAGCAGCCCGACCAGCGCGTACAGCACGATGGCGCCGAGGCCGCCGCCGATCACCCGGAAGAATCCCGGTTCGAGCGCGAGAATCGACGTGGTCACGTGTTTCTCCACCTCCTTCAGATCGGCAGCGGTGCGACTATTCCAGATCAACCGCCGCCGACACGCACCGGCAGCCCGAACCACCCGACCGGTTTTCGCTGGCCATCCCCCGTGGGCGCGACCTACCCTCGACGACCGACGCCCTCGGCTGGGCATCGTCGCGCCCGGCAGCGGGCCCCGGCACCTCCGATCGGTCAGTAGTGGTGCATTGAGTGGCTCGGACGCAACGGCGCG
>DASYLM010000180.1:0-11053 GCA_036009565.1 Pseudonocardia sp. | reverse complement strand
CCGACGCTGCGCCAACCCCAGTAGACCCGGTGGTGGGCGATCAGCCCGTCGCGGATCTCCATCACCTCGACGATGTCCATCTGTTCGCCGTCCCCGGTGGCGCGCGGGTACTCCCAGGTCAGGATCGCGCCGTCGGTCAGGCGTGGAAGATCCGCGCCACCGCAGTTGCCGGGTTCTCGGTCCCGTTCTCGTGCTCGGCGCGGGTGGCCGCTGTCGGTTGATTCATCGGGTGCTCCGCTCGTCGGGTTACCGGGTTGCTGGCCCAGACGCTAGGTGTGGGACGTTTCGCCCGGGAGCAAAGTGTGGATGTGCGACGCTGGTGGCGTGGCCGACCCCGCCGACCCGAACATCGGACCGGACCCCCGGGACCGGGACCTCGCCGCCGTGGCGGTGCTGTTCGGCGACCCGGCCCGGCTGGCGATGCTGGCGGCGCTGGCCGGTGGACGTGCCCTACCGGCGGGGGAGCTGGCCCGCCAGGCCGGGGTGCGCCCGGCCACCGCCACCGCGCACCTGCGCAAGCTGGTCGACGGTGGGTTGGTCCGGGTTCGCGTGCAGGGCCGGCACCGCTACCACGAGCTGGCCGGCGCCCTGGTCGGCGCGGTGCTCGAGGCGCTCGCCCAGGTGGCACCGGCCACCGAGGTCCGCTCGCTGCGCGCACACCGGGCCGGTGCCGCCCTGGTCGAGGCGCGGACCTGCTACGACCACCTCGCCGGCCGCCGCGGTGTCGAGCTGCGGGACCGGCTGCTCGAGGCGGGTGCGCTGCGCGCGGTCGGTGAGCTCGACCATCAGCTGACCGGGGCCGGGCGGCGGCTGCTGACCGCGCTGGACGTCGACCCGGAACGGCTGGCCGCCTCCCGTCGGGTCTTCGCTCGGCGCTGTGTGGACTGGACGCATCGGCGACCGCACCTGGCCGGTGCGCTGCCGGCCGCGCTCACCGGCCAGTTCGTGGCCAGGGGGTGGCTGCTGCCGGGCGCCGGTCGGGAGCTGCGGGTCACCGAGCGGTACGACCGGGAGCTGGACGGCTGGCTCGGTGGGTGCCGCGCCGGCTGACCGGGGCGGGCTGCTGGGACGGTGGGCGAGTTGCTCGGTGGGCGAGTTGCTCGGCGGGCAAGTTGCTCGGCGGGCGAGTTGCTCGGCGGGCGAGTTGCTCGACGGGTACGCCGCCGGCCGGGTCGGTCAGCCCGTCGCTCAGTTGCTCGGTGGGCTCGGGGTCATCGTGGGTAGCAGCGGGTTGCCGCCCCGGACCGAGGTCGGCGGGGTGCTCGTCGCGGACGGCGCCGGGGCGAAGGTCGGCGAGGTCGGCGTGCTCGCTGCCGTGGGTGTGGGCGTGGCGGAGAAGCTCGGCGTGCTCGAGGTCGTCGGCGGCGGCGAGGTGGACGTCGGGACCGGGGCGTTGCTCGGAGCGATCGGCGTCGGCGACGGGCCGGTCAGCGCGGCGGGGGTCGCCAGCGGCGCGGTCAGGGCGAACTCCAGGATCGAGCCGGGATTGTCCAGCGAGCCGGTCTGCTCGCCCGGTTGCGGCCCGCCCAGGCCGGTGTTGTCAGTGGCAATGTAGATCTTGGTGTGGTCCGCCGAGACCGCCACGTCCCGGTACCGGTTGTGGGTGCGGAACAGCTGCAGCGCGTCGCCCTGCACCTCGCGGCCGTCCTGGCTCAGCTTGAGCGCGTACACCGCGCCGTTCTTCAGACTCGGCACCAGCAGCGAGTTGGCCAGCGTGGTGTCGGGGGTGTCCGGTGGCAGGTAGTCCAGGCTGCCCGGGACGATCGTCGGCCAGCAGCGGTCGTAGGTCGGTCCGCAGGCCGGGTCCTGGAAGTCGTACCCGTTGGGCACCGTGTACAGCGTCTTCAGCGGCTCGCGGTAGTCCGGGCTGGTCCACTGTGTCTCGGGCGGCCCGAGCGGCACGCCGGCGGGGACCTGGTCGGCGTCGTAACCCAGCTGCGCGCAGTTCTTGGCCGCCGACCAGTTCGCGTACCGGTAGGACTGGTCGTCGCGGTACCCGGCGACGAACGGCCAGCCGTAGTTGTTGCCGGCCTGCAGCAGGTTGATCTCGTCGTCGCTCCTCGGTCCCTGGTCGGCGGAGTACAGCAGGGTGCTGGGGCCGAATGCCAGGCCGACCGGGTTGCGCTGGCCGAAGCTGAAGACATGGCTGCGTACGCCGTGCAGCATCGGGTTGTCCGCCGGGATGCCGCCGTCCGGGTCGAGCCGGAGGATCTTGCCGGCGTAGCTGCTCCAGTCCCGGGCGGTGACCTGCTGGGCGGTCGGCAGGTCCTGCGAACGGATCGGCGCGCAGGCGCCGGCGTACTGGTTGGCGCCCTGGTCGCCGACGGTGAGGTAGAGCTTGTGGTCCGGGCCGACGGCGAGCCGCCCGCCGTTGTCCACGGTGCTCGCCGGCAGGTCGGTGAGCACGTCCGTCGGGCTGCTCAAGGACGCCGCGGCCTGGTCGTAGTTGAAGCGGACGATCTTGCCGCGCAGGCCGGCGCCGGAGTTGTAGTCGTAGGCGACGTAGACCGCGCCGGAGCCGAACGCCAAACCGAGCAGGCCGTCGTCGGCGCCACTGGCGGAGACGTTTGCGATGTCCAGGACGTCGGTGCTCGACCCGTCCACCGGGTTGATCCGGGTGATCCGCTTGCCGGTCTTCTCGGTGACCCACAGGAAGTTGTCCGGCCCCCAGGTCAGCTGCCACGGGTTGGACAGTCCACCGGCGAGCACCCTCGGCACCACGCCCGGCGCGGCCAGGCCGTTGCCGGAAGTGCCGTTGGGCACCGCCCCGTGCAACACCGGCGGCGCTTCCTCGCAGGCCGCCGCGAGCAGTGCAGCCGACAGCAGGATGGCGACTGCCAGCGACCGCTTCACGGGTGCTCCTTCGTCCTGGGTGGAGCACAACCTAGCGGTCACCGTGCCGCCGGTCGGTGGGGGTGGTCCGCCCAGGCGCCACCCACGTGCGCCGCGAGCGCCCCGGCGGACCCAACCATCACCCCGAACGGCGGAGCGGGTGGTGTTGTGCGGGGCCGGTGTCCCGGGCGAGCCGGAGCTGACGCAATCCCCGACTCGCCCGGACGGAATCCCCGACTCGCGGTGCTGGCGCTGGTGCTGGTGCGGGTCAGGCGGTCGGCACCTTGTCCAGGAACCCGTACACCCGGTGCAGCTGCCCGCCTTCGGCGACCGCCACGTCGAAGCCGACCACCAGGGGCTCGTCCGCGCCGGGCGCGCCGAGGTGCCACTGGAAGCGGGCGGTGTCGTGGTGGCTGTCCACCGGGCCGGCGAGGCTGAACACCAGCCCGGCGAACTGCTGCTGGGCGCCCTCGATGGCGGCGTCGATCTGGTCCCGGCCGTTGGCATCGAGCAGCGGGTCGGTGTAGCCGGCGTCCTGGGTGTAGAGCTCGTCGATCAGCGCCCGGCGGGTCGTTGCGTCGGTCTCGTTCCAGGCGTCGATGTAGCGCTTGGCGATCACGTTCATGTCGGTGCTCATGGCTGCCTCCCTGGCGTCCGTATCTACTTGTCGGAGTACTTGTCGGAGTGCTTGTCGGACACCAGGTTGGCAGCCATGCCGCAGCAGTTCGATTCCCTCGGAGGTAATGCTTCAGCGCTTCAGCGCTTCAGTACGACCTTGAGCGCGTTGTGCTCGGCCGCGTTCGCGAACACGTCATAGGCGTCCATGATCTTGTCCAGCGCGAAGTCGTGGGTGCCGAACATCTCGGCCCGGATCCGCCCGTCCCGCACCAGCTGCAGCAGCATCGGCACCGTCACGGTGTCCACCAGCCCGGTGGTGATGGTGATGTTCTTGATCCACAGCTCCTCGAGGTGAAGGGTTGCCGACGCGCCGTGCACGCCGATGTTGGCCACCACGCCGCCGGGCCGGACGATCCGGGCGCAGGTCTCGAACGTCTCCGGCACGCCGACCGCCTCGATGGCGACGTCCACGCCCTGCCCGTCGGTCAGCTCGGCGAGTGCCGCGTCCACGTCGTCGTCGGCGTTGATCGTGTACCCGGCGCCGAACTGCTTGGCGTGCTCCAACCGCGACGCCGCCTTGTCGATCGCGATCACCCGGCTGGCGCCGTGCAGCCCACAGGTCATGATCGCGGCCAGCCCGACCGGCCCGGCGCCGACCACCGCCACCGTGTCGCCCGGCTTCACCCGGCCGTTGCGGACACCGACCTCGTAGCCGGTCGGCAGGATGTCGGTCAGGAACAGCACCTGGGTGTCGGTGACGCCCTCCGGCACCTTGTGCACGCTGGTCTCCGCGAACGGAACCCTCGCGTACTCGGCCTGCAACCCGTCGATGAGGTGACCGAAGATCCACCCCACCCCGCCGACCGCCAGGCAGTGGCTGGGCATCGCCCGCTTGCAGTTCGCGCAGCGCCCGCAGGAGGTGATCGCCGGGATGAGTACCCGGTCGCCCTCGTTCAGCGAGGACACTGCCGCGCCGGTGGCCACCACCGTGCCGACCGCCTCGTGGCCGAGCAGCCTGCCCTGTTCGACCGTCGGCACGTCGCCCTTGAGGATGTGCAGGTCGGTACCGCAGATCGTGCTCGTGTCCACCCGGACGACGATGTCCGTCGGATCGGTCACCGTGGGATCCGGGACGTCGTCCCAGGATTTCTGGCCGGGGCCGTGGTAAACAAGCGCCTTCATCGGTTGCTCCCCAATGCGAGTGAGACGTACGCGTGACGTGACGGAACTCACGGTGGCCGGGCTCGGGTGGCTCCGACGTCTCATCGTGCGAAATCCGCTCGGCATCGGGGCGCCGCGCGGGTAGCGTCGTGGGCATGCACCGGCGCTTCACGATCTCACCGCCGCCCGCCCGCTGAGCGGGCGGATCGACCCCTTGTAGGCGTCCCGGCTCCTTAGCCGCGCGCGTCTGCCGGCGTCACCACATCCCGGTGCAGCTCCGGCACGGCCCCTGAACGGCCGCCGGTCCGATGCGCCCGCTCCCGCGCCCTTTTTCCTTCGTGGCGGGAGCCTTGGATGTCTTCGCTGTCCTCCCCGGACGCCGCGCTGCGCGCGTCCGGATCTCGAACTGACCTCTACTACGTCCTGGCGGCCGGCCTGCTCTGGGGCACCGGCGGACTGGCCGGCAGCCTGCTCGGCCAGGTCGCCGGGTTGCCGCCACTGGCCGTGGCCACCTACCGGCTGGCCGGCGGCGGCCTCACCGTGCTCGGGGTACTCGCGGTGACCGGCCGGCTGCCTCGGCTACGCCGTGCCGGGCTGTTCCGGGTGCTGTCGGTCGGTGTGCTGACCGCTACCTACCAGGCCTGCTACTTCGCCGCGGTGGCGAGGACGTCACTCGCGGTGGCCACCGTGATCGCCATCGGGGCGGCGCCGGTGTTGGTGCTCACCGCCGAGGCCGTCGGTGAGCGGCGTCGACCCAGTTCGGCCAGCCTGGTCGCGATCGGGCTGGCGCTGCTCGGGCTGGCGCTGCTGCTGGGTACGTCCGGGCATCCGCTGACGCGTGCCGGTGGCGGCTCGTTGGCACTGGGGGTGCTGCTCGCGCTGGGGGCGGCGGCCGGCTTCGGTGCGCTCGCGCTGATCGGTCGGCGTCCGGTGTCGGGGTTGGACGGGCCGGCGACGATCGGTCTCGGGTTCACCGCCGGCGGGGCGCTGCTCGCGGTGGCCGTCGTTGTCGCCGGGGCGCCCGCCGGCGGCCCCGGGTTCGGTGGGCTGGCGTTCGGCCCGACGGCGGCCTCGGTCGGCCTGCTCGTCTACCTCGGCTGGGTGCCGACCGCGCTGGCCTACGGGTTGTTCTTCGTCGGGCTGCGCGGCGTCTCGGCCAGTTCGGCGGCGGTGGTCGCGGTGCTCGAACCGGTCACCGCGACGGTGCTCGGGGTACTCGTGCTCGGCCAGCGGCTGGGCGTCGGCGGGATGGCCGGGGCCGGGCTGCTCTGCGCCGCGGCGGTGGTCGCCGGGGTGGGCGGCTCGACGTCGCGGCCGGTGACGGAGGCCGGACCGGGTTAGGAGCCCGCGCGACGAGCGGCATTGTCCAGGACCCTCCTAGAAGTGGTCCGCGCCGGTGAGCTGGTGCTCCAGTTCATCGGCGCGCGCCGCGACCAGCTGGAACGGTTTGTCGAAGCCCGCCAGGCTCAGGTCGGCCAGTGCCGCCGCGTGGCGGAACAGTGCGACCCCGTCGACGATGACCACACCGCCGATCACGGACTGCCCGGCCAGCTCGAGCAGCTGGCGGAGGTCCACGTTGTCCGCGCCGGCGACCGCCGACTCGATCAGGATCCAGCCCTCGCCGGTGCCGGTCCCGGCCGGAGTGGCGTCCGGTTCGACGTGGTGCACGGCGACCCGCTGGGTGCGCCCTTCGCCGGTCGGCAGGTGGAAGCGCAGCGTTCGGTCGGTCTGCTGGAAGATCTCGTAGCGGAACCTGACGTATCCGACCAGGTCGATCCAGGAGGTGGCCACAGCCCCGGAACTTAGCGCACGCCGGGGCGGCGGCCACGCCGGTAGGGTCGTGATCGTGGCTGAGCTGACTACTGAGATTGATCCCGGCGAGGTCGGCATGGATGCCGACCGGTTGGCCCGGATCGACCGGCATTTCGCCCGTTACGTCGACGACGGCCGCCTCGCCGGCTGGCAGGCGGTGGTGACCAGGCGGGGCAAGATCGTGCATGTCGGTTCATTCGGCCAGCGCGACGCCGAGGCCGGCCTGCCGGTGGCCCCGGACACGCTGTGGCGGATCTACTCGATGACCAAGCCGATCACCTCGGTGGCCGCGATGATCCTGGTCGAGGAGGGTCTGCTCGAGCTGACCGACCCGATCAGCCGGTTCATCCCGGAGTTCGGCGCGACCCGGGTCTTCGTGAAGGGCTCCGGGCTCAAACCGGTCACCGAGCCGGCCACCGAGCCGATCCGGCTGTGGCACCTGCTCACCCACACCTCGGGGCTCACCTACGGCTTCCACCACGCGCACCCGGTCGACGAGATCTACCGGCGCGCCGGCTACGAGTGGGGCGTCCCGCGCGGGACCGACCTGGCGTCGGCCTGCGCGGCCTGGGCCGGGTTCCCGCTGGTGTTCCAGCCGGGTACGGAGTGGAACTACTCGGTCTCCGTCGACGTGCTCGGCCGGATTGTCGAGGTCGCCTCCGGCCAGTCGCTGGACCAGTTCTTCGCCGAGCGGATCTTCGGGCCGCTGGGGATGACCGAGACGACGTTCAGTACGCCGGCCGAGGACGTCGAGCGGCTGGCCGCGTTGTACAGCCCGGACCCGGAGACCGGCCGGTTCGCCCGCAACGACCTGATGGGCAGCGCCGCGCTGCGCGAGCCGACGTGTCTGTCCGGCGGTGGCGGGCTGGTGTCCAGCGCGGCGGACTACCACCGGTTCACCCAGATGCTGCTGCGCGGCGGCGAGCTGGACGGCGAGCGGGTGCTGGGTGACCGGACGGTGGCCTACATGGCGCAGAACCACCTGCCCGGCGGTGCGGACCTGGAGGAGATCGGGCGCCCGCTGTTCGCCGAGAGCCCGATGAACGGGATGGGCTTCGGGCTGGGTTTCTCGGTGGTCCAGGACGCGGCCGCGGTGAAGAACCTGTGCAGCCCCGGTGAGTTCGCCTGGGGCGGCGCGGCGAGCACCGCGTTCTGGGTCGACCCGGTCGAGGACCTCACCGCGATGTTCTTCACCCAACTGCTACCGTCCAGCACCCATCCGATCCGGTCCCAGTTGCGGACCCTGGTCTACCAGGCGGTGTTGTAGAGCGATGGCGCTTGCGCTCGTCATTAAAGTGCTGGTCAACGCGGTCGCACTCTGGGTGTGCACGCTGTTGATCGACGGTATCTCGCTCGGCGGCTCCGACAAGGGCACCCGGATCGCCACTCTCATCGTGGTGGCGCTGATCTTCGGTGTGGTCAATGCGGTGATCAAGCCGATCGTGAAGACGGTCGGCTGCGCGTTCTACATCCTCACCCTGGGCCTGATCGGGCTGGTGGTGAACGGCCTGCTGTTCCTGTTCGTCGGCTGGCTCTCCGGCCAGGTCGGGCTGCCGTTCCACGTGGCCGGGTTCGTGCCGGCGTTCTGGGGCGCGATCGTGGTGGCCATCGTCGGCTTCATCCTGCACCTGATCATCCCGGACAGCCTGGACCGGGAGTGAGCCGAGTCTGGCTGGTCACCGGCGCCAGCAGCGGTTTCGGCCGCGCCATCGCCGAGGCCGCGATCGCCGCCGGCGACCTGGTGGTCGGCGCGGCCCGACGTACCGAGGCTCTCGACGACCTGGTCGCCGCGTATCCCGGTCAGGCCGAAGCCGTCCGGCTGGACGTCACCTCGCCGGATGCGCCCGCCGTGGTGGACGACGTGGTGGCCCGGCACGGCCGGATCGACGTGCTGGTCAACAACGCCGGCCGCACCCAGGTCGGCGCGCTGGAGGAGACCACAGCGGACGAGCTGCGCTACCTGTTCGAGCTGCATTTCTTCGGGCCGGCGGCGCTGACCAAGGCGGTGCTGCCGCACATGCGCCGCCAGGGCGGCGGGGCGGTGGTGCAGATGTCCAGCGTGGGCGGCTGGATCACCGCGCCCGGCTTCGGCGCCTACTGTGCGACGAAGTTCGCGCTGGAGGGACTGACCCAGACGCTGAGCCAGGAGGTCGACTTCGGCGTCCGGTTCCTGATCGTCGAGCCCGGGGCCTTCCGTACCGGGCTGTTCAACCCGGGCGCGGCGTACCTGTCCGCCGAGCTGCCGGAGTACGCCGCCACCGTCGGCCCGACCCGCCAGTACGTGACCGGCGGCGACGGCGGGCAGCCGGGCGACCCGGCCAAGGCGGCCGCCGCGATCCTCACCGCGCTGGACGCCGAGAACCCGCCGCTGCGGCTGCCGCTCGGCGCCGACGCGGTGGACTCCATCCGCGGCCAGCTCGACTCGGTGGCGCGGGAGCTGGCCACCTGGGAGCACGTCTCGACGGCCACCGCCTTCGACCCCGAGTAACCGCCACTCACGAGTCTCAGCCGACGGGGGTGGGGGCCAGTGCGGCGGTCATCCGGTCGAAGCCCCGCAGGTTCGAGGTGGGGCGGCGGTGCGGGTCGCCGAGCAGGGTCAGGCCGGGGAAGCGGTCGTAGAGGGCGCGCAGGGCAACCTCGCCCTCCATCTTCGCCAGCGAGGCGCCGAGGCAGTAATGGATGCCGCTGGAGAACGCCAGGTGCTTGCCGGCGTTGTGGCGGGTGACGTCGAAGGTGTTCGGCTGCTCGAAGACCCTCGGGTCCCGGTTGGTTGCGCCGAGCAGGATCACCACCAGCTCCTCCTCGCGCACTCCGACACCGGCGATCTCGGTGTCCCGCAGGGCACGGCGGGCGGTGCGCTGCACCGGGGAGTCGAAGCGGAGCATCTCGTCGACGGCGTTCGGCCACAGTGCGGGCTGCTCGGTGAGCAGGGCGCGCTGGTCGGGGTGCTGTTGCAGCAGTGCGATGCCGTTGCCGATCAGGTTCACCGTGGTCTCGAAGCCGGCGGCCAGCACGAGCAGCGAGGTGGCCAGCAGCTCGGTCTCGGTGAGCCGCTCACCGTCGGTGTCCGCCGTGGTGACCAGCTCGGAGAGGATGTCCTCGCCCGGGTTGCGGCGCAGCGTCTCGAAGTGCCCGCGCATCCAGTCCAGCAGGGCGTCGATACCACGCTGGGCCTCGAGGTACTGCTGGCGGCTCATGCCGGGGTCGAGCGAGGCGGCCGCCCCGTCCCCCCAGGCCAGGAACTCGTCCTTCATGGACGTCGGCGCGCCCAGGATCTCGCAGATCACGATCACCGGCAGCTGCGAGGCGTAGAGCCGCACCAGGTCGACCGGTTCACGCACGCCACGCCGGTCGATGTCGTCGAGCAGCTCGACCGCGACCTCCTCGGTGCGCACCCGCAGTGCCTTGACCGCCTTGGCGGTGAACGCCCGGGTGACCAGCTTGCGGTAGCGGCTGTGGTCCGGCGGGTCGACCGCCAGCATGGACGGCGGCTCCACCACACTGCGCGCGGCACCCGCCGCCGATGCGCTGAGCAGCCGGCGGATCGGCCGCGGCGCGCCGCCGAACGACGCGGTGCCGAAGCTCTCCGCGCGCAGCACCTCGGTGCCGACGGCGTGGTGGACGGTGAGCTTGCCGGCCAACCCGCTGCTGAACGGCCCGTCGGTCCGCAGCTGTTCGTAGTGCGGGTACGGGTCGAGCTGCACGGCGCGGTCGGTGAGGAACCGCGTGTTCAGGTTGCCCTTGCGCGTTTCCCGCCGCATCACCAGCCGGATCAGCCCGTGTGTCAACGCCCACCGCGCCGTGTCCGGAAGCTGCATGGTCGTCCTCCGAGGTCCACCGGGAACTGCCTACGTACACTGTACGTCCGGATGGCTCAGATGGGCCAGGCCTCCCGCCGCAATCCCGCGTCCCAGAACATCCACTCGTAGCGCGAGGTGGTCACGAAGTGCTCGGTGACCAGGTCCGCCTCGGTGGGTGACAGGGTGGCGCCGACCCGGTCGGTGAGCGCGAGCACGTCGTTCACCACGGTCTGGAACTCCTCGCCGCCGTACATCTCGATCCACCGGGCGTAGAGCTTGTTCGGCGACGAGCGGGCCAGCAGCTCGTCGCCGACCCGCGCGTAGATCCAGTAGCAGGGCAGCACCGCGCCGAGGCCCTCCGCGAACGAGCCGCCGTACGTGGTCGCCAGCAGGTAGCTCAGGTACGCCCGGGTGGTCGGGGCCACCGGCTCGGCGGCCGCCTCGGCGGGCGAGGAGCCGAGCTCGGACATCAGCTCGGCGTGCATGTCCTGCTCGGCCGCGACCGCGCCGGCGGCGTGCACGGCGAACATCACGGTGTCCTGCTCGGTCGGTGCCCTGGCCGCGCACACGGCGAGCGCGCGGGCGTAACCGCGCAGGTAGTGCGCGTCCTGCACGATGTAGTGCCGGAAGGCGTCGCGGTCCAGCGTGCCGTCGGAGAGCCCCGATACGAACGGATGGGCGAGGATCTCCGCATAGATGTTCTCGACGCACCCCCACAGCACGTCACGGGTGCGCAGGTCAGCGGCGGTCCGGGTAGGCATGAAGGTCACCCTAGTTGGCACTGTGCGTGAGCGGGCGCACCTTGCGTTCGGCTACGGCGCGGCTACGGG
>DASYLM010000179.1:0-38427 GCA_036009565.1 Pseudonocardia sp. | reverse complement strand
CACCAGCGCGCCAGCACCACCAGGCTGGCCACCAGCCCGGCCAGCACCACCAGCTGGCCTAGCGGCGAGGAGAACCCGGTCGGGTCCGGCGAGGTCAGCACCCTCGTACGGTACCGGGACCGGCGGACCAGCGTCGCCGGCGCCGCGTCGCCGGTGTCGAGCCGGTCCCGAGCCGCCGGTCCCGAGCCGCCGGCCCCGATGCGTGTTACGGAGCTGCACACCAGGCAGGTGTGGCGCCTGTGGCGCCTCGTGTCCAGCTCGGTAACCACAGGCAGCTGCCTCGGCAGTCTGGTGGCCGGTCGGTGGCCAGTTCGGCGGCCGATGAGGCGGGCATTGGGCGGCGAGCCGCCGTTGGCCGGCCACCCGCGCAGGGCGCCATGATCAGCGGGACATCAGGGTTGTTTTCGCGGCCTCGAACAGCCGTGATGTCCCGTTGATCACTCGCCGGCGACTCATGCGGAGTCGTGCGTGAGGTTTCGGTCACCGAGCGGCCGGTTACCGAGCGGCACAGGGTGCAGATCCACCGGCCGAAAACCTGCCTGGCGTGCAGCTCGGTAACAGCGGACCGGCCGGACGGCGGCACTACGCGACCGGTGGGACAGCGCCTGGCCCGGCCCGCGCCGCGCGGCCCTACGGCCAGCGCCGTGCGGCCGCCCGGACCGGTGTCGTGCGGCCGCCCGGCCAGCGCCGTGCGGCCGCCCGGCCAGCGCCGCGCGGCCGGCCGGACCGGTGCCGTGCGGCCGGTTGGCTGATTCCGACGGGCACGCTCTAGCGTGGGGCGGGTGCGACTGAGTCAATTCCGCGAGCTGATGGCCGACGAGTTCGGTTCGGTGCGGGCCAGCTCGCTGGCCACCGACCACGTGTTCGCCGAGCTCGACGGGCAGACCGTGAATCAGGCCCTGGAGACCGGCTGGGACCCCCGGGATGTCTGGCGGGCGGTCTGCGGAGCCTTCGAGGTACCCCCCGAGCGGCGGTGAGCGCGCCGAATTATCCCGTATCGGCGTGTCCTGTCGGGTTCGAACAGCCGTTCGGCTAAGGTGTTGTCCACACCCGGTGGAGTTGTCCACAGACGACGCCCGCGGTCACCAAACCGTCGGTCACGCCGCCTAGCGTCAGCCGTACCGCGTTTCCTACTTCAGCAAGGTGGCATTCGATGAGCGCAGCTCCCGACCGCGAGAAGGCGCTAGCACTCGCGCTCGCGCAGATCGAGAAGAACCACGGCAAGGGCTCGGTGATGCGCCTCGGCGACGAGGTCCGCGCGCCGATCAGGGTGATCCCGACCGGGTCCATCGCGCTGGACGTCGCGCTGGGCGTCGGCGGGTTGCCCCGCGGCCGGGTGGTGGAGATCTACGGCCCGGAGTCCTCGGGTAAGACGACGGTCGCGCTGCACGCGGTGGCCAACGCCCAGGCCGCCGGCGGCGTCGCCGCGTTCATCGACGCCGAGCACGCGCTCGACCCGGACTACGCCAAGGTCCTCGGCGTGGACACTGACTCGCTGCTGGTCTCCCAGCCGGACACCGGTGAGCAGGCGCTGGAGATCGCCGACATGTTGATCCGCTCCGGCGCGATCGACCTCATCGTGATCGACTCGGTGGCCGCGCTGGTACCGCGCGCCGAGATCGAGGGCGAGATGGGCGACAGCCACGTCGGCCTGCAGGCCCGGCTGATGAGCCAGGCCCTGCGGAAGATCACCGGTGGGCTGAGCAACTCGGGCACCACCGCCATCTTCATCAACCAGCTCCGCGAGAAGATCGGCGTGATGTTCGGCTCGCCTGAGACCACGACCGGTGGCAAGGCGCTGAAGTTCTACGCCTCGGTCCGGCTGGACATCCGGCGGATCGAGACGCTCAAGGACGGCACCGACGCGGTCGGCAGCCGTACCCGCGTCAAGGTGGTGAAGAACAAGGTCGCCCCGCCGTTCAAGCAGGCGGAGTTCGACATCCTCTTCGGCCACGGCATCAGCCGGGAGGGCTCGCTGATCGACGTCGGGGTTGAGCAGGCGCTGATCCGCAAGTCCGGTGCCTGGTACACCTACGAGGGCGACCAGTTGGGCCAGGGCAAGGAGAACGCCCGCAAGTTCATGCTGGAGAACCCGGACGTGGCCGACGAGATCGAGAAGAAGATCAAGGAGAAGCTCGGCATCGGCGCGAAGCTGGATGCCGACGCCACCATCCCGGCCCCGGCCCCCGTCGACTTCTGACCGTGCAACGGGAACCGACCCGGGCATCGACCAATCCGGCCGGTGAGCAGGCGGATCCGGACGACGATCCGGAAACGGCGGCCCGGGCGATCTGCCTGCGACTGCTCACCGACCGGGCGCGTACCCGCGCTGAGCTGGCTGGGGTGCTGCGCACACGCGGCATCCCGGACTCGGTGGCCGAAGCGGTGCTCAGCCGGTTCTCCGAGGTCGGGCTGATCGACGATGCCACCTTCGCGGAGCAGTGGGTGCGCACCCGGCACTCGACGCGGGGGCTGGCCCGCCGCGCGCTGGCCGCCGAGTTGCGCCGCAAGGGCGTGGACGGGGAGGTGGCGGGTCAGGCTGTCGCGGCGCTGGACCGGGACAGCGAGGCCCGGCGGGCACGGGAGCTGGTGGACCGCCGGCTGCGCACGCTCTCGGCGAACGACACCCGCGTGGTGCCCAGGCTGGTCGGTATGCTGGCCCGCAAGGGCTACCCGTCGGGGCTGTCCTACCAGGTGGTCCGGGAGGCGCTGCGCGAACGCGGCGTGGACGGCGTGCCGAACGAGGCCGACTTCGAGCTCGACCACCTCGGCGACAGCTGACCCCTGATCCCGGCGACCCCTGATCCCGGCGACGTTGACCTCGGCGACAGTTGGCCCGGGCGACAGTTGGCCCGGGCGACAGCTGGCCCGGGCGACAGCTGATCCCGGCGACAGCTGGCCCCGGCGACAGCTGATCCCGGCGACAGCTGACCCCCCGCGACAGCTGACCCGGTCAGCGCCGCAGCACGGTGATGTCCGCGTCGAGCCGGCCGCTGGCGGGCAGCGCGCGCAGGAACGACAGCAGCACCCCGTCGAACGCCGCCGTGGCATGCGTCGGGGCGACCTCGGCGCGGCGCGCCAGCGCGACAGTGCGGTACAGCGGCGGGGTGAGCGTGGTGCGGCGCAGCCGCGGCCGGCCGGCGAACACCAGGTCGGGTACCACCGCGACGCCGGTGCCCGCTTCGACCAGCCGGAGCACGGCGTCCATCTCGCCGCCCTCGACCGCGAACCGGGGGGTCACGCCGGCCTCCCGGTAGGCCTGCAGCGTGACCTCCCGCAGGTCATAGCCCTCGCGCACCATGACCAGTGACCGCCGGGACAACTCGGTGATGGTCATCGAACCGCGGCTGGTCGGCGGCCGACCGGACCGCGGTGACGCCACCGACAGCCGCTCGCGCAGGAGCGGGGTGATGTGCAGCGCGGGGTCGAGGCCGGTCGGCGGCACGATCACCAGCGCCACGTCGAGGGCACCCCGGGCGAGGTCGTGCACCAGTGGCTGGGAGCCGTTCTCGGCCAGCACCAGGTGGATCTCCGGGTGCTGCTCGTGGAACACCCGCAGCACGTCGGCCAGCACGCCGATGCACAGCGAGGGGGTGGCACCGACGCGCAGGCGCCCCCGGCGCAGGCCGACGATCTCGGCGACGGCGGTGTGCGCGCTGTCCGCGTCGGCGAGCATCCGCCGCGCCAGCGGGAGCACGGCCTCGCCGGCCGGCGTGAGCGTGATGCTCTTGCCGCGGTTCACCAGCGGGGCGCCCAGTTCGTCCTCCAGCGCCTTGAGCTGTCGGGACAGTGTGGGCTGGGCGACACCGATGAGTTCCGCCGCCTGAGTGAAGCTGCGCACGTCGGCAACCGCGACGAAGTAGCCGAACTGCTGAAGTGTCACTTGTATAGCGTACGTGCATCGAAGTGAGTGCCCCGATGCATTGGACGGCTGGAACTTCCGATAGTGCACTGGAATCCGTGAAAGCCCTAGTCTCCAGCAGGCAGAGCGCCGCGGGGGTGACGCCACCGACCCGGCACGTGACGCTGCCGTCGGTCCTGCTCAAGTTCGTGATGGCGGTCAGCGGCGGGTTCATGCTGCTGTACCTCGTCCTGCACATGGTCGGGAACCTGAAGATCTTCCTCGGCGCCGCCGCGCTGGACGGGTACGCGGCCTGGTTGCGCACCATCCTGGAACCGGTGGTGCCCTACGGGGGCACGCTCTGGCTCGTCAGGTTCCTGCTGGCGGTGTCGGTCCTGGCGCACATCTGGTCGGCTGCGGTGCTCACCGTGCGCGCCCGCCGGGCCCGGCCGGTGAGGTACGCGGTGCGCAACAAGGCCCCCGGCAGCTACGCGGCGCGGACCATGCGCTGGGGCGGCGTGATCGTGGTGCTGTTCGTGATCTACCACCTGCTCGACCTGACCACCGGCACGCTGAACCCGCACGGGGTGCACCTGCAGGTCTACGACAACCTGCACGCCGACTTCACCCCCGGCCGCTGGTACGTGACGCTCTTCTACGTCCTCGCCGTGGTGGCCGTCGGGTTTCACATCCGGCACGGCCTGTGGAGCGCGCTGCAGACGCTCGGCTGGTCCACCGACGCCAGGCAGGCGCGGCTGAAAGCCGTCTCCACGGCCTTCGCCGTCCTGCTCACCGTCGGATTCCTGTCCGTACCGCTCGCTGTCACCTTCGGATTGGTCTAGGTCATGAACTTCTCCGAGTACACCGTCGGTTCGCCGATCGCGGACAAGGTCGCCCCGGACGGGCCGATCGAGACCCGCTGGGAGCGCCGCCGCTTCGGCATGAAGCTGGTCAACCCGGCCAACAAGCGCAAGCTGCACGTCATCGTGGTCGGCACCGGCCTGGCCGGCGGGGCGGCCGGTGCGTCGCTGGGGGAGCTGGGGTACCAGGTCAGCTCGTTCTGCTACCAGGACAGCCCGCGCCGGGCACATTCGATCGCCGCGCAGGGTGGGATCAACGCGGCGAAGAACTACCGCAACGACGGCGACAGCGTGTTCCGGCTGTTCTACGACACGGTCAAGGGTGGCGACTTCCGGGCCCGTGAGTCCAACGTGCACCGCCTCGCCGAGATCAGCCGGCAGATCATCGACCAGTGCGTGGCACAGGGCGTGCCGTTCGCCCGCGAGTACGGCGGCCTGCTGGACACCCGCTCCTTCGGCGGGGTGCAGGTGTCCCGCACCTTCTACGCCAGGGGCCAGACCGGCCAACAGCTGCTGATCGGTGCGTACCAGGCACTGGAGCGCCAGATCGACGCCGGCAACGTGAAGATGCACTCCCGCCACGAGATGCTCGAGCTGATCGTGGTGGACGGGCGGGCTCGCGGCATCGTGGCCAGGGACATGGTCACCGGCGAGATCAGCACCCACCTCGCCGACGCCGTGGTGCTGGCCTCCGGCGGCTACGGCAACGTCTTCTACCTCTCCACGAACGCCAAGGGCTGCAACGTCACCGCGTCCTGGCGGGCGCACCGCAAGGGCGCCCTGTTCGCCAACCCCTGTTACACGCAGATCCACCCCACCTGTATCCCGGTCTCCGGCGACCACCAGTCGAAGCTGACCCTGATGTCGGAGTCGCTGCGCAACGACGGCCGGGTCTGGGTACCGGAGCGGGTGGGCGACGACCGCGCGCCGAACGACATCCCGCACGCCGAGCGGGACTACTTCCTGGAGCGGATGTACCCGGCGTTCGGCAACCTGGTCCCCCGCGACATCGCCAGCCGGGCGGCCAAGAAGATGTGCGACGAGAAGCGCGGCGTCGGCCCGACCGGGCTCGGCGTGTACCTGGACTTCGACGACGCCATCCAGCGGATGGGCCGGCCGGCCGTCGAGGCCAAGTACGGGAACCTGTTCCAGATGTACGAGCGCATCACCGGCGAGGACCCCTACCAGGTGCCGATGCGCATCTTCCCGGCCGTGCACTACACGATGGGTGGCCTGTGGGTCGACTACGACCTGCAGAGCACGATCCCCGGCCTGTACGTCGCCGGCGAGGCCAACTTTTCCGACCACGGGGCAAACCGGCTCGGCGCCTCGGCCCTGATGCAGGGGCTGGCCGACGGCTACTTCGTGCTGCCGAACACGATCGGCGACTACCTGGCGAGCAACAAGCTGGACCCGGTCGACGAGAACGCGCCCGAGGTGGTGGCGGCCCGCCGCGACGTGAGCGACCGGATCGAGCGGCTGCTGTCCATCAAGGGCAACCGGACCGTCGACTCGTTCCACCGCGAGCTGGGCCACCTGATGTGGGACTACTGCGGCATGGAGCGCAGCGACGAGGGGCTGCGCAAGGCGCTGGACCGCATCCCGGAGCTGCGCCGCGAGTTCTGGACCAACGTGACGGTGCCGGGTACCGGCGAAGCGCTCAACCAGAGCCTGGAGAAGGCCGGCCGGGTGGCCGACTTCCTCGAGCTCGCCGAGCTGATGTGCCTGGACGCGCTGCACCGCACCGAGTCCTGCGGTGGGCACTTCCGCGCCGAGAGCCAGACCGAGGACGGCGAGGCGGAGCGCGACGACCAGAACTTCTCCTACGCCGCCGCCTGGGAGTACGCCGGCCAGGGGCAGGCGCCGGTGCTCCACAAGGAGGAGCTGGACTTCGAGTACGTGCACCCGAGCAAGCGGAGCTACAAGTGAGACTGAAACTGCGGGTCTGGCGTCAGGACGACAGCGAGGCCAGGGGCAAGCTCGTCAAGTACGAGATGGACGACCAGGACGGTATCTCCGAGGACATGTCGTTCCTGGAGCTCCTCGACGTGCTGAACGAGAAGCTCATCCTGCGCGGCGAGGAGCCGGTGGCATTCGACCACGACTGCCGGGAGGGCATCTGCGGCGCGTGCAGCATGGTCATCGACGGTGAGCCGCACGGCCCGGCGAAGGCCACCACCACCTGCCAGCTGCACCTGCGCGAGTTCGCCGACGGCGACACGATCACCGTGGAGCCGTTCCGGTCCGGCGCCTTCCCGGTGCTGCGCGACCTGGTGGTGGACCGCGCCGCATTCGACCGGATCATCCAGGCCGGCGGCTACATCACCGCACCGACCGGATCCGCCCCCGACGCCGCCGCGATGCTGGTGCCGAAGACGGCCGCCGACCGCTCGTTCGCCGCCGCGAACTGCATCGGCTGCGGCGCCTGCGTGGCGGCCTGCCCGAACGGCTCGGCGTCGCTGTTCCTCGGCGCGAAGATCACCCACCTCGGCGAGCTGCCGCAGGGACAGCCCGAACGCTACGAGCGGGTGCTCAGGATGGTCGAGGCGCACGACGAGGCCGGTTTCGGCGGCTGCACGAACACCGGCGCCTGCACCACCGTCTGCCCGAAGGAGATCCCGCTCGACGTGATCTCCCAGCTGAACCACGACTACCTGGCCGCGAAGGTGGGTGGTCGGGCGGCGAGCTGACGCGCGGCAGGCGCTACCGGCGAGGCCCGGTTCCCCATCGGCGGGACCGGGCCCCTCGGCATGCCCGCGTTCTTGGGTGATCTTCATCCGGTCTTGTGAAACGCGTCTCGGCCTGGTCAAAGTTGCCGACCTGACACGGCTGCCCCGTGACACGAGTCGTACGCTCCGTGAGATCCGAACGACACGGCGCGGTGCGTTCTCCGAGCGTATGGCGTCGACACCGAAGCAGATGAGGACTCTCCGACGTGTCATCCACCACACAAGCGTCCGCCGGTCGGGCGCAGATCGCGGCCAGAACCCTCCGCACGGACCGATGGTGGCTGCCGCCGCTGATGACCGTCATCGGTCTCGCCGCGTGGGTCGTCTACGCCACGGTCCGGGTGTTCATGCAGAAGTGGTACTGGGTGCCGGAGTACCACTACCTCACTCCGTTCTACTCGCCCTGTGTGTCGCTGGGCTGCGACCCGGAGGCGTCACTGTTCGGGCGGTTCCTGCCGGACTGGCCGATCCTGCCGTTCGGCGCGATCACGCTGCCGTTCCTGCTGCTCTTCCGGCTCACCTGCTACTACTACCGCAAGGCGTACTACCGCAGCTTCTGGCAGTCCCCGCCGGCCTGCGCCGTCGCCGAGCCGCACGCGCGCTACACCGGTGAGACCCGCTTCCCGCTCCTCGGCCAGAACCTGCACCGCTACTTCTTCTACATCGCGGCGCTCATCTCGGTGGTCAACACCATCGACGCCGTGGAGGCGTTCAAGGGCCGCGACGGAGGCGTCGGTGTCGGGCTGGGCACGCTGATCATCGTGGCCAACGTGGTCCTGCTCTGGGCCTACACCGCGTCCTGCCACTCCTGCCGCAGCATCATGGGCGGGCGGCTCAACCACTTCTCCAAGCACCCGGTTCGTTACTGGCTGTGGTCGCAGGTGACCAAGCTCAACGCCAAGCACCAGGAGCTGGCCTGGACCACGCTGGGCACCCTGGCGCTGACCGACTTCTACGTGATGGCGCTGGCGGCCGGCTGGTTCGCCGACCCGCGGATCGTGAACTGAGGCGCCGGACATGACAACAGGTGAAGGCATGAGCGAGTCCACGAGCGAAGCACCGGCATCGACCGACATCGAGCGGCACTCCTACGACGTCGTGGTGATCGGTGCCGGCGGCGCCGGTCTGCGGGCCGCGATCGAGGCCCGGCTGCAGGGCAAGAAGACCGCGATCATCAGCAAGTCGCTGTTCGGCAAGGCGCACACCGTCATGGCCGAAGGTGGCTGCGCGGCGTCGATGGGCAACGTGAACCCCCACGACAACTGGCAGGTGCACTACCGCGACACCATGCGCGGCGGCAAGTTCCTGAACAACTGGCGGATGGCCGAGCTGCACGCCAAGGAGGCGCCGGACCGGGTCTGGGAGCTGGAGACCTACGGTGCACTGTTCGACCGCACCAAGGACGGCAAGATCAGCCAGCGGAACTTCGGCGGGCACACCTACCCTCGGCTGGCGCACGTCGGTGACCGGACGGGCCTCGAGCTCATCCGCACCCTGCAGCAGAAGATCGTCTCGCTGCAGCAGGACGACTTCAAGGAGACCGGGGACTACGAGTCCAAGATCAAGGTCTTCCATGAGTGCACCATCACCGACCTGATCAAGACCGACGGCAAGATCTCCGGCGCGTTCGGCTACTGGCGCAACACCGGCGGGTTCATCCTGTTCGAGACCGCCGCCGTGGTGCTCGCCACCGGCGGCATCGGCAAGTCGTTCAAGACGACGAGCAACTCGTGGGAGTACACCGGTGACGGCCACGCGCTGGCCCTGCGCGCCGGCGCGACGCTGATCAACATGGAGTTCATCCAGTTCCACCCGACCGGCATGGTCTGGCCGCTGTCGGTGAAGGGACTGCTGGTCACCGAGTCGGTCCGCGGCGACGGCGGGGTGCTGCGCAACTCCGAGGGCAAGCGGTTCATGTTCGACTACGTGCCGGACGTGTTCAAGGACCAGTACGCCACCACCGAGGAGGAGGGCGACCGCTGGTACACCGACGCGGACAACAACCGGCGCCCGCCGGAGCTGCTGCCGCGCGACGAGGTGGCCCGGGCGATCAACTCCGAGGTCAAGGCCGGTCGCGGCTCACCCCAGGGCGGTGTCTACCTGGACGTCTCCACCCGGATGAAGCCCGAAGAGATCATCAAGCGGCTGCCGTCGATGCACCACCAGTTCAAGGAGCTGGCCGACGTCGACATCACCAAGGAGCCGATGCAGGTCGGCCCGACGTGCCACTACGTGATGGGCGGCGTCGAGGTCGACCCGGACACCGGCGCCTCGAAGGTGCCCGGCCTGTTCGCCGCCGGTGAGTGCTCAGGCGGCATGCACGGGTCGAACCGCCTCGGCGGCAACTCGCTGTCCGACCTGTTGGTGTTCGGCCGCAGGGCCGGGATCGGCGCGGCCGACTACCTGAACGGGCTGGGTGGCGCCCCGGCAGTGAACGAGAACGACGTGGCCGCCGCGCACGACCGGGCCCTGCTGCCGTTCCACACGGCCGGCGGCGAGAACCCCTACACCGTGCACATCGAGCTGCAGCAGACGATGAACGACCTGGTCGGCATCATCCGCAAGGGCGACGAGATGGAGATGGCCCTCAAGAAGCTCGAGGACTTCGCCACCCGCACCCGCCAGGTCGCGGTGGAGGGTCACCGGGAGTTCAACCCCGGCTGGCACCTCGCGCTGGACCTGCGGAACATGCTGCTCGTGTCGCTCTGTGTGGCCAAGGCGGCGTTGGAGCGCACCGAGAGCCGGGGCGGGCACACCCGCGACGACTACCCGGTGATGGACTCCGACTGGCGGCACGTGCTGCTGGTGCTGTCCGCCAACGGTGAGGACGACGTGCACCTGCGGCGCCAGGAGCAGATCGCCATGCGCGGCGAGCTGCTGGATCTGTTCGAGCTCGACGAGCTGAAGAAGTACTACACCGGTGAAGAGCTCGGCGATCACAGGGCTGACGCCGGGAAGGGCGGTTCGGCATGACGACCTACTCGGCGCACTTCAGGGTCTGGCGCGGCGATTCGGAGAAGGGCGACCTGGTGGACTACCAGGTCGACGTGAACGAGGGCGAGGTCGTCCTCGACATCATCCACCGACTGCAGCAGACCCAGGCCGGCGACCTGGCGGTGCGGTGGAACTGCAAGGCCGGCAAGTGTGGCTCATGCAGTGCCGAGGTCAACGGCCGGCCGCGGCTGATGTGCATGACCCGGATGAACACCTTCACCGAGGACGAGGTCGTCACGGTGACCCCGCTGCGCACCTTCCCGGTGGTCCGCGACCTGGTCACCGACGTGGAGTTCAACTACGTGAAGGCGCGCGAGATCCCGGCCTTCGCACCGCCGGCCGGGGTGGCTCCGGGTGAGTACCGGATGCAACAGGTCGACGTGGAGCGCAGCCAGGAGTTCCGCAAGTGCATCGAGTGCTACCTGTGCCAGAACACCTGTCACGTGGTGCGCGACCATGAGGAGAACAAGGCCGAGTTCGCCGGGCCGCGTTACCTGATGCGCATCGCCGAGCTGGACATGCACCCGCTGGATGCCGCCGACCGGCAGAAGGCGGCCCAGGAGGAGCACGGTCTCGGCTACTGCAACATCACCAAGTGCTGCACCGAGGTCTGCCCTGAGCACATCAAGATCACCGACAACGCGCTCATCCCGCTGAAGGAGCGTGTGGTGGACCGCAAGTACGACCCGGTGGTGTGGCTGGGCAACAAGATCTTCAAGCGCAAGACGGACGCCTGAGCTCTGAGCCGACGAAGGGGCGCCGCCTCGACCGCACCGGTCGCGGCGGCGCCCCTTGTCCGTCCGCCGCCGCCCCTGATCGCCGCCGCCGCGGCCCGCCGCCGTCGATGGCGGCGTCGAGTTCAACCGCAGTGGCTCTTGATCATGAAGCGCGGGCGGCTGTGGTTGAACTCGGCGAGGTCCATCCCCGGCGCCGCCGCCTGTTGCGTATACCTACGCAGAGCTGAGCGGTCAGTCCGTGGACTGTGCGGCGACCACTTCACCCTCCGCGTCGGCCTTGCCTGCCGGGTCCAGCGCGCCGATCTTGGGGTTGCGGCGGGTCCGCCGTTCCAGGTAGTTGGCCAGCATGGACAGCAGCAGGCACATGGCGATGTAGATCACCGCGACCACCATGGCCACCGGCAGGATCGGCGATCCCAGCTGACCCTGGCCGCCGAGGTAGCGGGCCTGGTAGAGCAGCTCCGGGTACTGGATCAGGAACCCCAGCGCGGTGTCCTTGAGTACCACGACGAGCTGGCTGACGATGGTCGGCAGCATCAGGCGCAGTGACTGCGGCAGCAGCACGTTCGTCATGACCTGGGCCTTGCGCATGCCCAGCGCGTAGGCGGCCTCGCGTTGGCCCTTCGGCAGTGCGAGCACGCCGGCGCGGAAGATCTCGGCGAGCACCGACCCGTTGTAGAGCATCAGGCCGAACACCAGCGCCCAGAACGCGCTGAAGTTGTAGTTCAGGCTGCGGGACACCCCGTAGAACAGGATGAAGATCAGCACCAGTAGCGGGATCGCGCGGAAGAACTCGACCACGACGGTCGCCGGCCGGCTGATCCAGCGGTGTTCCGACAGCCGGCCCGCGGCGAGAACAGCACCGAGGGCCAGTGCGAGCACGGCCGCCACGCCGAACGCCTCCAGGGTGGCGAGCAGCGAGTTCAGCAGCAGGCGTTGGATCGCCGAGTACTGGATCCACTCCCATTCCCGCGCGGAGAACTGGCCGGTGACGAGCAGCCGGTACAGCACGTACCCGATCAGCGCGACGAGCAGGACGACACCGAGTAGCCCGGTGCCCGCATTGCGGGCGCGGGCCTTGGGACCGGGGATGTCGTACAGCACCGCGGTCATCGGGCCACGCTCCAGCGCTGGTCAAGCCGCCGTTGCAGCAGGGTGAGTGGGATGACCAGGATCAGGAAGCCGACAGCGACCCAGAGCAGGCCGACCAGCACGCTGTAGCCCCGTTCGGCCAGGGCGCTGTAGACACCGCCGGCCTCGATGACCGAGAACCCGGCGGCGATGGTGGTGTTCTTCAGCAGCGCGATCTCGATGTTGGTCAGCGGCGGGACCACGGCCCGCACGGCCTGTGGGAGCACGATGCTGGACAGCGTCTGGTTGAAGGTGAAGCCGAGCGCGCGGGATGCCTCGGCCTGCCCGACCGGCACCGTGTTGATGCCCGAGCGGACCACCTCGCAGACGAACGCCGAGGTGTAGACGATCAGCCCCAGGCAGGCCCGGGTGAAGAACGAGAGGTCCGCGATCTCCAACCGCGGGTACGCGAACGCGAAGAGCAGCAGCACCAGGGTGAGAGGGGTGTTGCGGACCGTGTTGACGTAGGCCGTGCCGAAGGCGCGCAGGATCGGCACCGGGCTGACCCGCATGCCGGCAAGGATCGTGCCGCCGATCAGCGAACCGATCGCGGCCACGATGAAGAGCTTGATCGTTCCGAGGAACGCCTGTCCGAAGAGGTCGAGATTGTCGAGGAGGACGTTCACCGGCAAAGCTCCTTGTCGGAGACAGGGCCCGTCGGGGTGGTGGCGGGCGGTACTCCGCCAGCCACCACCCCCGGCGGCCGGGTCAGTAGCGCTCGAGCTTGGGCGGGCTGGCCGGCGAGCCGGACTTGCCCAGCGTGCCGTCGTAGATCTTCTGCCAGGTGCCGTCGTCGAACGAGGCCTGCAGGATGTCGTTGACCTTGCCGCGCAGCGCGGAGTCGTCCTTGGGCAGGCCGACGCCGTAGGGCTCGGTGGAGAATGCGTCGCCGACCAGCTTCAGCTTGTCGGGCTGCTGCGCGGCATAGCCCTTGAGGATCGCGTCGTCGGTGGTGAGCACGTCGACCTGGCTGTTGAGCAGCTGGTCGACGCACTGGCTGTAGGTCTGGAACTGGACGATGTTGGCCGGCTCGGTGAGCTGTTGCTGCTGCACCCGCTGGATCGGCGTGGACCCGGTGACCGAGCAGACCTTCTTGCCCTTCAGGGTGTCCTTGCCGGTAATCGCGGTCTCATCCTTGCGGACGAGCACGCCCTGGCCGGAAACGAAGTACGGGCCGGCGAACGACACGCTGTTCTTGCGCTTGTCGTTGATGGTGTAGGTGCCGACGTAGTAGTCGACGTCGCCGCGGGAGATGGCGTCCTCGCGGGCGGCCGACGGCACGGTCTTGAAGGTGATCTTGTCGGTGCCGTAGCCGAGCTTGGCGGCCACCAGGCGGGCCACCTCGATGTCGAAGCCGGAGTACTCGCCGGTGGTCGCGTCCTTGAAGCCGAGGCCCGGCTGGTCGTCCTTCACACCCACGACCACGCCGCCACGCTGCTTGATCTTGTCGAAGGTGGGGGAGCCGGTCACCTGCACGTCGGCGGCCGCGGGTTCACTGACTACGGAGCCGCCGCCTCCGCCGGGGCTGCCTTCCTTGCCACACGCGGTCAGGGACAGGGCGCCGACGAGCAGGCCAACGGCGAGCGATCTCCACTTCATCCGGTTCTCCAATTCTTGTTGTCGCCAAGGCGACTCGTGGTGTGCTCGGAACCCGTGCCCGGGGAGTGGTGCAGCCGTGCTCGGGTGAGGGGTCGGCGGGCGCTCGGTGGCCCGCCCCGGTCAGTGGGTGAGGATCTTGCCGAGGAAGTCCTTGGCCCGCGCCGAGCGCGGCTTGGTGAAGAAGTCGTCCGGGGCGGCGTCCTCGACGATCTCGCCGTCGGCCATGAACACCACCCGGTGCGCGGCGCGGCGGGCGAAGCCCATCTCGTGGGTGACCACGAGCATGGTCATGCCCTCCCTGGCCAGCCCGGTCATCACGTCCAGCACCTCCTGGACCATCTCCGGGTCCAGCGCCGAGGTGGGCTCGTCGAACAGCATGACCTTGGGCCGCATGGCCAGCGCCCTGGCGATCGCGGCCCGCTGCTGCTGCCCGCCGGACAGCTGGGCCGGGTACTTGTCCCGCTGGTTGGCGATGCCGACCCGTTCGAGCAGTTCGAGGCCGCGCTTCTCCGCCTCCGCCTTCGGTGACTTGCGCACCTTCAGCGGGGCGAGCGTGACATTCTCCAGGATCGTCTTGTGCGCGAACAGGTTGAAGCTCTGGAACACCATGCCCACGTCGGCGCGCAACCGGGCCAGGTCCTTGCCCTCGGCAGGCAACGGCTGGCCGTCCACCTTGATGGTGCCGCTGTCGATCGGCTCCAGCCGGTTGATGGCCCGGCACAGCGTCGACTTACCCGAGCCGGACGGCCCGAGCACCACCACGACCTGGCCGGCCGCTACTTCGAGATCGATGTCCTTGAGCACGTGCAGCTCGCCGAAGTGTTTGTCGACGTGCTGGATCTGGATCATGGGAGCACCGGCAGGTCCGGGTCGATCCACGGTCTCAGCGTCCTCTCAGTAGAGGATAGGTTGGGCGAGGCTAAGCGGCGTCGGTCACTATCGTCCAGGGCTTTGAGCAACACTTAGGGTCTCAACTAGGTCACGCGTGAGTGATCTATTACCAGGAGCGACAGTTGCGGATTCTGCTGGTCGAGGACGACGACAGGGTTGCAGCGGCGTTACGGCCGGCGTTGCGGCGGCATGGTATGAGCATCCTGCGGCTGTCCGGCGGCCGCGATGTGGTGGCCCACCTCGGCGAGGTCGACGTGGTGTTGCTCGATCTTGGACTGCCGGACGTGGACGGGGTGGACGTGTGCCGCACCATCCGGGAGACCTGCGATCTGCCGATCATCATCGTGTCCGCGCGGGGTGAGGTCGACGACCGCATCCTGGGGCTGCACTCCGGCGCGGACGACTACCTGGTGAAGCCGTACGACGTCGGTGAGCTGGTCGCCAGGGTGGAGGCGGTGTACCGGCGCCGCCGCGCGGCACAGCCCGGGTCGATGGTGCCCGAACTGATCGAGGTGGACGGGGTGGCACTGGACCTGGCCCGGCACACCGTGGTGGTGGACGGGGAGTCGGTGACGCTGTCCCGCAAGGAGTTCCAGGTGCTCGCCCTGCTGGCCACCGCCGGCGGCGCGGTGTGCACCCGCAACCGGATCGTGGCCGAGGTGTGGGGCCGGAGCTGGCCGGGGGCGAACCGGACCCTGGACGTGCACGTCGCCACCCTGCGGACCAAACTCCGCCGGCCGGAGCTGGTGCAGACCGTGCGTGGCGTGGGCTACCGCCTCGGCCTGCCCGCCGCGGGCGAATAGAGGGCGGGCCGTGCGGCGCCGGTTGCTGGTGACCGTGATGGTGCTGGTCGCCATGGTGTTGGTCGGGCTCGGCGTCCCGCTCGCCGTGTCCGGCGCCCGAGGTGCGCTGCAGGCCCAGTTCGTGGACCGCCTCGCCGACACCGTGCGGTTCGCCTCGCTGGCCCAGCGGCCGCTGGTGGAGGCCGACCCGGCGGCGCTGCTGCCGGAGATGCGGCGCTACGACGAGGTCTACGGCATCTCGGTGGCGCTGGTGGCCAGGGACGGCGCGATCCTGGCCGCATCCCGGCCGGGGCTGCAGCTGTCCACCGCCGACCGGGTCCGGGTGGCGTTGGCAGGGCGCCGCTCCGAGCCGTACCCGCTGGTGCTGCCGTGGAACGGGGCGCCGATGCTGCTCGCCGAGCCGGTGCTGGTGGACGGCGAGGTGCGCGGCGCCGCCGTCACCGTCTCGCCCACCGACACGCTGCGCCGCGACGTGCTCGCCGAGTGGCTGGTGCTGGTCGGGGCCGGCCTGGTCGCGCTGGCACTGGCCGCGCTCGGCGCGCTCCCGGTGGTGCGCTGGATCCTGCGGCCGGTGCGGCGCCTCGACGCCGGGCTGTCCCGGGTGGCCGCGTCGGTACTGTCCGGCGCGGCGGCCGAACCGGTCGGGGAGAGCCGGGGACCGGCCGAGCTACGCCAGCTCACCCGCTCGTTCGACCAGATGGCCGCCACCGTGACGCAGGCGCTGGCCGCCCAGCGCGCCTTCGTCGCGGATGCCTCGCACCAGCTGCGCAACCCGCTGACCGCGCTGCGGCTGCGGCTGAACAACCTGGACGGCAACGGCAGCAACGCCGTCGAGGAGCAGGCGGCGGCGCTGGAGGAGGCCGACCGCCTCGGGGAGGTGCTGGACGGGCTGCTCGCGCTGGCCAGGGCGGAGCGGGCGCCCACCGAGCTGGCGTCGATCGAGCTGGACGCGGTGCTCGCCGACCGGTTGGACGCCTGGCGGGTGCTCGCCGAGCACGAGGGCCTGCTGTTGAGCCGCACCGGGCAACCCGGGTTGCGGGCCCGCGCGCCGGCCGGTGCGGTCGAGACGGTGCTGGACGCGGTGTTGGACAACGCGATCAAGTTCAGTGCGCCGGGCGGCGAGGTCGAGGTGCACACCCGGCCGGCCGGTGAACACGTGCTGCTCACGGTCCGCGATCAGGGGCCCGGGCTCGCCCCCGACGAGCTCGAGCGGGCCACCGACCGGTTCTGGCGCAGCCCCGCCCAGCACAACGTGGACGGGTCCGGGCTCGGCCTCGCGATCGCGCTGAGCACGGTGCGCCGCGGCGGTGGTGAGCTGAGCCTGGAGCTGCCGGCGGGTGGCGGGCTGCGGGTCGCGGTACGGCTGCCCGTCGCCGATCCCGGGCCGGCCGGCGCCGTGGCGACCTGAGTTAGTCGTACTCCTTGGCCGAGCGGTAGAAGCGCTCCGCGCCAGGGTGCAGCGGCACCGGCTGGGTACCGATGGCGGACCGGGTGTCGATGGCCCGGCCGGCCGGGTTCGCCCGGACCAGCCGGTCCCGCTGGGCGAACATCGCGGCCACCAGCCCGCCGGCCAGATCGTCCGGCAGCTCGGCGGCGACCAGGAGGAAGTTGCGCACGAACAGGGTCGTGACCGGGGCCGGGATGCCGTAGGTGGCGGCCGGCACCGTCCCCACGTCGTAGACCGGGTAGCTGGCGCGGATGGCCGGCACCACCGGCAGCAGGTCCAGCAGCCGGATGGGCCGCACGGCGGCCAGCCCGGTCAGGCCGCCGGTGGGCAGCCCACCGGACCAGAAGAACGCGTCGATGGTGTCGTTGCGCAGCGCGACGACCGAATCGTCGATGCCCAGGGTGCTGGCCGAGAGGTCCGTCGCGGGGTTCAGTCCGGCCGCCGTGAGCAGACGGTTCGCCGCCACGATGACCTGCGAGTCGGCCGCGCCGACGGAGACCCGCCGGCCGCGCAGCTCGGCGAGCCGGGTGATCGGCGAGGCCGCCGGCACCACCACCTGCAGTGCGTCGTCGTAGATTCGGGCCAGCGCGCGCGGTGCCCGGCCGGGCGGGCTCGCGGCGGTCAGCGCGGCGTCCGCGACGTCGGCCGCGCTGAAGATCACATCGACCGACCTCGCGGCGAGCAGGGCGAGGTTCTCCACCGAGCCGGCGGTCGGGCGCACCAGGGGACGCTCGGTCAGCCCCAGGCCGTCCTGCCAGGCGTCCGCCAGCGCGCCGCCCAACGTGTAGTACACCCCTTGCGACCCGCCGGTACCCAAAGTCAGCCGGGTGCCCGCGAACCGCGAGCCGCAGCCCAGCGTGCCGGCGCCGACCAGCGCGCCCATCGCCGCCAGCGCCCCGGCGCGCAGCACCGTGCGCCGCGACGGTGATCCCCCTGCGGCACGCACGCCGGCATCCTGCCTCGCGAACGCTCGCTCGCGCTATCTCCCTGGCCGAGCCGCCTCCCTGGCGGGGTGCCTTGCCGAGCCGACCGCCTTGCCGAGCCGGACCGCTTGCCGTGTTGCTGATTGATGCCGGACCCGACCTCGAGCGCGACGCCGGCGCGGCTGGGCGGCACGGGTCCCGACGGGCCGGGCGGTCGCGGGGCATACCCTGGTGGTGCACCCGATCGACCGACCGCCGCCGCAGCCGGCGGACCCCGGAGAGGCTCAGCGTGACCCGCAGCTACGCGATCCGCACCTACGGATGTCAGATGAACGCACACGACTCCGAGCGGTTGGCCGGCATGCTCGAATCCGCCGGCTACGAGCCGGTGGCGGACGGCGCCGATCCGGCCGACGTGATCGTGTTCAATACCTGCGCGGTACGGGAGAACGCGGACAACCGGCTGTACGGCAACCTCGGCCACCTGCGCCCGGTGAAGGACGCCCACCCCGGCATGCAGATCGCGGTCGGGGGCTGCCTGGCGCAGAAGGACCGGGCCGAGATCGTGCGCCGGGCACCCTGGGTGGACGTGGTGTTCGGTACCCACAACCTGGGCTCCCTGCCCGCACTGCTCGAGCGCGCCCGGCACAACGAGGTCGCCCAGGTCGAGATCAAGGAGTCGCTGGAGGTCTTCCCGTCCAGCCTGCCGGCGCGGCGCGACTCGGCGTACGCGGCCTGGGTGTCGATCTCGGTGGGCTGCAACAACACCTGCACGTTCTGCATCGTGCCGTCGCTGCGCGGCACCGAGGTGGACCGGCGACCCGGCGACGTGCTCGCCGAGGTGTCCGCGCTGGCCGCCGAGGGCGTGCTGGAGGTGACCCTGCTCGGGCAGAACGTGAACTCCTACGGCGTGGAGTTCGGCGACCGGGCCGCGTTCGGCAAGCTGCTGCGGGCCTGCGGCGAGATCGACGGGCTGGAGCGGCTGCGGTTCACCTCGCCGCACCCGCGCGACTTCACCAGCGACGTGATCACCGCGATGGCCGAGACGCCGGTGGTCTGTCCGCAGCTGCACATGCCGCTGCAGTCCGGCTCCGACTCGATGCTGAAGGCGATGCGGCGGTCCTACCGGTCGGCCCGCTACCTGGGCATTCTGGACGAGGTGCGCGCCGCCATCCCGGACGCCGCGATCACCACCGACATCATCGTCGGCTTCCCGGGCGAGACCGACGCCGACTTCGAGGCGACCCTGGACGTGGTGCGGGCGGCCCGGTTCGCCAGCGCGTTCACCTTCCAGTACTCGCCCCGGCCCGGGACGCCGGCCGCGACGCTGGCCGACCAGGTGCCCAAGTCGGTCGTCACCCGGCGCTACCAGCGGCTGGTCGCGGTGCAGGAGGAGATCTCCTGGGAGCTCAACCGCGAGCTGGTCGGGCGCACCGTCGAGCTGCTGGTCGCGCAGGGCGAGGGACGCAAGGACGCGGCGACCAGCCGGCTGAGCGGTCGCGCGCGGGACGGTCGGCTGGTGCACTTCGCGCCCGGCTCGACTGTCGGAGACGACGCCGTTCGGCCCGGTGACGTGGTCGAGGCGACGATCACCTACGCGGCTCCGCACCACCTGGTGGCGGACGGGCCGCTGGTCGCGCACCGCCGGACCAGGGCCGGCGACCTGTACGGTCGGCCCGGCGCGGCCCCGGCCGCCGGCGCGGGGACCAACGTGACCGGTCTGGGGCTGCCCGGTATCGGCCGGCCCGGCGCGCTGTCGATGCAGTCTTCGGTGGGAGGTACCCGATGAGTTCGATGCCTGACGGCCTGGACCGGTTGGACCGGGAGCTGTCCGGTTACCGGGCGTGGCCGCGGCTCGACCCGGGTCCGGCCGCGATGGTCGTGTCCGTCGGTGTGCTGTTGCTCCTGGTCGCGCACGCGCTGCCCTGGACGGGCTCGATCAGCGGCTGGAACGTACTGCTGGGTGACGGTCAGCTGGGCATCCTGCCCCGGCTCTTCGCGATCACCTCGCTGCTGTTCGGGGTGGTCGGCTCGACCAGTGCGATCCTCACCCGGCTGTGGGCCATCGGCTGGGCGTGCGCGCTCGGCTGCGGGTTCTCGGTAGTCAATGGGCTGTGGGCGGTGTGGTCGCGCAACACGGCGCCGAACGGGGCGCCCGGGCCGGGAATCGGGATGATCCTGGCAGTGCTGTGCATGGCGCTGCTGGCCATGATGTGGGTGCGGCTCGCCTGGTCCCGCCCGGGTGGCCGAGCCGACGGCTGACCGCTTGGCGGCTGGCAGCCCCGCTGACCGGCCCGGCTGGCTTGGCGGATGACCGCACACCGCGCCGGCTGGCCACCGCACACCCGGTCTGGGTGCCGCGTACCGCAGTGGGTGCGCGGCACCCAGAGTGGGTGTGTCCTCAGCGCTGGACGGCCTTCTCCGCGGTCGCCAGCCACTCGCGCCACTGCTCGGCCTGTCCCTCGGCCTGCGCGGCGCGGCGGGCGTCGCCGGCCGCTCTGGCCTTGGCCGCCTGGGTCTCGAACTGCTGCACCCGGTCCCGGAACTGCGCCACCCGGGCGTCCACCTCGGGATCCGCGCGGCGCCAGCGGCGTTCGAGGTCCTCGCGGATCCGGTCCTCGACCGTCTTCAGCCGGTCCTCGAACTCCCGGATCCGCTCCCGGGGAACCTTGCCGGCCTCTTCCCAGCGCTCGTGGATGGAGCGCAGCGTGGCTCTGGCGTTGTCCGGGTTGCTGGTGTCGATCTGCTCGGCTTCCTTGAGCAGCTGTTCCTTGCGGGTGGCGTTGGCGGCGAACTCCGCGTCCCGCTCGTTGAACACCGCCGAGCGCCTGGTGAAGAACGCCTCCTGGGCGCCGCGGAAGCGCTGCCAGAGTGTGTCGTCGGCGTCCTTCTGGGCCCGGCCGGCGGCCTTCCAGTCGGCCATCAGCTGCTTGTAGCGCACCGCGGTGGTGCCCCAGTCGGTGGACTCCCTGAGGCTCTCGGCCTCCGTGACCAGCTCTTCCTTGCGTGCCTTCGCGGTGGCGCGCAGCCGGTCCAGCTCGGCGAAGTGTGAGCCGCGGCGGCGGTTGAACGCGTCCCGGGCCCGGGAGAATCGCTTCCAGAGCTGCTCATCGGTCTTGCGGTCGATGCCGCGGATGGCCCGCCACTCGTCGAGAATGGCCTTGAACCGGTCGCCGGCCTGTTTCCACTGGGTGGTCTCGTTGGCCAGCTGCTCGGCCTCCTCGGCGAGCTCCTCCTTCCGGGCGATGGCTTGGGCCCGGACCGCCTCACGGGCCGACCGGGCCCCGCTGACCGCCTCCTCGGCCTGGCCGACCAACGTGTCCAGGAACTCGCAGAGGCCGATGACGTCGCCGACCACGGCCGCATCGGCCAGTCCGTCGCGGAGCTGTCGGGCACTGGTCAGCGCGTGTTTGGGATCGCTGCCGCCGGTGCTCAGCCGGGCGGCGAGCAGCTCGGCCTCGGTGAGCAGGTCGTCGAACCGGCGGGCGAAGTGCGCCAACCCCTCGACCGGCTCGCCGGCCTGCCAGCTGCCGACCGAGCGCTCGCCGTCGGAGGTACGCAGGTAGACCGTGCCGTCCTCGTCGACCCTGCCCCAGCGGGACGGATCGGAGCTGGCCTGCGGCACCGGGTGCACGATCGCCGTCGCCGGGGGTGCCGACGGAGCCACCACAGGAGCCGCGGCCGGGCCGGGTGCTGCCGGGGTCGGCCGGGGCGGTGCCGCCGGTGTCGGGCGCGGGCCGGGCGGCGGTGCCGGCCGCGGTGGCATCGACCCGCCGGCGCGCGGCGCGGCCGGGCCGGGCACCGGCCGAGGGGCCGGTGCGGCCGGGCGAGGTGCGGGGACGGGTTCGTGTTCCGTCCGGGGGGCCGGTGTCGCCGAACTGGCCGGTGCCGTGTCCCGATCGGGCTGGGCCGCCTCCTCGGACTCGGTGCTCGACCGCTCGAGCCCCGCAACGTCCGTTCCGGTCCTCTCCTGATGCCCCACTATCGGCCTCCCTGATCCAGCCCGGTCGCCGTGGCGGTCGGGCGCTCCGCACGAGGCGGAGCCTGACGTTAGGGCACGCCCACCCGCGGGCCCGACCGCGATTGAAACAGCTCAGAGGGCATACCGAAACCAACTCCACCGCATCCGAGCAGTCAGCGGCACCCCCGAAGAGACGAGTCGACGTCCCGGCGCTCCGGTGGCGGACCCCGGCAGGCGGTCCGACGGCACGATTACGCTGACCCGTTGTGGTCGAAATGGTGGCGGTCGTGCCCCAGCCGCCGCTGATGCTTCCTCAGCTCACGGTGGGTCGCGCGGCGGAGTCGGAGCCCATGCGGGCGGCGTGTCTGGACGTGGCGGCGCGACTTGCGGCGGTCGCGGAGCGGTGGATCGTGGTAGCCGCGGACGCCGGCGGGCGGCAAAGCATGGATCATCCGGTCGGGGGAACGTTCCTCGGCTACGGAGTGGACGTGCCGGTGACCCTGGCGCCGGGTGCGAGCGCCGCGGCGGGCGTCGCCGGGGTGGTGCGCGACGACCTGCCGCTCCCGCTGCTGATCGCCGGCTGGCTGCGCGGGCAGGCCGCGCCCCGGGTCGTCGTCTCGGCGGAGCTGGTGCCCCCGGACCTGCCCACCGAGGACTGCCGCCGGCTCGGCACCCGGATCGCCGCCCGCGCCGCCGCCGAGGTGTCCCCGGTGGCGCTGCTCGTCGTCGGTGACGGCGCGACGACCCACGGCGAGAAGTCGCCCGGTTACCTGGACACCCGGGCCGGACCGTTCGACGAGGCGGTGGCGGCCGCGCTCGCCGGTGCCGACCCGGCCGGGCTGCTCGCGCTGGACCCCGCGCTGGGCCTCGAGCTGAACGCGGTGGGCCGGGCGCCCTGGCAGGTACTCGCGGGGGTGGTCGAGGGACAGCGCGACGCTCGGGGTAACGGGGCCTGGAGCGGCGAGCTGCTCTACTCGGCGGCCCCGTTCGGGGTGGCCTATCACGTGGCGCTGTGGCGGCGCGGTCGACGAGGGGTGCAGCGGTGAACGGACCGGCGCGATCCGGGCCACGGCTGGTCGCGGTGCTCGGCCCGACCGCAACCGGCAAGTCCGACCTGGGCGTGGAGCTGGCGCTGCGGCTCGGCGGCGAGGTGCTCAACGCCGACGCGATGCAGCTCTACCGGGGGATGGACATCGGTACCGCCAAGCTCAGCCTCGACGAGCGCCGCGGCGTGCCGCACCACCTGCTCGACGTACTCGAGGTCACCGAGAACGCCTCGGTGGCCGCCTTCCAGCGCGAGGCCAGGGCGACGGTACAGCGGGTGCTCGACGCGGATCGGGTCCCGGTGCTGGTCGGCGGGTCGGCGCTCTACCTGCGCGCGGTGCTGGACGAGATGTCGTTCCCCGGTACCGACCCGGTGGTGCGGGCCCGGCTCGAGGACGAACTGGCCACCGAGGGGCCGGCGGTGCTGCACCGGCGGCTGGCCGAGCTGGACCCGCCGGCGGCGGCCGCGGTGCTGATCGGCAACGCGCGGCGGATCGTCCGTGCGCTGGAGGTCATCGAGATCACCGGCCAGTCCTTCAGCGCGCAGCTGCCCGAGCTCGGCGAGCCCAGGTACGGCGCGGTGCTGCTCGGCCTGGAACTGCCGACCGACGTGCTCGACTGGCGGATCGGCGACCGGGTCCGCCGGATGTTCCAGGCCGGGCTCGTCGACGAGGTCCGCACGTTGGCCGAGCGTGGCCTGCGGGAGGGCCGGACCGCGTCCCGTGCGGTCGGCTACCAGCAGGTACTCGCCGCGCTGGACGGCGACGGCGACCTCGAGCGGGCCGAGGCGGAGACCACCCGGGCCACCCGCCGGCTGGTGCGCCGGCAGCGGTCCTGGTTCCGCCGGGACCCCCGGATCCACTGGCTGGACGGCCTGGACGAGCCGGTGGACGCCGCCTTGGGAGTGCTCGCCGGGCACTGACCCGTACGCTGGTGGGGTGGCTGATCCGGAGGCGGGCATCCCGTTCCGCAAGGGGCACGGCACGGAGAACGACTTCGTGCTGCTGCCGGACCCGGACGGTGCGCTGGAGCTGACCGAGGCGCGTGTGCGGGCACTGTGCGACCGCCATCGCGGCCTCGGCGCCGACGGCGTGCTGCGGGTGGTGCGCACCGCCGCTCTCGGTGAACGGGTGGACGCACCGCCGGCCGCCGAGTGGTTCATGGACTACCGCAACGCGGACGGCTCCATCGCCGAGATGTGCGGCAACGGGGTCCGGGTGTTCGCCCGGTACCTGGTCGAGGCAGGGCTGGTCGGGGCCGGCGAGCTGGTGGTGGGTACCCGGGGCGGCCCGAAGCGGGTCTGGTTCGAGCCTGCCGGCGGGTCGGACCTGCCGGACGTCGGTGTCGGGATGGGCGCGGTCGGGCTGCTGGGCGGGAGCGTGGCCACGGTGGCCGGGCGGCGGTTCCCCGGGCTGGTGGTCGACGTCGGCAACCCGCACCTGGCCTGTGTCACCGATGTGCCGCTGGACGAGCTCGACCTGCGCGATGCGCCCAGGTACGACCCGGCGGTGTTCCCGGCCGGGGTGAACGTCGAGTTCCTCAGCCCCGCGCGGGGCGGCGTGACCCGCATGCGGGTGTACGAGCGAGGGGTGGGGGAGACCCGCTCCTGTGGCACCGGGACGGTGGCCGCGGCCGCCGCCGCGCTGCGCCACGACGGCCGGTCCGAGGGTGTGCTGACCGTGTGCGTACCCGGTGGCCGGGTGCGGGTCGAGCTCGCCGGTGGCGCCGCCACGCTGACCGGCCCGGCAGTACTAGTCGCGGCCGGCGAGCTCAGCGCGGACTGGTGGCGCTCCCTGTCCGGCTGAACCCGGCGGGTCAACTCCGGGAAATCGGGTGCGAAGCGTGGGACGATGGACGGTATATGAATCAACCGACTGTGTATCTGGAACCGTCCACCGGCGACCTGGAGCTCGAGGAGCGGTCCTCGCTGCGGCGGGTGGCCGGCCTGTCCACCGAGCTCACCGACGTCACCGAGGTCGAGTACCGACAGCTGCGCCTGGAGCGCGTCGTCCTCGTCGGCGTGTGGACCGAGGGCTCCGCCGAGCAGGCCGCCGCGTCCCTCGCTGAGCTGGCCCGACTCGCCGAGACCGCCGGCTCCGCCGTGCTCGACGGGCTGGTGCAGCGCCGCCAACGGCCGGACCCGGCCACCTTCGTCGGCTCCGGCAAGGTCGAGGAGCTGCGCAACGCGGTGCTCGCCAACGGCGCCGACACGGTGATCTGCGACGGCGAGCTCTCGCCCGGCCAGCTGCGCCAGCTGGAGGAGAAGCTCAAGGTCAAGGTCATCGACCGGACCGCGCTGATCCTGGACATCTTCGCCCAGCACGCCCGCTCCAAGGAGGGCAAGGCTCAGGTCGAGCTGGCCCAGCTGTCCTACCTGCTGCCGCGGCTGCGCGGTTGGGGTGAGGCGCTGTCCCGGCAGGTCGGTGGCCGGGCCGCCGGCGGTGTCGGCATCGGTGGCCGTGGCCCCGGTGAGACCAAGATCGAGCTGGACCGGCGGCGCATCCGCACCCGGATGTCCAAGCTGCGCCGCGAGCTGGCCGGCATGCGTACCGTGCGGGATACCAAGCGCAGCTCCCGGCGCCGCAACGAGGTGCCCGGGGTGGCCATCGCCGGCTACACCAACGCGGGCAAGTCCAGCCTGCTCAACGCGATCACCGGCGCCGGTGTGCTGGTCGAGGACTCGCTGTTCGCCACGCTGGACCCGACCACCCGGCGGAACCAGACCGCGGACGGCAGGGCATACACCCTGACCGACACGGTCGGGTTCGTCCGGCACCTGCCGCACCAGCTGGTCGAGGCGTTCCGCTCCACCCTCGAGGAGGTCGCGCAGGCCGACGTGCTGTTGCACGTGGTGGACGGCAGCGACCCGATGCCCGAGGAGCAGATCAAGGCGGTGCGGGAGGTACTCGCCGAG
This sequence comes from Pseudonocardia sp., assembly GCA_036009565.1. Classification (GTDB taxonomy): domain Bacteria; phylum Actinomycetota; class Actinomycetes; order Mycobacteriales; family Pseudonocardiaceae; genus Pseudonocardia. The sequence goes on along the minus strand of DASYLM010000179.1, from coordinate 12,553 downwards.
ATCGGCGAGCAACATGGCGGGTCGATGCCGCCGGAGCTGCTGGTGATCAACAAGGTGGACACCGCCGACCAGCTGCAGCTGGCCCGGCTCCGGCACCTGCTGCCGGACGCGGTGTTCGTCTCCGCGCGCAGCGGGATCGGGATGAACCGGCTGCGTGAGGTCATCGCGCAGCGGCTGCCCCGACCGCACTACGAGCTCGAGGTGCTGCTCCCGTACACCGAGGGCGGGCTGGCCGCGCGGGTGCACGAGCACGGCCAGGTACTCGCCGAGGAGCACCGCACCGAGGGCACCTGGCTGCGCGCCCGGGTGTCGGAGGACCTGGCGGCGGCGCTGCGCGACTACCGGGTCGCGGCCGAGACGGGCGCTCGGGCCGAGACGGGCGCCCGGGCTGAGGTGGCGGCCGCGACGGGGCACGAACGGCTGGCCTGACGGGGTCGGTCGGCGCCTCCTGGACCGGCCACACCCCGCGGCGGCCGGTCCCCGGTCGGGCTACAGCCGGCGCAGTACCGCGACCACCCGGCCCAGCACGGTTGCCTCGTCGCCCGGGATCGGGTCGTAGGCGGGGTTGCTGGGGAGCAGCCAGATGTGCCCGTCGCGGCGTTTGAAGGTCTTCACGGTGGCCTCACCGTCGATCATCGCGGCCACGATGTCGCCGTTCTCGGCCACCGACTGCTGTCGTACCACCACCCAGTCGCCGTCGGTGATCGCCGCGTCCACCATCGAGTCACCACTGACCGTGAGCAGGAACAGGGTGCCCTCCCCGACGATCTCGCGGGGCAGCGGGAACACGTCCGAGATGGCCTGCTCCGCGAGGATCGGCCCACCGGCGGCGATCCGGCCGACCACCGGCACGAACGCCGGCGTCGGGCGCATCGCGCGAAGCTCCTCGGTGACCTCGGGACCGTCGGTGCCGTCGCCAGGGTCGTGGACGGCGACGCTGGTGACGCTGGTGACGCCGCCCTCGGCGTTGCCCTCGTCCGGGCCCCGGACGTCGACCGCGCGGGTGCGGTTGGGATCGCGCCGCAGGTAGCCCTTGCGTTCCAGGGCGCGCAGCTGGTGGTGCACCGACGAGGTGGAGGTCAACCCCACCGCGTCGCCGATCTCCCGCACGCTCGGCGGGTACCCGAAGCGCTCCACCCAGTCCCGGATCACCTCGAGCACCTTGCGCTGCCGGGGTGTCAGCACGGTCGGTTCCGCCTCGGGTGGGTCCGGAAAGGTGTGGACCTCGGCGCCGACCGCTCCGGCTGCCTCGACCGCTCCGGCTGTCCCGGCTGCCCCACTGTCGTTCGTCGATCCGCGCGCCATGGTCGCCGATCCTCCCTGCCCAGTCGGCATCATTCGCTAGTTTGTTCGACTCGCACGGTAGACCGGCGGGCGGACAAGTCCAAACACATGTTCGAACGACACGCCCGCGATTTCCCAGTTTTGTCGGACCCCGGTGGTACACAGATCGCACGCCCGTTCGATCGAACGGGCGTGCGATTCGGTGTTACGTGACATCTGGTGTTGCGTGACCGGGTGTTACGTCGAGGAGGCGTGATGGGCGGGAGTGCGAGCTCGGTGCGGGTGATGTCGGCCGATGCGACGGGTCGGGTCCCGGTCGCGCTGCCCGGCCCCGTTCCGGCCGAGGTGCCGACCGTGATGTCCGGGGCGAGTCCCCGACTGTCCGGGGCTATGTCCGGGCCGTCCGGGCCGTCCGGGCCGTCCGGGCCGTCCGGGGTGTCCGGCGTGTCCGGGGCGGAGGCCGGGCCGATGTCCGCCGGGCTGCCGGTCGAGGTGTCGGTCGGGAAGCTGGCCGGGGGCACGGTGCGGCGGCTCCCGGCCCGGCGGATCGGTCCCGGTCCGGAGCCGACGGGCCCGGGGCGCCCGGCTCGCCACGCGGCGCCGGCCCGGGGGCGCGCGCGCTCCTGTGCGACGGTAGGCCGGGCGCCCGCGGGTCGGGCCAGCGCGGCCCGGCCGGTGTCGGTCCGGCCGGTGTCGGTGCGGCCGGTGTCGGTGCGGCCGGTGTCGGTGCGTCCGCTGGGCGGTCGCGCCGGGGTCGCCCTCGAGGCGCGCTACGCCACCCGTCGGATGGTGGCCCAGTTCGTGCTCGTGGTGCTGGCCGCCGCGGTCGTGGTCGCGGGTCTGGGCCTGCTGGCCGACGGAGTGCGCACGGCGCGGGTCCCGTCGGCCACCGGGATGGTGCGGGTGCACGCCGGCGAGTCCATCTGGCAGGTCGCTCGGCGTGCCGCCCCGTCCGCCGATCCGGGCGCGGTAGCTGCCCGGATCGTCGAATTGAACGACCTTGCCTCACCGTCGGTGCGCGACGGGCAGGTCCTGGTCAGCCCCATCGGGTGAGTTTCGCCATTAGGGCGCCATATAGGGTTAGCAAGCTTTGCCAACCCCCACATGTTGTGGTTACATGGTTGTAGTTCGGCTAGTGTCGAGCTGGGACGTGTGGGGGAGGAAGTCCGCAGGTGCGCTGCCCATTCTGTCAACACGCGGACTCCCGGGTGATCGACTCCCGGGACGTCGACGAAGGCAAGGCCACCCGCCGCCGGCGGTCCTGCCCGGAGTGTGGGCGCCGGTTCACCACGGTCGAGGAAGCCGTGCTGGCCGTGGTCAAGCGCAGCGGGGTCACTGAACCATTCCTGCGTGACAAGGTCGTCAGCGGGGTACGCCGGGCCTGTCAGGGCCGGCCGGTCACCGAGGACGCGTTGCAGCACCTCGCACACCGGGTCGAAGAGGCTATCCGCGCAGGTGGGTCCGCTGAGGTGCCCAGTCATGAGGTGGGGTTGGCGATCCTCGGCCCGCTCCGCGAACTGGATGAAGTTGCGTATCTGCGCTTCGCAAGCGTCTATCGCTCGTTCTCCTCTATCGAGGACTTCGAGAAGGAGATCGCCGACTTGCGCCAGATCGCACCCGACTAGAGCAGGCGTCCGGCCGCCGCGCCCCGCGCCGCCGGACAGCCAACTGACACCAAGACTGTGCACGCTAGAGAGGGACGAACACGCATGACCGACGTGGTGGGACATCGGGACCCCGGCAACGACCAGCCGATCGTGGAGAACGGCGGCAAGACGCGCAAACGCTTGAAGGTCGAGCGGGTCCACACCACGCCCGGCGTGCACCCCTACGAAGAGGTCAGGTGGGAGCGCCGCGACGTCGTCATGACGAACTGGCGGGACGGCTCGATCAACTTCGAGCAGCGCGGCGTGGAGTTCCCCGATTCCTGGTCGATGAACGCGACCAACATCGTGACCAGCAAGTACTTCCGCGGCGCCGTCGGTAGCGCGCAGCGCGAGAGCAGCCTGCGTCAGCTGATCGACCGGGTCGTCTCCAGCTATGTCGCGGCCGGTATCGAGCACGGCTACTTCGCCGGCGCCGACGACGCGGAGGTCTTCGAGCACGAGCTGACCTGGATGCTGCTGCACCAGGTGTTCAGCTTCAACTCGCCGGTCTGGTTCAACGTCGGCACCTCGTCCCCGCAGCAGGTCAGCGCCTGTTTCATCCTCTCCGTGGACGACACCATGGAGTCGATCCTGAACTGGTACCGGGAAGAGGGGCTGATCTTCAAGGGCGGCTCCGGCGCGGGGTTGAACCTGTCCCGGATCCGGTCCTCCAAGGAGCTGCTGTCCTCCGGCGGCACCGCCTCCGGCCCGGTCTCGTTCATGCGCGGGGCGGACGCCAGCGCGGGCACCATCAAGTCCGGTGGCGCCACCCGGCGGGCGGCCAAGATGGTCGTGCTGGACGTGGACCACCCGGACATCGGCGAGTTCGTGCAGACCAAGCTGCGCGAGGAGGAGAAGATCCGGGTCCTGCGTGACGCCGGCTTCGACATGGACCTCGGCGGCTCGGACATCGCCTCGGTGCAGTACCAGAACGCGAACAACTCGGTCCGGGTCTCCGACGAGTTCATGCGCGGGGTGGAGGGCGACAAGGAGTTCGGGCTGCGCGCCCGGATGACCGGCGACGTCATCGAGACGGTCCCGGCGCGGGGCCTGTTCCACGACATCGCACACGCCGCCTGGGCCTGCGCCGACCCGGGTCTGCAGTACGACGACACCATCAACGACTGGCACACCTGCCCGGAGTCCGGCCGGATCACCGCGTCGAACCCGTGCAGCGAGTACCTGCACCTGGACAACTCCAGCTGCAACCTGGCGTCACTGAACCTGATGAAGTTCCTGGCCCCGGACGGCACCTTCGAGGCCGCCCGGTTCGCCAAGGCCGTCGAGCTGGTCATCACCGCGATGGACATCTCGATCTGCTTCGCGGACTTCCCGACAGACCCGATCGGCGAGACCACCCGGGCGTTCCGCCAGCTCGGTATCGGCTACGCCAACCTGGGCGCGCTGCTGATGGCCACCGGCCACGCCTACGACTCCGAGGGCGGCCGCTCGCTGGCCGCCGCGATCACCTCCCTGATGACCGGCACCGCCTACCGGCGCTCGGCCGAGCTGGCCGGGGTCGTCGGGGCGTACGACGGCTACGCGCGCAACGCCGAGGCGCACCAGCGGGTGATGCGCAAGCACGCCGCCGCGAACGACTCGATCCGCACGCTGAACCACGTCGACTCGAGCGTGCACAAGCTGGCCACCAAGGCCTGGCAGCAGAACCTCAAGGCCGGCGAGAAGTACGGCTGGCGGAACGCGCAGGCCAGCGTGCTGGCTCCGACCGGAACCATCGGCCTGATGATGGACTGCGACACGACCGGCATCGAGCCGGACCTGGCGCTGGTCAAGTTCAAGAAGCTGGTCGGCGGCGGTTCGATGCAGATCGTCAACCAGACCGTGCCGCGCGCGCTGGCCTCGCTGGGCTACCAGCCCGAGCAGGTTGAGGCGATCATCGAGTACGTGGCCGAGCAGGGCCACGTGGTGCACGCACCGAGCCTGCGGCCGGAACACTACGAGGTCTTCGACTGCGCGATGGGCGAGCGGTCCATCCCGGCGATGGGCCACGTCCGGATGATGGCCGCCGTGCAGCCGTTCATCAGCGGCGCGATCTCGAAGACGGTGAACATGCCGGAGGCGGCCTCCGTGGAGGACGTCGAGGAGATCTACCTGCAGGGCTGGAAGCTCGGCCTCAAGGCGCTGGCGATCTACCGGGACAACTGCAAGGTCGGCCAGCCGCTGTCCAACGCCAAGCCGGCCAAGGCCGTCGAGGAAGCGCCGGTGGTGGTCGAGTCGCGGCCGGTGCGGCGGCGGCTGCCCAAGAAGCGCCCGAGCCAGACCGTCTCGTTCACCGTCGGGGGCGCGGAGGGCTACCTGCACGCGGGCTCCTACCCCGACGACGGCCTCGGCGAGATCTTCATCAAGCTCGGCAAGCAGGGTTCGACCCTCGCCGGCGTGATGGACGCGTTCTCCATGTCCATCTCGGTCGGGCTGCAGTACGGCATCCCGCTGGAGTTCTACGTCTCCAAGTTCTGCAACCAGCGCTTCGAGCCGGCCGGCATGACCGACGACCCGGACATCCGGATCGCCACCAGCGTGCTGGACTACCTGTTCCGCCGGCTGGCGCTGGACCACCTGCCCTACGCGAAGCGTTCCCAGCTGGGCATCTTCTCGGCCGACGAACGCACCGCGCAGGTTGCGGAGAGCTACCCGGACACCAGCGTCGACCTCGACGAGCTGCGCACCACGGTGGAGGCCGGGCCGGCCACACCCCCGCTCGGTGCCTCGCCGGCACCGGTGGAGGTGGGCAGCTCGACCGAGCTGCTGGAGCTGCAGCAGGGCAAGCTCGCGGACGCTCCGCTGTGCCTGACCTGTGGCACCAAGATGCGGCCGGCCGGCTCCTGCTACGTCTGCGAAGGCTGCGGATCCACCTCCGGCTGCAGCTGACCCAAGCCCCGTCCGCTCCCCGCGCTGACGGTCACCATCGCGGTTCGATGGTGACCGTCAGTGTTTTCTCCGGGTCTCCACGAGATTCGGTGGGGCGTCAGGGGACTGCTCCTGGTCGTCGGCCGGGCCGCATACCAGGTGATATCCAGCTCGCGGCACGCCGACGAACTGAAGTCACCGACGAGCTGACGAGAGATGGACCGTCCGGTCGCCCGGTCAGGTGGCGTTGCGCTCGCTGGCGCTGTCAGGCACCTCCGAGGCGGCCGACGGGACCCGGCCGTTGCGCAGCAGTTGGCGCCACTGTTCGAGGTTCCAGGTGGCCGGCATGGTCTCGTCGAGGAACCGTTCCACCGTAGAGACGAACCGCGCCGGGTCGGTGTGGAACGGGAAGTGGCCGGCGCCCTCGAAGATCTCCAGCTGGCTGCCCGGCATCGCGGCGTGCGCCCGGTGCCCGTGCTCGACCGGCACGACCGCATCCCGCGAGCCCCAGACCAGTAGCGTCGGCATGCCCTGGGTCAGGTAGCAGCGGTCCAGCATGGTGATCACCTGGCCGCGCCAGTCCACCACCGAGCGCAGGCTGCGGATGAACGCGGCGCGGGAGGTGGCGTCGGGCAGCGCGTCGACGACCCGCAGCAGATCCGGCGCGTCCTGCCCGAGCGCGGTGCCCATGGCGCGCAGCGCGGCCACCACCAGCCCGGTCTGCCAGCGCGCGGTGGGCAGCCGGAGCAGGTGCAGCAGAGCCTCGCCGCCCGGCAGCGCGAGCATCCGCAGCACCGGGCTGACCTCCGGGCCGCCGCCGCCGCTGCCCACCAGCACGAGCCGTTCGGTGCGCTCCGGGAACTGGTAGGCGAACTGCATGGCCACGCCGCCGCCGAGGGAGTGCCCGAGCAGGGTGGCCCGCTGGACGCCGAGCACGCCGAGCAGGTCCCGCACCCCGTTCGCGTACGCGGCCACCGAGTAGTCCGCCCGGGGTTTGTCGGACTGGCCGTGGCCGAGCAGATCGGGTGCGATCACGAGGTGGCGCCGGGCCAGCGCCGGGATGATCGCCTCCCAGGTCGCCGAGTTGTCGCCGATGCCGTGCACCAGCACCAGAGGCGGCCCGGAGCCCGCCACCCGGAAGGCCCTGCGGTAGCCGTGCACCTGCCGAAAGCGCAGGTCAGGACTCCGCACCGGGACCGGACCGAGCCGTCCCTTGCTGCCGCTGTAGATCCGGCTGGCTGTCATCTCCGGTGCACCCCGCCACGCTCGTCAGGGCACTCGGCCCCTGTGTGAGGCGAGGCTAGAGGTGATCGGCGGCGACGAGTTTCCGGTGACGTTTCCACCGTGTTGCGCGCGACGCAAAGCCCACCCGGCGCGCCGGGTGGGCTTGCGGTGTCGGGACGGTAGCGGTAGGTGGCGGCTCAGTTCGAGCCGTGGTCCTCCTGCTCGGCCAGGAACTGCTCCGCCTCGGCGCCCAGCTCGTCCGCGGTGGGCAGCGGCTCGTCGTCGGCGAGCAGCGAGGGCCGGCCGTCGGCGGCCACCGTTGAGTCGTACCGGCGCTCCAGTGCGCGGACCACCCGGCTGGCCTGCTCCGAGCTGGCCACCTTGCGCTCGATGTCGGCGCCGATCTCCTCGGCCGCCTCGGTCAGCGCGTCGGTCGGCAGCAGGAGCCCGGTGCTGACGCTCACGTGGTCGAGCAGGGTGCGCGCCGCCTGCGGGTACTCGGTCTCGGCCAGGTAGTGCGGCACGTGCGCGGCGAGCCCCATGGCGTCGTGCCCGGACTGGCCCAGCCGCAGCTCCAGCAGCGCGCTGGCACTGCCCGGCAGCTCGGCGGTGTTCGACCACTGCTCGTGCTCGCTGATCAGGTCGGGGCGGGTGGCGTGCGCGGTGAGGCCGGCCGGGCGGGTGTGCGGCACGGCCATCGGGATGGCGGTCAGGCCGACCGTGATGTCCACGCCGAAGCGCTCGATCAGCTCGCCAACGGCGGCGGCGAAGCGCTCCCACTGGGTATCCGGCTCGGGGCCGGTGAGCACGAGGAACGGCGTGCCGGCCAGGTCCCGCACGGAGTACAGGGCCAGCAGCGGCTCGTCGTAGTCGGCCCAGTGGTCGCGGTCGAAGGTCATGGTGGGGCGCCGCGAGCGGTAGTCGAGCAGCTGGTCCACGTCGAAGGTGGCGATGATGGTGGACGGCAGCACGGTGAGCAGGTGGTCCATCGCCAGCCGGCCGGCGTGCCCGGCGTCGATGTAGCCACCGAGGTGGTGCACCAACACCCTCGGCTCCGGCACGGCGTTGACCAGCGCGTCCTCGGCCGGAGCCAGGGTCGCCTCGGCCTCTTCCTCGACCTGGTACAGCTCGGTGGGATCCAACACTTCGGACCTCCTACTTCTCACGCTCCACTCCGGAGCCTCGTCAGTCGGGCGTCCGGCGTTCTCTAGAAGTGTCAACGCCGCGCGCCGTCAGATCCATCCCATTCCGGTGACGGGGAACGTTGGGTCCGTCACCATGGGCACGTCATGAATACGCGGCGGAGTCCTTGGTTGGTCTGGTCGGTGGGTGTCTTCGCCTATCTGGTGGCAGTGCTCCAGCGGTCCTCGTTCGGGGTCGCGGGGCTGGACGCGGCGGCGCGCTTCCACACCGCGCCGGCGGTGCTGTCCACCTTCGTCGTGCTGCAGCTGCTGGTGTACGCGAGCCTGCAGGTGCCCGTCGGGCTGTTGTTGGACCGGTTCGGCGGCCGCCAGCTGATCGTAGCCGGTGGCGTCACCATGGCCGCCGGTCAGCTGCTGCTGGCGGTGGCCACCTCGCTGCCGGCTGCTTTCCTGGCCCGCGGGCTGGTCGGCGCCGGCGACGCGCTCACCTTCATCAGCGTGCTGCGGGTGCTCAACGCCTGGTTCCCGCCCCGCAGGGTGCCGGTGATGACCCAGGTCACCGCCCTGGTCGGGCAGTTCGGCCAGGTGCTCAGCGCGATCCCGCTGGTGCTGCTGCTGCACGGCCCTGGCTGGACCGCCGGCTTCGGCTCGGCCGCCGGGCTCGGCGTGCTGGCCACGGTCCTGGTGCTGCTGGTGATCAAGAACCGCCCGGATCAGCAGTCGGCGCCGGCGCCCGCGCCCGAGGTCACCAGGGTGTGGCCCGGGATGTGGCACAGCCTGCGGTCCGCCTGGCTCACCCCGGGCACCAGGCTGGGCTTCTGGTCGCACATGGGCACCCAGTTCTCCGGCACCGTGTTCGCGCTGCTCTGGGGGGTGCCGTTCCTCGTCGCCGGGCAGGGGCTGAGCCCGGCCGGGGCGAGTGTGCTGCTCACGCTGTTCGTGGTCGCCGGTTTGGTGGCCGGCCCGGCGATCGGCGAGTTCACCGCTCGGCACCCTCTGCGGCGCTCCTGGCTGGTGCTGACGGTGATCGGTATCACGGCGTCGGTGTGGACGGTGGTACTGGTGCTGCCATCGCCGGTGCCGCGCTGGCTGCTGGTGCTGCTCGTGGTGGTGCTGGCGCTGGGCGGCCCGGGTTCCATCATCGGGTTCGACTACGCCCGCACGTTCAACCCCGGCTGCCGCCAGGGCACCGCGGTCGGGATCGTGAACGTGGGCGGATTCAGCGCGTCGGTGGTCGTGGTGCTTGCGGTCGGCCTGCTGCTCGGCGCGGTCGCCGGACCGGCCGGCTACACCCCGGCGGCGTTCCGGCTGGCGTGGTGCGTGCAGTACCTGGTGTGGGGCGTCGCGGTGGTCGGCGTGGTGCGGACCCGCCGGCTCGCGCGGCGGCGGATGGCGGAGGACGGCGTCGTGGTGCCGCCACTGCGGGTCGCGTTGGCCCAGCGCCGGGCGGAGCGCACCCCGGCCGGGTGAGCCCCGCCGGTGAGTCCGGGCGCGGTGGGTCCCGGACGGTGAGTCGATCACCCGTTAGTGACAATGACTACCATCTTCTCCGGAGACGATCGTTGGGTCGGATCGCGGAACTGTGGAGAAGGGCTGACGCGGCAGTGCGCATTGCATTTGTGGGCAAGGGAGGTAGCGGCAAGACCACGCTCGCCGCTCTGTTCACCCGTTACCTCGCCGAGCTCGACCGGCCGGTGCTGGCCATCGACGCCGACATCAACCAGCACCTGTCGGCGGCACTGGGGCTGGACGGCCCGGCCGCGCGACCGCTCGGTGCCGACCTCGGCTGGCTGAAGGACCACCTGCGCGGCACCAACCCGAGGATCCCCTCGGCCGCGGAGATGATCAAGACGACGCCGCCGGGTCGCGGCTCCCGGCTGCTCGAGCTGTCCGAGGAGGACGAGGTGCTGGACCGGTTCGCGGTGCGCTGCCCCGGCGGCCACTCGGGCATCCGGCTGATGGTCACCGGTGAGTTCGACTCCGAGGACATCGGGGTGTCCTGCTACCACGCCAAGACCGGCGCGGTGGAGCTGTACCTGAACCATCTCCTCGACGGTCCCGGCGAGTACGTGGTGGTCGACATGACGGCCGGCGCGGACGCGTTCGCCTCCGGGCTGTTCACCCGCTTCGACCTCACCGTGCTGGTCAGTGAGCCGACCCAGCGGGGGATCGGGGTCTACCGGCAGTACCTGGCGAACGCGGCCGGGCACCGGGTGGCACTGCGGGTGGTCGGCAACAAGGTGGCCGACCAGGCGGACGCGGACTACCTCGGCGAACAGCTCGGGCCGGCTCTGCTGACCACGCTCGGGCACTCGGCGTGGGTGCGGGCCGCCGAGCGCGGCAGCCCCAGGCCGCTGGACACCCTCGAGCCGGCGAACCGGTCCGCGCTGGGCGAGGTCCTCGCCGCACTGGACGCCAGCGAACGGGACTGGGCCGCCTATCACCGCGACACCGTGGAGTTCCACCTGCGCAACGCCCGCGCGTGGGCGAACCAGTCCGTCGGCCACGACCTGAGCGACCAGGTCGACCCCGACTTCGTACCGGGTACCGCGACCGCCGGTGCGGCGAACTAGCGCGGGACGCTAGCTAGCTCGGCCGGGCCGGGCTCTGGCGTCCGCCGGGGCCCGGCACCAGCTCCACCCGCTGGTCGGCGGCCTGGCCGCAGTGCTGGCAGGTCGCGCCGATCCGCAGGTCGCCGGTGCAGCCGGCGTGCCGCGCCACCCGGGGTGGCCCGGCCGGCCCGGCCAGGTGCGCGTCGCCCCACTGCATGAGCGCCAGCACCGGTACCCCCAGCCCTCGGCCCCGGTCGGTGAGCAGGTACTCGAAGCGGTCCGGACGGCGCTGGTAGCGCACCCGCTCCAGCACGCCGGCCTCGACCAGCCGGCCCAACCGGTCGGTGAGCACGGTGCGGGCCAGCCCGAGGCTGTCGGAGAACTCCTCGAAGCGGCACAGCCCGAGCAGTGCGTCGCGCACGATGAGCAGCGTCCAGCGTTCGCCGACCACCTCGAGCGCCCGCGCGAGCGAGCAGACCTCGTCGTCATAGGTTCGGCCCAGCACAGCGTCCCCTTTCCGCCGGTCACGCTAGCAGAGTTAGTTGCTTGACAGGACTGAAGTGCTCTACGGTTCAGTTTCGTGATGCTATGCACTGCGGGCTGATCGGGAGGGCGTCGTCCATGGCCAAGCTCGACAGGCACCCCAATGTGATCGAGGTTCGCCGCCGGGCGGCCGCCGGGCAGACGCAGGCCCCGCCGGCCGTGCTGGACGCCGACTGGCTGGCCCAGCTGTGCCGCCGCGCCGGCGCCGACGATGTGGGCTTCGTGGAGGTGGAGCGCCCCGAGCTGGCCGACGAGCGGCCGCACCTGGAGGCGGCCTTCCGCCGGCCCCGGGCGCTGATCAGTTTTGTGTGCACGATGAACCGGGAGGCGGTGCGCAGCCCGGCGCGCTCGGCCAGCAACCTGGAGTTCCACCTGGCCAACCACGACACCAACGAGGTGGCCCGGCGGGTGGTCGCGGAGCTGGAGTCGATCGGGGTGCGCGCGTTCAACGGTTCGGTCGGCTTCCCGATGGAGATGGACCGGTTTCCCAGCGAGCGGATCTGGGTGGTCGCGCACAAGCCGATCGCGGTGGAGGCCGGCCTCGGGCGGATCGGCATCCACCGCAACGTCATCCACCCGAAGTTCGGCAACTTCATCCTGCTCGGCACGGTCGTGCTGGACACCCCGGTCAGCGAGTACTCCCGGCCGCTGGACTACAACCCGTGCCTGGAGTGCAAGCTCTGCGTGGCGGCCTGCCCGACCGGGGCGATCAATCCGGACGGCCGGTTCGACTTCTCCGCCTGCTACACGCACAACTACCGGGAGTTCCTCGGCGGCTTCGGCGACTGGGTGGAGCAGGTCGTGGAGTCCGGCAGCGCGGCGGACTACCGGGCCAGGGTGACCGAGCCGGAGACCGCGTCGGTGTGGCAGAGCCTGTCGTTCGGGCCGAACTACAAGGCGGCCTACTGCGTGTCGGTCTGCCCGGCCGGCGAGGACGTGCTCGGGCCGTTCCTGGACAGTCGCAAGACACACCTTGCCGAGGTGGTCAAGCCGCTGCAGAACAAGGCGGAGACGGTCTACGTGGTGGCGAACTCGGACGCCGAGGCCCACGTCAGGCACCGTTTCCCGGCGAAGCGGACCAAGCGGGTCGGCAACGGTCTGCGGGCCCGTACGGTGGACGCGTTTGTGGTCGGGCTGCCGCTGATCTTCCAGCGCGAGGTGTCCCGGGGGCTGGCCGCGACGTACCACTTCACCTTCACCGGCGCCGAGGACCGGAAGCTCACCGTCGTCATCCGGGACGGCGAGCTGACCATCGAGGAGGGTCACCGGGGCGCCGCCGACCTGCGGGTCCGGG
>DASYLM010000178.1:0-30670 GCA_036009565.1 Pseudonocardia sp. | reverse complement strand
AGATCGCCTGGACGGTCCTCGGCAAGGTCCGCCCGCAGATCGGCCACGTCTACGGCTACCAGCTCGCGGCCGCCGACGAGGGCACGCTGGTGACCTCGTACTACGACTGGTCGGACATCGACCCGGTGTGGCGCGACGGTTGATCTTCCCGATCCTGCCCGAGGGCGCACTGCGGGCCACCCTCGGAATCCTGGACCGGACGGTGACCCGGGGAAGCTTCGCCGCGTCGAGCTGACCGGACCCAGCTGTCGGGTGCGGCACCAGGGTCTGCCCCGCCACCGTCGCAGCTGTGAGCGCCATCGGGAGTAACGTCAGTCCGCCAGCGTTCATGATCGAATCGGACTGGCGTTACTCTGGATCGCAATGCCGCCCGGCGCCAGCTGTCACCGGGTCTGCGGGATGCCGTGCAGCAGCAGGACCGGGGGTCCGAGCCCTGGGAGCCCCCACCGCCGACTTCACCCGGCCGCGTCGAGCCGGGCCAGGACGGTGTCCATGACCTCGGTGAACCCGTCGACCTGCGCGGGGGTCAGCCCGTCGAACACCAGCCGCCGGACGATCTCGACATGGCGCGGCGCCGCCCGGGTGAGAGCCTGGCCGCCGAGCGGGGCGAGCACCAGGTAGGCCCCCCTGCCGTCGTCCTCGCACTCCTCGCGGTCGACCAGGCCGCGCTGCTCCATCCGCCGCACATGGTGCGACACCCGGCTCTTCTCCCAGTCGAGCGCGGCACTGAGCTCGAACGGCCGCATCCGCTGCTCCGGCGCCTCACTCAGCGCCACCAGCACGTCGAAGTCGGCCAGCGACAGGCCCGCGTCGGCCTGCAGCTCATGGTGCATCCGGGCCGTCAGGCGCGTCTGCATCCGCAGGTAGGCCCGCCAGGCGCGGTGCTGGCGCTCGTCGAGCCAACGGGTTTCGGTCACAGGCACCACCCTACCGGAATAGTTGACGTATCATCTATGTTGACCCCTGGTAGATGACGCACCAAACAGATGGTGTGCCACCCACCGCGAGAGGACCCGATATGAGCACGATGTCGCCGACCGTCGACATCCGCCGCGCGCAGGACCGCTTCGCCACGAAGATCAGCTGGCTGGACTCCAAGCACTCCTTCTCGTTCGGCCACCAGTACGACGCCGACAACACCCACCACGGCCTGCTGCTGGTGAACAACGACGACACCGTGACCCCGGGCGCCGGGTTCGAGACCCACCCGCACCGGGACATGGAGATCGTCACCTGGGTGCTGCGCGGCTCCCTGGTGCACCAGGACTCCACCGGGCACTCCGGAGTCATCTACCCGGGCCTCGCCCAGCGGATGAGTGCCGGGACCGGGATCCTGCACTCCGAGAAGAACGACTCGTGGCGCCTCGAGGGCGACTCGCACAGCGATCCCGTCCACTTCGTGCAGATGTGGGTGGTGCCCGACGGCGCGGCGAAGACCCCCGGCTACGAGCAGCTGGAGATCACCGACGAGCGGCTGGGCTCGGGCCTGGTGCCGGTCGCATCGGGTCTGCCCCGGCACGCCGGGGAGACGGCGATCCAGATCGGCAACCGCTACGCGGCACTGCACGCCGCGCGGCTCGCCCCGGGGCAGTCCGTGGAACTGCCCGAGGCACCGTTCCTGCACTTGTTCGTTCCGCGCGGCACCGTCACCCTCGAGGGTGCCGGAGAGCTCGTCGCGGGCGACGCGGTCCGCTTCACCGCCACCGGCGGACAGCGGGTCACCGCGACCGAGGCCGCCGAGGTGCTGGTGTGGGAGATGCACGCCACGCTCGCCGCCTGACCAGCCCGCCGACCCGCACTCCGCCGACCCGCACTCCGCCGATCTCGACGACAGGGAGACCACGATGACCGCACCGGACACCGCCAGCATCGAAAGCGGGCGGGAACGCCTGCGCAGCGAACACCTCCGCCCCACCGGGCAGCGGCCGCCGTCGGCGGCGCGCGGGTTGCACCACACCGCGCTGATCAGCAGCGACGTCGACCGCACCATCCGCTTCTACCAGGGCGTGCTCGAGTTCCCGCTCACCGAACTGATCGAGAACAGGGACTACCCGGGTTCGTCGCACTTCTTCTTCGACATCGGCAACGGGAACCTGTTGGCGTTCTTCGACTTCCCGGGTCTCGACGTCGGCCCGTACGCCGAGGTTCTCGGCGGGCTGCACCACATCGCCATCAGTGTCGAACCCCGGCGGTGGGAGCAGTTGGTCGACAAGCTCGACAAGGCCGGGGTCGAGCACACCGTGCACAGCACGGTGTCGGTCTACTTCCGGGACCCGGACGGCGCCCGCATCGAGCTCATCGCGGACCCGCTCGGTGAGATGTACGGCGAGAAGGTGTTGTAGGCGCTCCCAATGGGCCGGAGAGATCACTCGGCGTGATGCAGGCGGGCCTCCTCCAGATCGAGCTCCTGACTGATCTCGATCAGGGTCCGCCGGGTGATCTCACCGTCGGCCTGCAACCGGCGCAGGGTGCGCCGCTGGGCGGCGAGCACGCGGAGCTGCAGGTCGTGCTCCGCCTCCGCCGACCCGTTGCCGCCCGCTTCGTCCGGCTCCAGCTCCCTGACCAGGTTGTCGCGGCGCACCTCGAGCACCTGCCGCATGGCTTCCAAACCGGCCGGTTCGTCCTCGTGGTGGGCGGCGAGGTCCTCGACCTCGCGCAGCGCGGCGTCGACCATCGTGCGCCGGGCACGCACGCCCTCGGTCCGTTCCCGTTCCGCCGGGCCGAGGTGCATCCGGCGCAGCAGCGCGGGCAGCGGCAGCACCTGGCCGACCAGCGTGGCCAGCACCACCACGACCGTGAGGAACAGCAGCAGGTCGCGGCGGACCAGCGGCTCGCCCTGTGGCGTGGCCAGTGGCAGCGACAACGCCACCGCCAGTGACACCGCCCCGCGCGGTCCGCACCAACCTAGGACCAACCGCTCCGCCCGGCTCAACTCCCCCGATTGGACCCCGACCCTGGACACCAGCCCGGGTATCAACAGCGCCCAGAGCAGCCGGATCACCACGACCGCGACGACGATGCCGACCGTGGCCAACACCAGCGGGACGATCGGGTAGTCGACGACCGCGGCGACGATGTGCGGGACCTGGAAGCCGAGCAGCACGAACAGGAACGCGACCAGCAGCAGGTTGAGTACCCGCCAGAACGTCTCCGACTGCACCCGGGCCTTCGGTGCGATCACGCCGCGACCCCGGACACCCAGCCAGACCGCGGCGGTCACCGTGGCCAGCACCCCGGAGGCGTGCAGCAGCTGAGCCGGTACAAAGGCCAGGTACGGGGTGGCCAGCGACCAGACGACCTGGCTGAGCGGGTCCCGGGTCCGCTCGCGCAGCCACGCCACCGCGATCCCGACGACCAGTCCGAGCCCGATCCCGCCGCCCACCTCGACGGCGATCCCGAGCAGCGCCTGGGGGACCGTGAGCGGGGTGCCGAGATTGGACACCGCTATCGCGAACAGGGTCAACGCCACCCCGTCGTTGATCAGCCCCTCCCCCTCCAGCACGGTGACCAGCCGGCGGGGTACGCCGAGGCGCCGCAGCACGCTGGTGGCGGCCACCGGGTCGGGCGGGG
Organism: Pseudonocardia sp.; assembly: GCA_036009565.1. Taxonomy (GTDB): domain Bacteria; phylum Actinomycetota; class Actinomycetes; order Mycobacteriales; family Pseudonocardiaceae; genus Pseudonocardia. The sequence continues at coordinate 27,100 of DASYLM010000178.1, read as the reverse complement.
CGACCGCCGCGCCGAAGGCCAGCGCCGCCGCCCAGCCGACATCCGGGAAGACCAGCAGCAGCATCCCCGCGGCGGCCACCGCGGTCGCCAGCACCAGACCCACCGACTGCCCCACGACCGCTACGAGATGCTCCACCGTCTCGCGCGGGTCGCTGAAGAAGGCCGCGTAGTAGACCAGCGGCGGCAGGAACGCCAGCAGCACGATGTCCGGGGACAGCCGCACGTCGGGCAGCCCGGGCACCAGTCCGGCGGCCACCCCGATCAGTACGTACGCCGCCGCGTCCGGCACCCCGATCCGGCCCGCGAGCAGGCGCCCGACGAGCACCGCGACCGCGAGCGCGGCCGCGACGAGGAAAACTTGGCTGGGCACGAGCTCGGGATTACCCGTTCCGCGCCGTGGCATGCCCGGACGCCGGGCAACAGTGCGCCAGGTCGCAACAGCACGCTCGCCACTACCCTGACCGGCAGGACGCCGTACCCGATTTACCCGATTTGCCCGCACCCATCCGAAGGGAGCCTGATGACCAGCGCGGACCTGTTGCTGGATGGCTTCGACCGCATCCAGATGCTGGTGCACGACGTGGTCGACGGCCTCACCGCCGACGACCTGACCGTGCGCCTCGACGACCGGGCGAACACCATCGGCTGGTTGGTGTGGCACCTCACCCGGGTGCAGGACGACCACGTCGCGGGCGTGTCCGGCGACGAGCAGGTCTGGACCGCGAAGGGCTGGCACGACCGCTTCGCGCTGCCGTTCCGCCCCGGCTCGATCGGGTACGGGCACACCTCGGCAGAGGTCGCCGCGGTGCGCGTCGACCCTCCCGCATTACTGACCCAGTACTACGACGCGGTACACGAACAGACCGTCCGATTCGTGCGGGACCTGCGTGACGACGACCTCGCCAGGGTGGTCGACGAGGCATGGGACCCGCCGGTGACGCTGGGGGTGCGGCTGGTCAGCGTGCTGTCCGACGACCTGCAGCACGCCGGGCAGGCCGCGTTCATCCGGGGCGTGCTGGCGCGTCGATAAGCCCGCCGGTTCTCAGCCCGCCGGTTCTCAGCCCGCCGGGGCCGTCGAGAACGTCAGCTCGTCGTCGGCGACCGCGATCCGCACCTCGTCCCCCCGGCTCAGCTCCCCGCCGAGCAGCATGGCCGACAGCCGGTTGCCGACCTCGTGCTGTATCGCCCGGCGCAGCGGGCGCGCCCCGAACTCGGGTTGGTGCCCGCGCCGGGCCAACCAGCGCAGCGCCGCCGGCTCGGTGTGCACGCGCACGCCCAGCTCGCCCACCCGCTGCCGCAGCTCGGCGAGCAGCAGCTCCGTGATCAGCCCCAGTTCGTCGTCACCGAGGCGGTGGAACACCACGATCTCGTCGACCCGGTTCAGGAACTCCGGCCGGAACGTCTCCTTCAGCTGGCTCATGACCTTGGCCCGGACCGTCTCGTCGTCACCGCGGTCGGTGGTGCCGCCGCCGAAACCCAGGGACGTGGTGCTGGCGATCGCCTCCGAGCCGACGTTGCTGGTCATGATGACGATCGCGTTGCGGAAGTTGACGGTACGGCCGTGGCCGTCGGTCAGCCGGCCGTCATCGAGCACCTGCAGCAGGGTGTGGAACACCTCCGGGTGGGCCTTCTCCATCTCGTCCAGCAGAACCACCGAGTACGGGCGCCGCCGGACCTGCTCGGTGAGCTGGCCGGCATCGTCGTAGCCGAGGTAGCCGGGCGGGGCACCCACCAGCCGGTTGACCGTGTGCCGCTCGGTGTACTCGCTCATGTCGATCCGCACGAGCCGGGCCTCGTCGCCGAACAGACTCGCCGCCAGCGCCTTGGCCAGCTCGGTCTTGCCCACCCCGGTCGGGCCCAGGAACAGGAAGCTGCCGACCGGCCGGTCCGGATCGGCCACGCCGGCCCTGGACCGCCGGATCGCTTCCGCGACGACCCGCACGGCTTCGTCCTGGCCGACCACCCTGGCATGCAGCTCGTCCCCGAGGCGGACCAGCCGGTCCCGCTCGGCCTCGGTGAGCGCAGCGGCCGGGATGCCGGTGGACCGGGCCACGATCTCGGCGATCTCGACCGCGCCCACCTCGGGTACGCCATCGCCCCCGCTCCGGCGCGCCGAGTCGGCCTCGCGGCGCAGCTCACCGAGCTGGTCGCGGACGGTACCGGCCCGCTCGTAGTCCTCGGCCGCCACCGCCTCGCCCTTGTCCCGCTCGAGCTCCTCGGCGCGGCGCTCCAGCTCACGGACGTCGTCCGCCGGCGCCTCGACCCGCAGCCGCATGCGGGCGCCGGCCTGGTCGAGCAGGTCGACCGCCTTGTCCGGCAGGAACCGGTCGGTCAGGTAGCGGTCGGCGAGCGTGGCCGCGGCGTGGACCGCGCCGTCGGTGTAGCGCACCTGGTGGTGGGACTCGTACCGGTCCCGCAGGCCGGTCAGGATGTGAACGGAGTCCGCCACCGACGGCTCCGGTACCAGGATCGGCTGGAATCGGCGTTCCAGCGCGGCGTCGCGCTCGATCTGGCGGCGGTACTCGTCGAGCGTCGTGGCACCGATGACGTGCAGCTCGCCGCGGGCCAGTGCCGGCTTGAGCATGTTGCTCGCGTCCATCCCACCGCCGTCGCTCCCGGTGCCGGCCCCGACCATGGTGTGCAGCTCGTCGATGAACACGATCAGCTCGTCGGCGTTGGCCCGGATCTCGTCGATGACCTGGGTGATGCGCTCCTCGAAGTCACCGCGGTAGCGGGTCCCGGCCACCATGGTGGACAGCTGCAGCGCCACCACCCGGCGCCCGGCCAACGCGGTGGGCACGTCCCCGGCCACGATGCGCTGGGCGATCCCCTCCACGATGGCCGTCTTGCCGACACCGGCCTCGCCGATCAGCACCGGGTTGTTCTTGGTCCGCCGCGCCAGTACCTCGATGGTCTGCTCGATCTCGCTGTCCCGCCCGATCACCGGGTCCAGCTGCCCCGCCCGGGCGGCCGCCGTCAGGTCGATCGAGAACGAGTCCAGCGTCGGGATCTGGGTCGCCCCGCCGGTCCGCTGGATCGTCCCGACCTGGGAGATGTCACGCGTCTCGAGCTCGGCCGCGGCTCGCTGCAACCTCTCCGGGGTGACGCCGTAGGTGCGCAGCAGCTGGCCGGCCGGCGACTCCTCGTTCGTGCTCAGCGCCAGTAGGACGTGGTCCGGCCCGATGAACTCCGACCCCAGTGCCTGGGCGACGTGGTGGGCGTCCAGCAGCGCCCGCTTGGCCGCCGGGGTCAGGCTCGGCATGTTCTCGGCCACCGGGCCGCCCGGGGTGAGCTCGTCGACCTGGCGGGCCAGCTCATCGGGGTCGGCGCCGGCTACCCGCAGCAGCTCCGCGAGCAGACTGATCCGGGTGGACGCCCACAGCAGGTGCTCGGCCCCGAGGTCGATGCCGCCGCGGGTGGCGACGAACTCGGCGGCCGCGGCCATCATGGCCTTCGTCGGCGCCGACATCAGCCGCGCGATGTCCACCTGGTAGGTCAGCCGTCGGGGATCGCCGGGCTCGCCGCCGAAGAAGTGTGCGATGAAGTCATCGAAGGACTCCGGTTCGGAGCCGAACCCTGCCGTCATCGCACCCACTCTCCGACCGGGTCGCCGGGCCTGGGCCGGGGTCGCCTGCTGTCCTCGATCACGCGGGTTGGTTACCCACGGCGGGCCCGCCGCAACCGGAATTCGAGTACCCCGGGTGGCCCGGCGCCGTGCCCCGCTACGCCGCGTCGAGCCAGTGCTCGGGCGCGTCGCCGTACTCACTACGCAACGCCGGCAACAGCTCCTCGCGCGCGTACTCCAGGAACTCCGGCTGGGTGTCCCCGCCGATCTGCACCAGGGCGACGTGGCTGAAACCCGCCTCCGCCCACGGCCGCAGCGCCTCCACGTGCTGTTTCGTGTCGGGCCCGCAGGAGATCGACGCGGCCACGTCCTCGGGCCTGACGAACTGGGTCGCGGCGGCGAAGCCCGACGGACCCGGCAGCTCCGCGTTGACCTTCCAACCGCCGGCGAACCAGCGGAACTGGTCGTGCGCCCGCGCGACCGCCGCATCCTTGTCGGGGTCCCAGCAGATCGGCTGCTGGCCGATCTTCGGCACCCGTTCCGACGTTGCCGCGTCGAAGCGGCCGACCAGGTCCTGTTCCGGCTGGACCGCGATCATCGCGTCGGCGTCCGCCGCGAACAGGCCGATGCTCTGCGCGCCGCTGACCGCGACGCCGATCGGCACCCGCGACTCGGGCAGGTCGTAGAGCCGTGCCGAGTCGACCCGGAAGTGGTCACCGGCGAAGTTGACGTCCGTGCCGTCCAGCAGGGCCCGGATGATGGTCAGCGCCTCGCCGAACATCTCGTGCCGGACGTTGACCGGCGGCCAGCCCTGGCCCACGACGTGCTCGTTCAGGTTCTCCCCGGAGCCGAGCCCCAGCAGGAAACGGCCGTCCGCGAGCAGGGACAGCGTCGCGGCCTTCTGCGCCACGACGGCCGGGTGGTACCGCATGATCGGACAGGTCACGTAGGTCATCAGCCCGATCCGCTCGGTGCTCGCGGCGACCGCGCCGAGGACCGACCAGGCATACGGCGCGTGCCCCTGTTCCTCCAGCCAGGGGGAGAAGTGGTCACTGCTGACCGCGAAGTCGAAGCCGGCGCGCTCCGCGCCGACCGCATCCGCGACCAGCCCCTTCGGACCACGCTGCTCGGTCATCAAGGTGTATCCCATTGCCACCATGCCGGCGGCTACCCGTGGAAGCGGAGCTGAAACCGGCCCGGCACCGAAATGATCCGGTGCACCGCGCGGGTTTGACGGGCCCGCTCCGGGGCACCCGGTACCCCATGGTGGATACCGCGGTGGTCGACGTCGACGGCACTCTGATCGATTCGAACTACCAGCACGCGCTCGCCTGGTACCGCGCGTTCCGGCACTACGGCATCACCCTGCCGGTGTGGCGGCTGCACCGGGCGATCGGCATGGGCGGCGACCAGCTCGTCGGGTCCGTCGCCGGTGACGAGGTCGAGGAGCGGCTGGGCGACGAGCTGCGGGCGCGCTGGTCGGCGGAGTTCGACCCGATGCTGTACGAGGTGCAGCCCTTCGACGGCGCGCGGGAGCTACTGGTCGACCTGCGGGACCGCGGTGTCTCCGTGGTGCTGGCCAGCTCGGGCAAACCCGAGCACGTGGACCACTACCTGGAGCTCATCGACGGCAAGTCGGTGGCGCACGGCTGGACGACATCCGGCGACGTGGACCGCACCAAGCCCGCTCCGGACCTGCTCCAGGTTGCCCTGCGCAAAGCCGGCGGCGACTCCCCCGTGATGGTCGGGGACTCGGTCTGGGACTTCGCCGCGGCGCGCCGGGCCGGCTATCCCGGGTACGCACTGCGGACCGGCGGTTTCTCCGAGCAGGAGCTCCTGGACGCGGGCGCGGCGGCGGTCTACGACTCGCTGATCGAGCTGCGCGAGAGCCTGGACACGGTCCTCGCCGCGCACTGATGACGCCGCGCACTGATGACTCAATGACACAGCGCGGGCCGCGGCGAGTTGGACGGGACGCATGTCGCACTGATCAACGGGACACTACGGCTGTTCGAGGCAGCGAAATCAACCCTGATGTCCCGCTGATGATGGGCCCTGCTCAGGTGGCTCCCGAGGGTGGCTCGCCGAACGGATTCCGGGAGAGAAGGATTAGATCCGCCCGGCTGGGATATACGTCACCATGTGGGCCGTAGGCATCGTTCCGATACTCGTCCTCGTTGTACCGCTCGGGCTCCAGGTCGTCGAAGCTCGCTGGGTCGAGCATCGCGCCGGTGTCCTGCCCGCTACCCGCAAGCCTGATAAGTCGCTCTCGGTGGTCGTCCCGCCGCGGCCGGAACGGCGCGGCACCGCCGCGGTGCGGACGCCCAGGCACAATCCCGACCGGCCTTCGGTATCCATGGCCGGGGCCTGACCCGCCGGCCACAGGTCCGCCAGAGCCCGGCCACAGGTCAGCCAGAAGAGTCAGTCAGCGGTCAGTCAGTCGCAGGTCAGTCAGCAGCACGGCTCGGCGACCGACCGGGTGCCGTTGGCCTGGGCCTCCGCGAGGTCGATCCGGGCCGCTGTGTCTGCCGCGGCCCACAGCTCGGCGCTGTCCCTCGGCCAACCCGCCGGCTCGACAGCCCCGTTCCGGCCGGGCGGCACCGTGTGCAACAACTTCCCGAGCTCGCCGGGCAACAGCCGCCCCAGCGGGCCCAGCAGGTGGGTGGGCAGTCGGGCGCCGAGAACCGCCAACGTCGCGCGCACCGCCCGCTCGGTGTCCTCCGGTGAATCCAGCCCACCGAGTTGCCGCACATCCGCGAAGAACTCGTCCTCGGTCATCTCCGCCACCTCCCCGCTCGGCCCGGACATTTCGTCGGGCATCTCCTCGGTCCGGCTACGAAGGCCCGGCTGGGACCGGCCGCCTGAGCGCGGCCCCGATCCCAGGTACCCGGGCATGCGCCGGCTACACATCGGCTGCTGAGAATCGCTCATGCCGAGCACGGGTGGCGGTGAGCGCGGATTGTGGGTGAGCGCTGACCGTCAGTCCGGTAGCGCGCTCTCGAGCTGTGCCTTGCTCATCTTCGAACGCCCCTTGACCCCGTGGCGCTTCGCGTCCTGGTAAAGCTGCTCCTTCGTCCGGCCCGCCGAGCCGGAGTGTGAGCGCTTGCCACCCCGCCGCTGCGGGGAGATGTCCTTGGTGGAGGTCCGGCTGGCCTGGTCGGACTCGCCCGACTGCGCCCGGTTCTTGTTCACCGTGCGGGCCGCGATCTCTTCGGCGCGCCCCTTCCCGGTCCCGCGTTGTACCTGGGACTCCTTGACGTGCTCGTACTGCCGCTCGCGCTTCTTGCTCCATGCCTGCTGAGGCATCAGTTTCCTCCGCTCATGATGGTTCCGCCGCTGGCCCGTCGGCGGGCGGCTCGTTGTCCAGGTCCTGCTCGAACGCCGGCGCTGCCGGCTCGTCGTCCTCCGACCGCACCTGGTCCATCCGATGGCCGAGGACCCGCTCCTCGAGCTCGTCCACGGTCCGTTCGAGGTCGAGCGGCGCCGACGCGGCCGCATCCCCCTGGTCGCCGGTGCGTTGTTCCCGCTCAGTCACGGGCCGCTCCCCGCTGGTGCGTGCGCGGCGAACTCCTCGACGAGCGTGGCGCAGAACGCCGGCAGGTCGTCCGGCCTGCGGCTGCTCACCAGGCCCTGGTCGGTGACCACCTGCTCGTCGACCCACTCCGCGCCGGCGTTGCGCAGGTCCGTTCTCAGGCTCGGCCACGAGGTGATCCGGCGGCCGCGGACCACGTCCGCCTCGATCAGCGTCCACGGGCCGTGACAGATGACGGCGACCGGTTTGCCCTGGTCGAAGAAGCCGCGCGTGAAGCTCACCGCGTCCGGCTCGGTACGCAGGAAGTCGGGGTTGGCCACCCCGCCCGGGAGCACCAGCGCGTCGTAGTCCGTCCCGCTGACGTCCGAGACGACCCGGTCGACAGTGAACGTGTCGGCCTTGTCCAGGTGGTTGAAGCCCTGAGCCTCACCGGAGGCGGTACTGACCAGCTCCGGCGTCCCGCCGGCCTGGGCGACCGCCTTCCACGGCTCGGTCAGCTCGACCTGCTCGAATCCCTCGGGGGCTACCAGGAAGGCAACCTTGCGACCCCGCAATGTCTGTGTCGAATTCGTCGGATCGGTCATGGATTCGACTACCCGGCGCCCCGGGAGACAAACCACCCGGGCCGGGGCCACCGAGATCCGGCTCAGGTGATCGCCGCCGCCTCCCGCATGACCGGCGCGCATCTGGGTACCCAGCCGGCATGCTTGAGCACAGCGCGGCTGAGAAGTCCGACGCGCCCCGGCTGCCCCGGGCCGGGGACAGCGGATCGGACGACATCACCCAACTCATTCTCGACGACCACGAACGCTTCCGGCGGGCCTTCGCGCGACTGGATGAGCTGCAGGCCGAGGAGTCGCTGCCGGCGGCGGACCTGGCCGAGGTGTGGGACCCGCTCGCCGACCTGCTGGACGTGCACGCCGTCGCCGAGGAGGAGATCTTCTACCCGCAGCTGCTGCGCAAGGGGGCCGACGCGCGGGACGAGACGCTCGACGCGATCGGGGACCACAACGACATCCGGGACGCCGTGCACGACGCTGCCCGCCGGCCGGTGGGCAGCCAGGACTGGTGGGAGGCGGTCGGTAGGGCACGGGTCGCCAACGACGAACACATGGCCGAGGAGGAACGCGAGGGCCTTGCCGACTTCCGGCAGCACGCCACCCTCGGGCTGCGCGAGTCACTGGGCCGCCGGTTCCGCCAGTTCATGGCCGAGCACCACGACGCCGGTGACCTGGACACCTCCGACAAGGACCCCCAGCGCTACGTCGACTCGCGGGTCGGACCCGAGCAGACGCCTGCGCCTACCACCACTCCCCGAGCCGACCACTCCCTCGGTATCGGCAGCCTGAAAGGACGCTGACCATGGACCACCTGCTGCGCGACATCGCCCCGATCCCCACCGCGGCGTGGGCACAGATCGACGACGAGGCCCGTGAGCGGCTCGTGCCGCTGCTCGCGGCGCGCCGGGTCGTCGACTGGACCGGTCCGGGCGGCTGGGAGCACTCGGCCGTCAGCCTGGGACGCACCCAGCAGCTGAGCGGGCCGCCCGGTACCGATGGCGGCGCCGTGCGCACCCGGCAACGCCGGGTACGGCCGCTGGCCGAGGTCAGGGTGCCGTTCACGGTCAGCCGGGACGAGATCGACAACGCCGAGCGCGGCGCGCGCGACCTCGAGTTCGACGACCTGGACCGGGCCGCCCGCCAAGCCGCCGAGATCGAGAACCGGGCGGTGTTCCACGGCTGGCCGGACGCCGACATCGAGGGCATCATCGCGGCCGCGCCGGCACCCAACGTCAAGCTCGGCGCGGACACCCACAGCTACCCCGGGGTCGTCGCGGGCGCGGTCGACCGGCTGCGGCTGGCGGGCGTCGAAGGGCCCTATGCCCTCGCCGTCGGGCCGGACGCCTACACCCGCATCATCGAGACCACCGAGGACACCGGCTACCTGCTGCTCGACCACCTCACCAAGATCCTCGGCGGCAACGTGGTCTGGACCCCGGGGCTGGACAGCGCGGTGGTGCTCAGCCAGCGCGGTGACGACTTCCACCTCAACGTCGGCCAGGACATCTCCATCGGCTACAGCCACCACGACGCCGACACGGTGCACCTCTACCTCGAAGAGAGCTTCACCTTCCAGGTCACCGAGCCCGATGCGGCCATCGCGCTCACCAGCTGACCGCCCTCTCCCCGCCGTGGCCGCCGCGCTCATCTGTCTGGCGGTGCACGCCGTCGTCGGCTGACCGGCGACCGGCACCCGACCGGGCCCGGGTCAGTCGGGCAGCAGCTTGCCGAGCGGGCCGAGGTCGAGGTTGAGGTCGCCCGGTTCGAGGCCGAAGTGCTCACGCAGCTCGACCATCGCGTCCTCCAGGTGCATCAGCCCCACCCCGAGCTCCTCGACGGTCTCGTCCGTCAGGTCACCCGCCTCGATCCGCCTGATCGCCTGCCGTTCCATGAGCTGGCGGAGCAGCTCCACCACGGTGAGCACCAGGCGGCCCAGGTCCCGACCGACCGACTCCGGGTCCGCGTCGACCCGGTGCGGCAGCCCGGTCACGGGCGCGTGGCCAACGTCGACACCGAGCTGATCAGGGCGCGCAGCGAGAGGTGCACCAGGTCGACCCCGGCGAGCGAGATGGTCACCTCGCCGGTGAGCACGACGCCCCCGGCCAGCAGGCGGTCCAGCAGGTCGACCAGCGCGATCTCCTCGTAGGGACGCCCCGGCCACGGCTGGGCGGTCACCGGATGGGCGGTCATCGGCTGGGCGGTCACCGGATGGGTGGTCACCGGCCGGGCTCCGTTCGGCTGGGTGGTCACGGTTGACTGACCTCGGCGAACGAGTAGGGCGCCCACGGCCCGGTCAGCTCGACCCGCAGGCCCGGCGAGTCGAACCGGGCGGCGGCCGCGCGCAGGCTCTCCGCGTCCGCCGCGGCGACCAGGTACGCGGCGTTGAGCGCCATGGGTTCGGTGCGCCCGGACAGCCGGGGATCCTGCGGCGGGTACACCCTGGCGGCGACCGAGTGCCCGGTCAGCACCTCGTGCAACTGCCGCGCGAGGTCCGCCCCGGTCTGGACGGCCTGCCGCGCCCGGTCCCGCTGGCCGCGCTTGCGCATCAGGTAGGTGGTGCCCGGTCCGCCCGCCGACTCCGCCGGACCCGGCGGCGCATCCGGGGGTCCGACCGGTACGGCGTACGCCTTGACCCCCCACTCCTCCCGGCCCCGGACCCGCTCGAGGACCTCGGTGAACTCCGGCCGGTTCGCCTGGAGCAGCTCGGCGACGCCACGCTCGTCCCACAGGATCGTCGCCATCCGCAGCGGCGCCACCGGGATCTGCCGGGCGATCGTGTCGATCACCTGGTGATGCGCCCGCGCGGTCTGCTCCAGCCAGTCCAGGTCCTCGAGCTTGGCCCGCAGCGACTCCGCGCCGAAGCGGTCCCGGTCCACCAGACTGACCACGGCCGCCAGCTCACCCCGCTCGACGGTCGTCACGGCCGCCCCGTCGACGCCGGGGCACACTTCGAGGTGGTGTGGCGGGGCGTCGACGATCGCGTACACGTAGCACAGCGGGGCGCCGGTCACCGGTCCGTCTCCGCCGTGCGCGACCGCGCCCCGTCCAGCTCGGCCGGCGCGGCGGCTTCGAGCGCCTCGATGCGCTCGCGCAGCGCCTTGTTCTCCCCGGCCAGGTCACGCTGCTTCGAACTGAGCGACGGATCGCGCTCCCACCAGTCGATGCCGATCTCGCGCGCCTTGTCCACCGAGGCGATGAGCAGTCGGATCTTGATCGTCAGCAGCTCGATGTCGAGCAGGTTCACCCGGATGTCGCCCGCGATCACGATGCCCTTGTCGAGCACCCGTTCCAGGATGTCGGCCAGGTTCGCGGTCTGTTGCCGGGCTGGTGGCCCGGCGGTGTTGGAGGAGGTCACGAGCCCGTCTGGAAGTGGCATCTCAGTTCTCCTGGACCCGACCGCGCAGGTAGCGCCGGGTCCGCCGGTAGGAGAGCAGCTCGCCGTGCTCGTCGAGCTCCGTCTCGTAGATGGCCAGAATGTCGGCGGTGTCCGGGATGCGGTGGGTCTCCACCAGCTCCACGGCGACACACCAGCCGTCCTCCCGCCGCTGGATGGACACGATGTTGTCCGGCGTGCGCCCGGTCAGCTCCGCGATCTCCCGGACCGCGATCTTGGCGGCCGCGGCGGCAGACCGGAGCTGCCCGTTGCGGCCGGACGGCTGTGCCCGCTCCTCCGACTCGGCCGACTCGGCCGGCTCCCGCCGCCGGGCCGGTGCACGGCGCTGACCGGGCTCACGGCCCTGACCGGGCTCACGGCGCTGACCGGGCTCACGGCGCTGAGCCGGGTCACGGCGCGGGCGCCGCGGTCGTGGGACCGGCTCGGTGTCATCAGCGTCGTCAGCCGCCACCGCGATCGCTCCCCGGGGGCGGGCGGGCCGGACCGTGCATCAGCCGGGCGAGCAGCTCGTCCTCCACCGCCGCGCACTCCGATTCGGGAAGCTCACCGGAGCGGCGTGCCTCGTCGACCAACTCGAGTTGACGGCGGATCTCGGCGGGGTCGTAGTACTGCTGCTCCGCGTGGTCCCGGATCAGCTCGGACACCCACAGCACTCCGCGCAACGGTGCGAGCGGCAGCGTCAGCAGCCCGGTGAGCAGTCCCATCGCCGCTCACCCCGCCGCGGCGACGAAGTCGTACGGAGCGACCGGTCCGATCAGCCGGAACCTGACGGTGCCGGCGAGCTCTGTGCCGAGCTGGTCCACCGCGTGCTCGAACTCGTGCAGGCGATCCCTGGGCACCAGGAACGCGGAGTCGAGGACCTGCTCGGGATCGCTGGACGGGCGAGCGACCGACGCGGCGGCCTGCGCGCTCAGCATCTCGTGCATCCGGCCGCCGTCGCGCCGGGCCCGCTCCTCGATCGCGCCCACCACCAGCTCCCCCAGCCTCATCCGGTCCTGGTAGGACGCCTCCTCCGGCACGCCGTGCACCCGTTCGCGCAGCTCGGCGATCTCCGGGTCGGCCGCCACGATCTCGCGGAGCACGACCTCGCGCTCGTAGCGGCCCTTGACCGAGTACTGGACGTGTCCGTCGAGGTCGGCGAGCGCGGCGTCCAGCTCAGTCAGGTGCGGCGCGAGCAGCTCGTCCACGACGGCCGGCCGCTCGATGACGCTCCCGAACCTCATCGGCAGCACCGTCACGTCGGCCGCGACCTGTTCGACCACTCTCTCGTGGGCGAACAGGTCCTCGCGGGTACCGAGCGGGCGGCCGGTGGGGGCCGCACTGACCAGCGCACCGAGCCCCTCGTGCGCCACCAGTTCGACCGGCGCCCCGTCGAGCCCGGCCAGCTCGGCCGGGACGGCGAGATCCGCCCGCACCAGTCCGTACACGTAGGTCGGGCTCACCGCTCACGCTCCCTGCTGCGCTCGCGCGGGCGAGGGCGACGGCGCGGCTGCTCCTCCGGTTCTTCGTCCTCGTCACCGCCACCCAGCAGCTGGCCGACCTTGTCGGCGGCGGCGTCGAGCATCCCGCCGGTCTTGCCCTTGGCGCCGCCCTCGGTGATGCCCTGCATCATCTCCGGCAGGTCCTTGCCGCCCTTGCCCTTGCCGTACAGGTCCAGCCGGTTGGTGGCTTCGGCGAACCGCAGGAATGTGTCCACGCTGGCCACCACGATCCGCGCGTCGATGGTCAGGATCTCGATCCCGACCAGCGACACCCGCACGAACACGTCGATGACCAGGCCCTTGTCCAGGATCATCTCGACGACATCGGCCAGTCCGGAGGATCCGCCGCCGGTGTAGCGCTCGACGCCGCCGCCGCTGGCGCCGCCGCGTTGGCTGGCAACGGTCATCGGAACTCACCGCCCCCGTCGCGTACCGCCGCCGGCGCGAGCGGCCCGGCGCCGGGCCGGCCGGCCGTTGCGCCGCTCCGGCTCGGGCTCGTCGTCCGCCGACTCGGCGACGTCCTCGTCCTGTTCCCGCTGGTCGTCATCCTCGCCCTGGTCCCCCCGGTCGTCCGCGTCGTCGTACTGGGCTTCCTCGTCGACGTCGTCGTACTCGTCGTCGTACTGGTCGTCGTCCTCGTACTCGTCGTCAGCGTCGTCGTCAGCGTCGTCCTCCTCGTCGGCCTCGTCGTCGGCCTCGTCGGCCTCATCGGCCCGGTCGTCGATCCGGTCGCCGTCCTCGGTCCGGTCGTCTCCCCGTTCGTCGTCCGGGCCGCCGGTCTGCTCCTCCTCGTCCGCCAGCGCATCCTCGTGGGAGCGCACGACCTCGCTGTCGCGGATCTCGCCGCGCCAACCCTCGATCTCGTCCTGATGCAGAATCGCGCTCGCCATTGCGTTGCGGCGGAAATGTTTGAATTCAAGTCGGGCGCGCCGCCCCTGTGCCCGCCAGATATTTCCGGTCCTCTCGAAGAGGCCTTGCGGGTAGTACTCCAGCACCAACAGCACCCGGGTCAGGTTCGGGCCCAACTCGGTGAAGCTCACCGCACCATTCACATGTCCCTTGGCACCTTTTGAGCGCCACACGATGTGCGAGTCAGGAACCTGCTCGAGGATGGTCGCTTCCCAGCTCCGGTTGGACCAGAAGATCTGAGCTTTCCAGTTGACTTTCTCATCTGCCGCCTGCTCGACGCTCTTGACCTTCTTCATGTAGCCGGGAAATTCTTCGAATTGCGTCCACAGGTCGTAGGTGACCCGGAGCGGCAGACCGATGTCGAGCTCTTCGACAATGTTGGTGACCTTCAGCTTCTTTCCGCTCCCGCCACCGCCACCGCCGCCCCCGCCGAACATGCCCTTGACCTTCTCCTTCAGACCGCTCCATCCCGAACTGACCGCGGCCCGGACCGGAGAGTCCCCCTCGGCCAGCGACCTGCCCCCGCTCAACGCGGCCGTGAGCCCGGGGCCCCCGTCCTTGGCGACGTCACCCAACCGGTCCGCCAGGCCGCCGACCCGGTCGGTCGCGGCCTGCGCGGCGCGCTGCACCAGCAGCCCGAGCAGCTTCTGCCCGGCATCGCGCAGGGCGTCGCCGGGTGAGGCGTCGCTGAGCGTCTCGGCGGTCTTGCCCGTCGCGGTCACCGTTCGCTCCGGCTACCGCGCGAGGCCCGGCTGGTGGCGGACTTCGCGCCCGACCGGGCCGCGCCGACCGTGCGGGTCGCGGCGGCACCGGCGGCCCGGCGCTTCGGCGTCGCGTTGCCGGTGGATGAGGTCTTGCTACCGGTGGATGTCCGCCCCGACGACGAGCTGGTCCTGGTCGACGTGCGGTTTCGCGAGCTGTTGGCGGACGCGGAACGGGAGCGGGCGCCGGACTTGGCCGGGGCGCGTTCAGTCTCCTCGTCAGCGTCCCCACCGTCGTCCGGGTTGTCGTCCACCTCGGTGTCGGCGGCTTCACTGTCCGGAGCCTCGGTGTCGGCGACCGCCTCGTCCTCGGTGTCGGTCTCGGTGTCGTTCTCGTCCGGCTCGGTGTCGTCGGCGTCCTCGGCGGCGGCTTTGCGCCCCTTGCGGCGGGGCCGGACGGCGCTGAGCCGCTCCGGATCCGCGAACGACTCGACCCGATCGGAGACGCGGTCGGTCAGCGATCCGATCTGCCGCGCGGCGACCGCCATCACGGCGTCCTTGCCGGCGTCCACCAGTCGCCCGGTGAGCTGGTCGCGCAGCGCCGCGAGCTCGGGGGAACTACCCAGGAGCTTCGCGCCCTGACCCAACAACTGCCCCGGGCCACCGGCCTGCCGGCCCGCCGCCATCCCACCCAGCATCAGCGCGAGCTTCATCTTCTTCGTCCGACCGAGGAAATAGCCGCCGGCGACGCCGATGGCCACTCGTGCTCCGCATTTCATGAGGTCTCCTGGAGTGGGTTCAAGTCGGTCACACACATGGCGCCGGTTCAGCCCGACCGGCCACCTCACTCCGCGAGGCAGCCACTGACCCGACCCGTAGTGACTACCCCCGAAAACATGACACACGCCACAACTGGCCAAGTTCGCCCACAATTGGGCCGAGCGGCCTAGATGGTTAGACCGTTCATCTGCTGGGACGACAGCTGGCATCGATCTACAAATGTGAAGTGTGGCGGTGCCGCGCGCGGAACAGCTCTCGGAATATCCAAATTGCCGGGCGCCAGCGAGCCTCGAAGTCGGTCGCGGCGGCTGTTGAGCCAACCACCGCGACCTTGCTCGCCGTAGCGACCGGTCGCCACGGCGAGCCGCTGTCAGGCTAACGCCATCCCGAGCCGCGACACGCGGTGATCACTGGGCACCGCCGGCGCGGCTATCGGTATGCTTCGGTCAAGCTCCTCGCCCCCGATGAGACACCGGATCGACACATCCGGTGCGCCGTCGGGGTGTCGATGGCTGCGTCCGACAGCGCGGCGCCTGGTGTGGGGATCCCCGCACATCCGGATGTTGATCTTTCTGTCGGAGGCTCGCGGCGTATGAGTGGTTCCGAGTGCGCGCGGGCGCAGCGGGATGTGACCCGGGAGCTCCTCGAACTCCTGTCAGCTACCGCCACCGCCGACGACTTCCTGGTGGAGCTCGCCCGCCTGGCCGTCGCGGAGGTGGGTCCGGCGCTGGCCTGCGGCCTGACCGTGTGGACACCCCGACCGCGGTACCTGGCCGCGACCAGCAGCGAGCTCGCGCGGCGGATGGAGCAGCTCCAGTACGACCTCGACGAGGGTCCTTGCTTGACCTGCCTGCGCGAGAACAGCCACGTTGAGGTCAGCGACATCGTCACCGATCCACGATGGCCCGCGTTCAGCCGTTGCGGCCGGACCGAGGGCGTCGGCGCCAGTCTGTCGGTCCCGCTCCGCGCGGCCGGGCGGGCGATCGGGGCGTTGACCCTCTACGCGCGCGAGGCGGGGGCGTTCGCCGACAGCGACCGGACCCGCGCCGGGGATTTCGCCGAGCAGTCCGCCCCAGCGGTCGTGCTGGCCTCCCGGCTCGCCGAGCGGGAGGAACGCGGCCGGCACCTGGAGAACGCGCTCACCTCGCGCACCACGATCGACCAGGCGCTCGGCATCGTCATGGGTCAGCACCGGATCGGCGCGGAACAGGCCTTCGACTTCCTGCGGCGCCGTTCCCAACAGACGAACATCAAGCTGCGTGACGTGGCCGCCAACCTCATTGTCGACGTCACCGGCGAAGGCCCGCGCACGTACTCGTTGCCGCCGTCCTGAGCGCCACCGTCCTGAGCGCACCGTCCTGAGCGCCGCCGGCACCAGCGCCCGGGACCACGACCACCCCGGATGAGGATTAGAGCGCTCCCTGTCGGGTACGCCACTCCACATGACCGAGACGAATGAAGCGGGCGACCTGCGGGAACTCCCCACGGGCGAGCTGGTCAGCCTGCTGTCGAAACAGGTGTCCCGCCTGGCGCAGTACGAGCTGCGGCTGGCACAGCTCGAGCTGCAGCAGAAGGGCAAGCGCGCCGGGGTGGGCGCCGGCCTGGCCGGCGCCGGCAGCGTGCTGGGACTGTTCGGACTTGCTGCGCTGCTGGCCGCCGCGATCGCCGCGCTGGCCCTGGTCCTGCCCGTCTGGGCGAGCGCGCTGATCGTCGGGGCCGTCGTCCTGGTGGTGGCGGGAGTGTTGGCGCTCCTCGGTACCCGGAAGCTGAAGAGTGGGGTGCCGCCGATTCCGGAGCAGGCCATCACGAGCGTCCAGCTCGACGCCCGAGCCGTCAAGGAGAGTGGCCGACGTGAGTCCTGACAGTTCCCCCGAAGCCGGCCCGGCGGCGACGGATCCCGAGCAGCTGCGCCACGACATCGAGGAGACCCGGAACGCGCTGGCGGACACCGTGGAGGCGCTGGCCTTCAAGGCGGACATCAAGGCCCGCTCGCAGGACCGGGCGCGGGAGCTGCAGGCGCAGCTCACCGAGAAGGCGCGGGACGTCCGCGCCCAGGTGCCGCACACGGCGGAGGAGGCACGGGGGCAGGCCCGTCAACTGGGTGGCGCCCTGCGGGATCGACCGGGTGTGGCGGTCACCGTGGTGCTCGCCGTACTCGGGCTGCTGATCGTGCGCGGTCGGCGGCGCCGGAAGAAGGTCGGGTCATGACCCTGCTCTACAAGCCGCTCGGGCTGCTGATCAGTGTGCTCGGCGGCATCCTCGCCGGCATGGTGTTCGACCGCGTCTGGGCCCGAGTCTCCGGTGACGAGGAAGTACCGCCCGCCACCTCCGCGCGGCATTCCACCCGCCAGGTGCTGTTCGCCGCCGCACTGCAGGGCGCGATCTTCGCCACCGTGAAGGCGGCGGTCGACCGGGCTGGTGCCAAGGGCTACAAGAAGATCACCGGCACCGACCCGGGACAGTAGTGGGACCCGTCCCGTGATCGGGCTGGGCCGCACCGCGCGCACCGGGGACGGTCCGCATCCGGGGCGTGCACTCCGGATCGTGACGATGAACATCTGGGGCGTCCGCGGCGACTGGGACCACCGCCGCGCACTGCTGGCCAAGGGGCTCGCCGACCTGCAACCGGACCTGGTAGCGCTGCAGGAGACCATCCGCACCGACCGGTACGACCAGGTACGGGATCTGCTCGGCGATGACTACCACATCGTCCACCAGACCGACCGCGAGACCGACGGGCAGGGCATCTCGATCGCCAGTCGGTGGCCGGTCGGTCGTACCCGCGAGCTCGACCTGCACGTCACCGACCGCACCGCCGACTTCGCGTGCACCACCCTGCTCACCGAGACGGACACCCCGCTCGGCCCCGTCCTGCTGGTCAACCACTTCCCCAGCTGGAAGCTGAACCTCGAAGCCGAACGGGAGGCCCAGGCGACGATCGCGGCCCGCGCCGCCGAGGAAATGGCCGGCGACCGGGCGCATGTGGTCGTCGCCGGAGACCTCGACGCGGATCCCGACGCCGCCAGCATCAGGTTCTGGACCGGGCGGCAGTCGCTGGACGGCTTCAGTGTCTGCTACCGCGACGCGTGGGAGAGCAAGAACCCAAGTCTGCCGGGCCACACCTACACGCCCGAGAACGATCTCATGGTCGACGGCGACTGGCCCTTCCGGCGCATCGACTACATCCTGGTCCGTTGCGCGGAACACGGCGGACCGAGCCTCGCTGTCCAGGACTGTCAGCGCATCTTCCACGAACCCCGGAGCGGGATCTGGGCGAGCGACCATTTCGGGGTCGCGGCGGATCTGACCCTGCCGGTGACCAGCGGGAGTGGGTAGGCCCCGCAGCGTGTCAAGATGTACAGCTGTGAGTCACATCCTGTTTACGGTCATGTTAACGGGGTATTCCCTTTTCTGATCTTCGGAGCTGGTGTGCAGCTCGGATCGGGACTAGGGAGCAGGTGACCCTGAAGTGAGCAGGGGCGGGGAAAGTACGTGTTCGTTCGAGCGCCGGCAGGACCAACTGGTGGTCGGCGGGGAGATCACCGATGAGATCGCGGGCCAGTTCGCCGCCGCCCTGCACACGGCCGGCGTGGACGGCATCGTGATCATCAACATGGCCGGGGTGTCGCTGCTCGCGCCATCCGGTGCTATCGCGCTGCAGCGGGCCGCCGGCTACTGGCACGAGCAGGGCGAGCAGCTCGTGCTGGTCGACGGGTCCGCCGAGGTACTGCAGACGCTGGCGGTCCTCGGCCTGACCGAGCGGCCGTTCGTGCAGATCGGGCTGACGGGTGCGGACGCCGCGGCGCAGGCCGCTCCGCTGGCGGACACGGCCGCCGCATAGGCCGTCGGCGGCCCCGAGCCCGCTGATCCGGGGTCACAGTCGGTCTCGGTGACACTGGACGACACTGGACGACACTTGGACGCACCAGGGTCGACACCGCGCCGCCCTGTCGGTGACTCGGCGTCACAGCGGAACGGTGGCGTTTGTGTCGACGCTCTAGAAGGTGTACCTGGTCACGGCCAGCATCGAGTCCTCGTCGGCGGGTTCGGGGCGTACGCAGGCCCCCAGCGCCAACCCCAGCGCGCGGCGGTCCAGCCCGGAGCCGATGATCTCCAGCGCGGTGTGCCGGGACTGGTCCGGCGGCCACGGCGACCTGCTGAACCGCAGGTAGCGGCCGACCGCGTGCAGCACGAAACGCTGCCGGTGCCCGACCACCCCGAAGTTGACGAAGCCCTTGATCCGGTATGCGCCCTCGGGGCGCTCGCTCAGGAAGTCGACGAGACCCCGGGGATCCACCGGCTGATCGGTGATGAACGAGACCGCCTCGTAGCGGGCGTGCAGATGCTCCGAGTGGTCCCCGTGCTCCGAGTGGACCCCGTGCTCACCGGCTGAGGGGTGACCGCCCGGTGCGGGGTGGTCGCCGGGCTCCGCATCGGCGGCGGACTGCCCGAGCATCAGCTGCCGGCCGGTCACCACGCTGATGTCGAACAGCAGCCTCGGGTCGACGACGGCATGGCTGGTGGCGACGATCGGCGCCCGGCCGTTCACCGCCCGGCACAGGTCCTCCACCCGCTGCAGCGCAGTCGGGTCCACCCGGTCCGCTTTGTTGATCACCACGAGGTCGGCGAGCCCGACATGGCGGTCCAGCTCCGTGTGCTTGGCCCTGGTCCGCTCGAACTCGGCGGCGTCGATCACCTCGACCAGGCCGCCGAACGTGATCCGCGGGTTCTCGCAGCTCAGCACGAGCTGGACGAGCACGCCGGGCTCGGCGATCCCGCTGGCCTCGATGACGATGACGTCGACCCCGGCGCGGCGTCGCGCGAGCCGGTCCAGCATCGGGCCGACGCCGCCCTCCTCCACCGCGCAGCACAGGCACCCGTTGCCCATCGACACCACACCGTCGGCCTGCCCGCCGACCAGCATGGCGTCGACGCCCACGCTGCCGAAGTCGTTGACGATCACGCCGATGCGCAGGTCGAGGCTGTTCGCCAGCAGGTGGTTGAGCAGCGTCGTCTTGCCGGAGCCCAGGAAGCCGGCGAGCACGAGCACCGGTATCCGTTCGCTCCGCACGCGGTATGCCTATCACGGGCCCGGCGGCGGTCGGGAAGCACCGCCCTCCGGTACGGCCGGACGACTGCTCCGTCCGGCCCCATTGGGCCGGGAAGTCTTGTCGCGAAGTCGTCAGACGTCTAGTGTCTTTTCCTGCGCGCCGGGGGCGCGTTGCGAGTGACACAGACTTCGACACAGGGGTCGGTAGCCAATGACCACAAGCAACGAACTGCCAGCACAGACACCCGCTCGTCCCGCGCTGCGCAGGAATGCACTCGGTCTCGGCGGAGCGGTCATCATGTCCGCCGCGATCATGGGTCCGGCGGTGTCGACGTTCTTCAACCCGCAGTTCTCGACACCCTTCGCCGGTGCCGCGACGCCGTTCGTCTACTTCGCCTGCCTGGTCGCGATGCTGATCACCGCGAGCGGCGTGATGGCGATGGCGGCCCGGCTGCCGAGCGCCGGCGCGTTCTACACCTATGTGACCCGCGGTCTGGGCCCCCGATCGGGCTTCGTCACCGGGGGCCTGATGTTCGTGGCGTACGCGCTGCTGCCACCGGCCGAGATCGGGCTGATCGGCAGCTACGTGCAGGGAACCCTGGAGGCCGAGCTCGGGGTCCACGTGCCGTGGTGGCTCCTCGGCCTGGTGCCGGCAGCCGCGATGATCTTCCTCGCGTACGAGGGCATCGGGTCCAGCATCAAGACCGCACTCGTGCTGTTCACCGCCGAGGTGATCGTGGTCATGGTCATCTCGATCATCGTGGTGGCCAAGAAGGGCGCGGAGGGCGGCCTGACGCTCGCCCCGCTGTCGCCGCACTCCTCGCCGCACGGCGTGGGTGGCCTGGTGACCGGCTTCGTGTTCGCCGCCCTGAGCTTCGTCGGCTTCGAGGGGGCGGCCACGCTGAGCGAGGAGGTCCGCAAACCCCGGCGGAACGTCCCCCGCGCAATCCTGCTCTCGGTGATCCTCGTCGGCGGGATCTACGTGTTCTGCATCTGGGCCGAGGTCAACGGGCTGGGCATCGAGGCGACGAACAACCTCACCGGGTCCGCCACCCCGTGGAACGACCTCGCCGCGCAGTACGCACCCTGGCTGAACCTGTTCATCGTGCTCGCGGCGGTGTCCAGCATGTTCGCGGTCATGGTGAACAGCAACAACGGCATCATCCGTATCTTCTACGCGATGGGGCGCGAGGGACTGCTGCCGAGGTGGTTCGCGCACGTCAACCCGAAGCGCAAGACGCCGACGAACGCCGTCTTCACCCAGGGCGCCTTCTCGATCGCGGTGGCGATGATCGTCGGCGCGCTGTCCGGTGGCCTCACCAGCACCTCCGGTGGCAGCAACGTGTACGGCTACCTGGGCTTCCTGCTCACGCTCGGCATCCTGCCGGTCTACGTGCTGACCAACCTCGCCGCCATCCGGTTCCTGCGCGGACGCCCGGACTTCAACCCGTTCTTCCACCTGGTGCTCCCGGTCGTCGGCATCGCGCTGATGACCGGGCTGCTGGTCGGGCAGATCCTGCTGAACACCACCGAGCCGTACGCCTCGTTCGTGTACGTGATCGTGGCGTGGGTCGTGGTCGTCGCCGCCGGGGCGTACTGGCTGGGCCGGCGCCGGCCCGAGGCGCTCGCGGTGGCCGGGTCGGTGCTGGCCACCGGCGACGCGGAGGTGGACGTCCCGGCGGGCACCGGCGCCACCCGGAGCGGGAACCGCGTCTAGCAGATGTCTCACGTCATCGGGGTCGACGTCGGGTCGCAGAGCGTCAAGGGCATCCTGTTGGACGCCGCCGGGCGGGTCCGCGCCAGTGCGTGCGCCGAGCTCGGGATCGCGCACCCCCGGCCGGGCGAGGCGGAGCAGGACCCGGCCGACTGGAGCGGCGCCCTCGCGTCGGTGGTCCGCCACCTCGTGCACACCGGTGGCATCACCGCCGGCGAGGTCACCGCGCTCAACCTGGCCTGCCAGGTCGACGGCGTCGTCGCGGTCGACGCCTCCGGTGCCGCGCTGGCCCCGGCGATCATCTGGCTGGACCGGCGCGCGGAAGCTCAGACCGAGTGGCTGCTGCGGCGGATCAGCCCGGACCGGCTGTTCGCGATCACCGGGCTGATGCCGGACTCCTCGCACACCGCACCCAAGATCCTCTGGCTCCGGGACAACCTGCCCGACGTCTACGCACGGGCCACCGGGTTCCCCCCGGTCGCCGGGTACCTGCTGCACCGGCTCACCGGAGAGTTCGCGCTGGACCACGCGAACGCCTCCTCGAGCCTGCTCTACGACGTCACGCGGCGCGCCTGGTCGCCGGAGGCGCTCGCGGCGGCGGGGCTGTCCGAGGCGCAGCTGGGCACCATCCACGAGGCGACCGACATCGTCGGCACGCTGACCTCCGCCGCCGCCGCCGAGCTCGGCCTCAGCACGCACTGCCAGGTGCTGGTCGGCACCGGGGACGACCACGCCGGGTCGATCGGTGCCGGTGTCATCGCGCCCGGGCCGATCGCCGACGTCACCGGTACCGCCGAGCCGGTCGCGGTGTGCTCGGAGGCGGTGCTGTTCGACCACGGCGGCCTGGTCGAGACACACGCCCACGCCGTGCCCGGGCGCTACCTGATCGAGAACCCCGGGTTCGTGTCCGGCGGCAGCACACTGTGGCTGGCCCGGGGCGTGCTCGGGGTGAGCCAGGGCGAGGTGCTCGAGCTGGCCGGGCAGGCCCCACCCGGCTGCGACGGGCTGACCTTCGTCCCGGCGCTGTCGGGGTCGATGGCGCCCCGGTGGAACGGGCGGATGCGCGCGGTCTTCGCCGGCCTGTCGATGGCGCACGGCCGCGAGGCACTGGCCCGCGCGGTCCTCGAGGGCTGTTGCTTCGCGCTGCGCGACATCACCGACCGGTTCACCGAGCTCGGCCTCGGCTCCGGTGAGATCCACGTCGTCGGCGGCGGCGGGCGCAGCCGCACCTGGATGCAGATCAAGGCGGACGTGACCGGGCGCGCGGTACGGGCGGTCGACGTACCCGAGGCGACCGTGCTCGGCGCCGCGCTGCTCGCGGCTGTGGCCGTCGGCGCCTTCGCTGACCTGGACGAAGCGGTCGGCCACTGCGTCCCGCTCGCCGGCGAGACCTACCTGCCGGACCCGCGCACCCACGCGATCTACGACGACGCCTACGGCACGTACCGGACTCTCTTCGACAAGGTCGAGGAGACACTGAGTTGAGCGGGGAGCAGGACATCACGATCGACACGCTGGACGAGGTCAGAGCCATCGCCCGGGACGCTCCGGACGGGGCGGGGCTCCACCCGATCGGCCTGCGCGAGGTGATCCGGGGGGCGGCCGCGGCCCGGACCCTCGCCGACGTGCTGCGTCGCCTCGGCGTTCCGGGCGGCAGCATCGTCGCGGTGCTGACCGACCCGGTGCCGAAGAGCGCCGGCCCGGGGGGCGGTGACGTCGTCGACGTCGTGCACGACGCGCTGGCCCCGCGCTACCGGCCCGTCCCGGTACGGCTGCACCCGGCCGGCGCCGGCATCGTGCACGCCGACGAGCGCACCGTCGAGGACGCCGTCGCCGGGGTGAAGGCGGTGATGCCGGGGAGCCTGGTCAGCGTGGGTTCCGGCACGCTGGCCGACATCGGCAAGGTGGCCGCGCACCGGCTCGGCCTGGTGCACGTCGTCGTGCAGACCGCGGCGAGCGTCAACGGGTTCGCCGACGACCAGTCGGTGCTGCTGCTCAACGGCACGAAGCGCACCACGCCGAGCCGCTGGCCGGAGGCGGTGGTGATCGACTCCGGCATCGTCGCCGCCGCGCCGAGGGCGATGACCAGCTCGGGGCTCGGTGACCAGCTCTCCATGTTCACCGCCGCGGCGGACTGGTACCTCGCCGCCGCCGCCGGGTTCGACGCCTCCTACTCCCCCACGGTCGTCCGGGTACTGCGGCACGGCACCACGGAGCTGCTGGGCGCCGCCGAGGGCCTGCGCCGGGGCGACCCGGGCGCGGTGGTCGCCCTGGCCGCCGCGCTGACCCGGGGCGGTCTGGCCATGGGGCTCGCGGGCCGCACGTCGCCGTCCTCGGGCGCCGAACACACCATCAGCCACCTGCTCGACATGCACGCCGGTGCGCACCACACCGCCGCCGCCTCGCACGGGTCCCAGGTCGGCGTGGCCAGCGTGGTCGCCGCCGCGATCTGGCACCGGGTCCGCGCCCGCCTCACCGGCTCCCGCCTCGTGGTGCGCCCGCTGGACGAGGTGCAGCTGCGGCAGCGGGTGTCCGCCGCATTCGCGCCGCTCGACGAGGACGGCGCCACCGCGCGGGAGTGCTGGACCGCCTACCGGCGCAAGCTCACCTGGATCAACGGGCACCGGGACAGCCTGCAGCGGCTCTGCGACGGCTGGGCCAGCCACGACCCGGTCGCCGCCGACCTGCTGACCGCACCGGAGACGATCGCCGGCACGCTGCGGGCCGCCGGCGCGGCGAGCCGGTTCGCCGAGCTCGAACCGGCCCCCGTACCCGGCACGGTCAGCTGGGCCGTCGCGAACTGCCACCTGATGCGCGACCGGTTCACCGTGGTCGACCTCGCCGAGATCACCGGCCTGTGGACCGGCGAGGACGTCGTTGACGTGCTGCACGGGACGCAGCGGCTACTCAGGTGAGGACCGTGCCGCCGGCCGCCGTACTCAGGCGACCCGAGTGTTTGTTCGACGGCTACGGCCTGGATCTCGACGGGACGGTCTACGTCGACAACGAGATCCTGCCCGGGGCGGCCGAGGCCATCCGGCTGATGCGGGCCAGCGGCGCGCACGTGGTCTTCGCGACCAACAAGCCGCTGGAGACGGCGCACGACTACGCGGCGAAGCTCAGTGCGCTCGGCGTCGCGACCGGTGTCGAGGACGTGGTCACCGCGCTCGACTCGCTGCTGCGCTACCTGCGCACCGAGCACCCGGCGGCGCGCCTGCTCACGGTCGCCGAGCCGCTGGTCGACCAGCTCTGCCGGGACGCCGGGTTCGACGTGGTGGCGGACCCGCACCAGGCCGAGGTCGTCGTGGTGTCCTTCGACCGCACCTTCGACTACGCCAAGCTGCTCGCCGGGTTCCGCGCGGTGCGCAACGGCGCGGCCATCGTGGCCACGAACCCCGACCCCTACTGCCCCACCGCCGACGGCGGGCTGCCCGACTGCGCCGCCATGCTCGCCGCGCTGGAGGCGTGTACCGGGCGCGCCGCCGAGGCGGTCGTCGGCAAGCCGAGCCGGCACATGGGTGCGGCGGTCCTGGACCGCCTCGGCGTCGCACCGGAGCGGGCCGCCATGGTCGGCGACCGGATCGCCACCGACATCGCCATGGGCCAACAGCTCGGGATGGCCGGCGTGCTCGTGCTGACCGGTGCCACCCGACTGCCCGACCTGGCCGACTTCGACATCCACCCCGACTACGTCATCGCGACGCTGGCCGACGTGATCCCGAGGAGATCAGCACCGTGATCAATTTCGTTTTCATGCTGACGCACCACGACAGCACCGTGCCGGACGCCGTGGACTACGTCGATCAGCTCGCCTCCAGTGGCCTGCGCTACCTGGGCTTCAAGGACGTCGGAGCTACCCCGGAGCGCCAGAAGGAGATCAACGAGGCGGCGCACGCTGCCGGTTTCACCACCATGCTCGAGGTCGTCTCGGTGAGCCGGGCGGCGGAGGTGGCCTCGGTGGAGGCGGCGATCGCGGCCGGCGTCGACTGGGTGCTCGGCGGCACGAACCCGGACGCGGTGGTGCCGCTGCTGCGCGGTACGGCGATCAGGTACTGCCCGTTCCCCGGCCGGGTGGTCGGGCACCCCAGCGTGCTCGAGGGCACGGTCGACGAGATCGCGGCGAGCGCGGCGGCCCTGACCGGCACCCCCGGTGTCTACGGCGTCGACCTGCTCGCCTACCGGCACGCCGGCGCGGACATCGCGGAACTGACCAAGGCCGTCGTCGCCGCGTCGGCCGGGCCGGTGATCGCCGCCGGTTCGGTCACCTCCGCCGACCAGATCCGCACCCTCGCCGAGGCCGGCGCCTGGGGGTTCACCATCGGCAGCGCGATCTTCGACGGCCAGCTCCCCGGCGCGCCGGACGTGGCCGCCCAGGTCCGCGAGGTTCTCGCGATCGCCGAGTCGGTCTGACGATCTCCGACGGAGCCCGCCGACCGGGCCGGGTACGGTAGCCGCGTCCGGAGCTCGCCATGCCGATCAGGCCGATCAGTACGGAAGGTCTACGTCCCGATGCCCGTGGGTAACAGCCGGCTGGAGCAGGTGCGGGACGGCCTGCTGACCGATCTGCTCGAGGGCGCCGCGCCGGCCGGGAGCAAGCTGCCCAACGAGCAGCTGCTCGCCGAGCGGTTCCAGGTCAGCAGGGCGACCGTCCGGGAGGCGGTCGGCGCACTCGTCGAGGGCGGCTACCTGGTGCGCCGGCACGGCAGCGGCACCTACGTCACCTCGCTGCCGACCCGTCAGCACGCCCTGGACGCCACCCTGAGCTACACCCGGATGATCCGCGAAGCCGGGATGAGGCCCGGGCTGCGGGTGCTGTCCCAGCAGACCCGCCCGGCCACCGAGGAGGAGTGCGCCGAGCTGAACCTGGCCCCGGGCGAGGCGCTCCGGGAGGTCGAGCGGCTCCGTACCGCCGACGACCGCCCCGTCGTCTACTCGCTGGACCGCATCTCCGAGGTGCTGCTGACCGATGTCCCGGCACCCGCGCTGACCACCCCGCTCTACGAGCTGCTCGCGAGCGTCGGCTCACCGGTGCGGACCGCGACCGCCGTGCTCACCCCGGTGATCGCGAACGCCCGGTTGGCGAAGCTTCTCGGCGTCTCCCGAGGCGCCCCGCTGCAGCGGATCGAGGAGACCGACTACTCCGAGGTGGGTGCGCCGGTGATGCGCTCCTCGGAGTGGCACGTACCCGGCATCTTCGAGCTCCGGGTGAACCGCCGCTCCTGACCCCGCCGGACCAGACAGAAGCGCTGGCCCGCGCCTGTCGAACTTTCTCGACGGGCGCGGGCCAGCGCTGGGTTGCGCGTGGGTGGCGATCAGCCGCCGCCGCGGCCTCCACCGCCGCCGCCGGTACCGCCACTGGGGCTGCCGGAGACGGTTGCCTGGGGCAGCTGGATGGGCTGGCCCTCGGTCAGGCC